>NC_020054.1:610000-961846 GCF_000331105.1 Fibrella aestuarina BUZ 2 | reverse complement strand
AAGCCGCCTTACAAGGCGGCTTTTTTGTTAAATAGCATGTGTGTGGCGCGTCTCAAGCCAGCATTCCCAGCAGCAGAAAAAGTAGAAAGCCCATATAAAAGGTGGCCGTCAGCCAGGCGGGTTCCTCGGCCAGATGTGCCTCTTGCAATAGCTCTTCCGTAACCAGAAACAGCAGCGCAGCCAGCCCAAAGGACAGCACAATGTCCAGCCCACCGGGCGACAGGTTATGCAGCAGGGTGGCGCCTAAAACGGTACTACCCACAAAGAGTACCGCAATGCCGACCAGCAAGCCAATGATGCGACGACGAGCCAGTCCCGTATTGGTTAGCGTTGTCGCTGTCGCCAAGCCCAGCGATACGCTTTCGATCCCAAGCGCATAGGCCAGGAGTTTGCCCTCTTTG
Organism: Fibrella aestuarina BUZ 2; assembly: GCF_000331105.1. NCBI lineage: Bacteria > Pseudomonadati > Bacteroidota > Cytophagia > Cytophagales > Spirosomataceae > Fibrella > Fibrella aestuarina. The sequence goes on along the minus strand of NC_020054.1, from coordinate 961,445 downwards.
TCTCCCGCGGCAAAGCCTACGCCGAGCAGCAGCCCATCGATAACGACATCGACGCCCAGCACCACCAGAAAGGTGATGGGTAATGCATTGCTTCTGACCTGGTTTTTCGACGCGTGCTCGGCCCCTTCCGTGAACTGACGGATGAGCAACATGATCAGGATACCGCCCCCAAAACCGATAAGGGTCAGGAGCCAATTTCGGAAATGAACGACCTGCGGTAGAATTTCAACGGCCACAACCGAGAAAATTACCCCCGCCGCAAAGTGGAGAATAGCGCTTTGCGCCTTGGGTTTCAGCGTGTAAACGGTGGCAAAGAGGCCGCTGACCGTCAGGGCCAATGCCGGCAGTAAAGCATACGTCGCGATCGACAGATAAGGAATGGGCATAGATAGCGTGGTTGGATGAGACGCATGGATGAGAACGTACCTGCGCAGGTACGTTCTCATCCATGCGTTATGAATTTTCTTTGGCGCGCTCACCGCTGATGAAGTAGGCTCCCTCGCGCACGATAGCGGCCGGATCGACACCGGCCGGCAGTTGTACTTCGACCTGATTGCGCTGGCTGATGCCTGTGCGAACGGGTATCAGTTTAAACTGGTACGTCGAGGTGCTATCCGTAGCCTGACGCACGTACACAAACGACCGGTTTCCTTCTTTCACCAGCGCATCTTCAGGCAAGGTTGCCACCCGGCGGGGGTTGACCAGAATCGAAGCCCGGACGTACGAACCCGCCAGCAGGCGTTCGCCTTTGTTGGCCAGTAAGTTGGCGTGCACCAGTACAGTTTTCGTTTGCGGATCAAACGCCTGCCCCACCCGGTACACACTGGCCCGCAGCGCCCCAGTCTGCTGTTGTGGAATCGTGAATTGCACAACCTGCCCCTCTGTCACCTTCTGGATGTCATTTTCAAATACCCGCAGTTCCAGGTAAAGCCGCTCCCGCCCGACAATCTCGACCAGTTCATCAGTATGATTGACGTATTGCCCAAGCCGGATATTCACCTTATCGACGTACCCACTGATGGGCGCGCGCAGTGAGATTGTTCGAGTGATCGTGCCCTTCCGAAGAGTTTCGAGCGGGATGTGAAGCTGCGCCAGTTGTGCCTCCAGCGAGGCCAGCAACGCCTTGGTCGTTTCGAAATCGGCCGTTGACTGTTGCAGGTTACGCCGGGCCCCAACTGCCTCCCGGTCCAATTCGGTTTGCCGGTCCAGCTCCTGCCGTTCAAAACTGTGTTTGGCAATCGCCTGGAGGTATTCCTGCTGAAGTTTAACGTAATCCGGGTGTTCCAGTACGGCCAACACCTGCCCTTTATGCACAAAATCACCCTCGACCAGATGGGCCGATCGCACAAAGCCGCCCATAATGGCATGTACCGACGCCCATTGGTCGGGAGGCGCTTCCAGTTTGCCCGTTGCCTGAATAGTTTCGCCCAGCGAAAGCGTGTCCGGAGCGCCGAGCTTGATGCCTGTTTCGCGGAATTGCGCTTCGCTAATCGTAATCAGACCGGGTTTGGACGTGGTTACGGCGGGCATCTCGGCTTGGGTGGGTTTCTGTTCAGTCGATGACGAACAAGCGACCAGGTTGCCCAGACCCAACAGTGCCAGTACCAGCCACCAACCCTGATGTTGCTGCTTTTTCATTGATAAAGACGGATAGAGATAAAGAAGAAAACCCAATCGTTTCCTTCGGGTTAATGCGTTTCGGCCAGTGAAGGCGAGGTAGACTCAGCGACCGCCGGACGGGGCCGCCTGATTCGTGCGGCGACGAGGCTGTAGAGCACGGGCAACACAACCAACGTCAGAAGGGTTGCTGATACCAGCCCACCAATGACAACCGTGGCCAGTGGTTTCTGCACCTCGGCCCCCGCCGACGTCGACAGGGCCATCGGCAGAAACCCTAGCGAGGCAACAGCGGCGGTCATCACCACGGGCCGAAACCGAACGGCCGTTCCCTGCCGAACCCGTTGATTCACGTCGGTGACGCCTTCATCTTCCAGTTGGTTGAAGTAACTGATCAGCACGATCCCATTCAGCACCGCGATGCCAAACAGCGCAATGAACCCAACCCCCGCCGAGATACTGAAGGGCATGCCGCGCAGCCATAAGGCCAGTACGCCGCCGATGGCCGACAGAGGAATGGCCGAAAAAATCAGCAGCGCCTGTGCCATCGAGCCGAATGTGAAGAACAGCAACAGCCCAATCATCACGAGCGCCAACGGCACGGCTACGGCCAGCCGCTCCTTCGCCTTCACCAGATTCTCGAACTGACCGCCGTAGGTGTAGCTATAACCCGGCGGCAGGGGTACGTCCTTTTCCAGCCGCGCTTTCATCTCCCCAACCAGACTTTCGACATCGCGGCCCCGCACGTTGACACCGATGGTAATACGGCGGCGGGCGTCGTCGCGCGAAATTTGCATCGGCGCATCTTCGTACCGGATAGCCGCCAGCTGATCCAGCGGAACCTGGTTACCATTGGGCAAATCGACGTAGAGCTCCCGGATGTTATCGATCGTTTGGCGGTAGGTGCTATCCAGCCGCACCACCAGATCAAAACGTTTTTCGCCCTCAAAGACCACACCGGCCGTTTCGCCGGCAAAGGCGGCTTTCAACACCCGGTTCAGGCTGGCCACCGAAACGCCATATTGCGCCAGCCGGGGCCGGTTATACGTAACCAGCATCTGCGGTAACCCGCTGATCTGCTCGACTTTGATGTCGGCCACGCCGGGAATCGACTTCATGCTGGCCGCCGCCTGATTGGCCTTGGCAAACAGAATAGCCAGATCTTCGCCGTAAATCTTGACCGCGATGTCGGATTTTACGCCCGTCATCAGCTCGTTAAACCGCAACTGAATGGGCTGGGTAAATTCCAGATTCAGCCCCGGCAAAACGCTCAAGGCTCGCTGCATTTTCTGAATCAGTTCTTCCTTGGTCGAGGCCGAGGTCCAGGCGGATTGCTCTTTCAGCCGAACGATGATATCGCCCCCTTCGATAGGCATAGGATCGGTGGGAATTTCGGCGGTACCGATTTTCGACACTACATCGATCACCTCCGGGAAACCGCCTTTCAGCAAGGTTTCAAGCCGTTGGGTAGTGGCGATAGTCTGCGACAGGGAGGAACCCGGTTTGAGTGTCAGGCTGATAGCGATGTCGCCTTCATCCAGGTTCGGAATAAACTCGCCCCCCAGTTGGCTAAACAACCCGGCAGCACCCACCAGCAGTGCCACTGAGCCGACGAGTACCGTTTTTCGCCAGCGTAGCGCCCCGTTGAGCAAGGGCGCATAGAGCCGGTGTAATCCTTTCATGATCCGGTCGGCCAGCGTACCTTCTTCCCGAATATCTTTTCGCAGCAGGGTAGCCGCCATCATGGGTACGTAGGTTACGCAGAGCAGCATCGCACCGATAATGGCGAAGCCGACGGTCAACGCCATTGGTCGGAACATCTTACCCTCGATACCCGTCAACGACAGAATGGGCACGTAGACGATCAGAATGATGAGCTGCCCGAACAGCGCCGAACGCATAAGCCGACTGGCTGAATCAAGCGCAATCTGGTCCATCGACTGACTATGCGTAGCGCGAGTGTGTACGATACTGAAAATCATGCTTTCCACGATAATCACGGCCCCATCCACCAGCAGGCCGAAATCAATCGCCCCCAGGCTCATCAGGTTGGCTGATACCCCGAAGACGTGCATCATACCAAGCGCAAAGAGCATACAAAGCGGAATCACCGAGGCCACCACCAGCCCCGCCCGCCAGTTGCCCAGCAGCAACAGCAATACGCTCATCACGATCAGCCCGCCTTCGAGCAGGTTCTTGGCTACGGTATGGATCGCCTTGTCGATGAGCACTTTGCGGTCCAGAAAGGGCTCGATCACTAAGCCCGGCGGCATACTTTTCTGAATCTGACCGATACGTTCTTTAACCCCGGCAATAGTCGTTTCGGACGAAGCTCCTTTCAGCATCAGCACGATACCGCCTACCACCTCGCCCTTGCCATTGCGCGTCATGGCCCCGTAGCGGACCGCATGACCAAAGCCAACCTCGGCCACGTCGCGCACCAGCACAGGCACAGACCCCGCCTGCTTAACCACGATCTGCCCAATCTCGTCGGGGCTTTTGGCCATCCCTTCGCCGCGGATGAAAAAGGCTTCCTGCCCTTTTTCGATGTAGCTGCCGCCCGTGTTGGCGTTGTTGACCGACAGCGCATCCATCACTTCAGTCAGCGTCGTGTTCATCCCCCGCAGCCGCTCGGGGTCAATTCGCACTTCGTATTCTTTTAAATAGCCACCCAGACTGCTGATATCCACTACGCCGGGGACGCCCGCCAATTGGCGTTTCACGAGCCAGTCCTGAACGGTGCGTAGCTCCGTAGGTGAGTACGTGTGCTCATAGCCTTCGGCCGGCCGGATAACGTACTGGTAAATTTCGCCCAGCCCCGTCGTCACCGGCGCCAACTGCGGTGAACCAGCAATGAGCGTACCTTCGGCGGCTTTGAGTTGTTCCGTCACAAGCTGACGAGCCAGAAACGTGGGTGTCGATTCCTCAAACACCACTGTAATGACCGAGAGGCCAAAGCGGGAAATCGATCGGATTTCGGTCACGCCAGGTACGTTACGCAGGGTCGTCTCGAGCGGAAACGTGATAAACTGCTCGGTTTCCTGCGCCGCCAGTGACGGAGCCTGCGTAATCACCTGAACCTGGTTGTTGGTAATATCGGGAATGGCGTCGATCGGTAGTTGCCGCAGGGCATACGTACCCCAGGCGATCAACGCCAGCACGCCCAGCACCACCATCAACTTCTGACGGATGCTGAACTGAATAAGTTTATGAAGCATACAGATAACTCGTTGATAATGAAATAGCCAGCAAGGACATCACACGGTTATGGGCGTGATGGCGCGCTACAGACCAATACAAAAAGCGAGTTACCCGAGCTGAGGGGGCTGAAACAGCCAAGCAGCTGCCCGGAAGCAATAGAGATTCTGGTATGAGAAATGGGGCTGGTAGACAAGCCGTTCAACCAGCAAATCAACGAACAGACGTTGAGGTTGAGGTAGGGTGAAAACAAGCCCTAACGACAGGTGGTTGAACAAGGGAATTTTGACGCCCTTATGCGGGGTCTTGGCGTGTTCCGACGATGGGTTATAGTGCATGTCGAGAAACTGCCAGAAATTGAAATCACTACCGGCGGCCTGCTTATGCACCTGATAGTGGGCTAGCAATCCGGGGATTTTATAGACCTCTTCCACGTCTGTTTGCGGGAACAGACTACCAGCCAGTATCAGCATGCCCAGGAAGAAAGCCGTGATGGATTTCATAGCACAAAAATAAGCTATTCAACCGACTACCGGGCTATCGGCATGTCATCAACGAAGGGCTACTTGTGCTAGTCTGCTATAAAGACCCTGATAGGGATACCTTATCAATTGTAGCTGAAATAGAATGAGACTAGTTTTTGTACCTACAAACAAAGGTCAGTGAAAGCCTATTTTCTGTTGACAAAAACGAAAGCCAAAATAAGTGTAAAGCACAACCGCAGTAATCTCAATGAACTGCTCTGACCGATGTGTTTCGTAAAATCCACTTGTATGATCCTGTATGAGATCAACGAGGGCCGCGCAATACCAAATGAATGTTACGGTGGAGCCAACCAGCAACAAAAAAAGGTAAAGCGTCTTATTCATGACTGTCAATTTTGTGTCTTAACAAGCTTTAAACAAGCTACATAGTAGCCTCGCAATTAACTTGTAAACTACGAGTTTACAAAAAAGTTTTGCCTTGTGATCAACTTCTTAAACTCATGAGTGAACACTAAAAATAGACACCTTTCCCACAAATAGTATCTCTAGTAAAGTGTTATTCACGCATCATAAACTAGACATAAACAAAGTAATAGAACCGTAAAAATTTATTAATGCGTTATACAAGTTGTGTAGAACCACTTAATCAGTTTCTCTAAACCATCGGGTCCTGGTCCTGTTTCGTCAGAACAACAACTAATCTTACTATCATGGGAAATTTGCTTTATACGGTAGCCGTCATCCTCGTAATAATCTGGCTATTAGGCTTTTTAGGCTTCAATAGTTTTGGACTTGGAGGCCTCATTCACGTATTGCTGGTGATTGCCATCATCGCCGTGATCTTCCGATTGATCCAAGGAAGGGGAGTCTGAGTAAGTAGCCGCTAGCGGTTTACGTTTGTTTCCCACGCTGAACTAGTTTGTAGCTAGTCAACAACCCACCTTGTTCATTTACGACTCCTTTATTTGTGATTTGCAAATAAGCATCCTTAGTAAAAAGGCCGGATCATCACGTTCCGGCCTTTTCTATGGGGTTGTAAGGCAATTACTACCAAACTAAAAAGGCTAATTCGCTGGCATCGTGTTAAACACAATAGCGAATTATCCCTGATAGTCAACCACTTAACTATAAAAAATAGCCTAAGTGACTGATTAGGAGACGGATTGAGAAAATAGTAGTGTTTGACATGTAATCACTGACAATCTGCATATTCATAGTTGTCCTGTTTAATATAATCTGGTGATGCCGAATGCTTCATGGTTGTACTTGTTAGAAAACCTTTCGCGTTGTAAGCATGTGTATATGTCCAAGTAGTATTCTGCGTAAGTTGACCGCCAGGATTGAGATACCCGAATGTCACTTTGGCTATATTGTTCTGCGAAGCATCGGTTGCACCAACCGGTACGAAAGTTGGATGCCCTTTAGCGCCTCCAAAAATCAGCCCGCCTAAGAATGGATTAAGCGCTCCTTCAGAGGGCAAGGTAGATTTGGGTTTATCATCGTACTCATAAATGGTTACAGAGTTTAACGTGAGGTCAGCTACGTTCTCACTCCTGAGCAGATTACCACGCGAATCGTACGTATAGCGGGTAAGTACCTTTCCATCAGCTTTTCGAGCTACGGCTAACCCTTGCGCATTTAGCTCGTACGGCTCTTCTGCTACAGTACCTCCTAATGGTACTTGAGTGAATTTAGTGGCGATGCCATTGGTAAAAGTGGTTTCCTTCCGTTCCGTCTGAGCAGGCTTAGATTTGTCATTTGGAATAGACGTAAATACCTGGGTGAAGGTCTTCAATTTACCGGCGGCATCATACGTGTAAGTTAGCTTACCTGTTCTAGAAGCACTGGTTGTACTAGACGCAATGTAATCACTGTCTTCTACTTGACTGATTTCGCTGACACGTCCTGCTGAATCATAGGTTAATATCCAGTTGCCAGCCAACTTGATGGTGGTTATCCCAGGCTGCCCATACAACTTGTAATCATACGAGCCAGCATACGTTCGTTTAACGACGTATCCATTGGCATCATACTCATAATTGTCAGAGTAAGTGGAAAGTGTTGCCGAATTAGGGTCGGTTACAACCCGTTTGGCACCTGTCAACCTTCCCTGTGCGTCATAATTCATCGAATATGTCGTCAGCGTTTTGCCTTGATAATCTACGTTAGTAGAGGTGAATACACGCAACCGGCATCTCTTAGCGGTTTCATCGCCTTTTGGATCAACGTCAGTCGGATTATGCTTACAGCCAAGGGTACACGTTAAAAAGAATAAAGCGAAGGCTAGATGTTTTGTCATTGATAAGTAGTCTTTACTCGATTGGGCAAGCTATAGACGCATAAGTTCTAGAGCGTCCAAAACTTGTTCCCCTTGTCATATATAGGTTGATTCCCACAAAGGAAACTCGTGCCATATTAGATGAAGAGTCAAAGATACGATACCTGTATGCGTACCTTTACAATCTATCAAGGGTCTTCATTGGCTTTTAGTTTAGTCAGAGCCGGGCGGGTGGGTCCCCGGTTCAGTAGGCCGGGTGGGTGGGTCCCCCGGCCTTTTTCTATAGTCAACAATCAGTGGATGCCTCTCCGTTTTTGTTGCCCTTGCGACTTTTATAATTGACAGACGTACCCTCTAGTAATGTTTCTAAACGGCCCATAACGGCCTGATTTAGATCACGTAATAAGCGCTATTTTTGACTAGCCCTTTTTCACGGTAACAACGTTTGCGCGATGAGAAACTATTTACTCTGGTTATACACGATTTTTCTATGTTCACTTTTTTGCCCTGTGGCCAAAGCCCAACTACAATGGACGGTAGTCTCATCGTCTACGGCGGCATCAAATGCGAGTGGTTTCAGTTCGGTCAATTACGGCGATGGACAGTGGATCACCGTAGGCAGCAGCGGAAAAATTATGACATCAATAGACGGTTCCACTTGGACAAACCGCAACTCAAACACCAAGGAGGATTTGACCGCCATTGCTCATCGGCCGGGGCAGTGGGTTGCCGTTGGCAGCAATGGGACTACAATAACCTCACCTAATGGTATTGACTGGACTGTTCATGTAACTGACCCTGCAAACGGGTTTAGCGGAGTTGATTTTGGAGCAGATAGATGGGTCGCCGTTGGTAAGACAAATAATGTCCGTGTAGGATACGGCATAATGTACACCTCTACTGATGGAATAAATTGGACAAATCAGCCAATTGCCCAACAACTATCTTATGGCCTGAATAGAGTGGAATACATCAATAACACTTGGTATTTAGTCGGTGGCAATCTAATAGCTACCTCAAAGGATGGATTAGAGTGGACCCCTCGTTCACTAAAAGGAAAACCCAGTTTTGTTACTTCAATTGCTTACGGGGCTGGATTGTATGTAGCTGGCGATATTGATGGTTATTACCTCACTTCAACGGATGGAATTAATTGGCCGGAGCTGAGGATAAACGCAGACATGTCGGTTAGCAACGTCAGTTACGGTGATGGGTACTGGTTGGCTGTTGGTAATGATTACACGAGACGCCATTTATTGTGGGCGTCAACCGATGGTACTCATTGGCAAGGGGTTGATATACCTTCTACCAACAGTATAAACGCCGTGCATTACGCCAATGGCCGTTGGGTGGCCGTGGGTGGAGCCTACTCGATATTAACTAGCTTGTCTGCATCGTTTGTACCGTTGGGCGTTCTACCGTCTTCTTCGATTCGATTAGTCATATATCCCAATCCAGGTGCTGGTTTTGTAGATGTAGAAGCCGAAACATTAATCAACAGTATCACCGTCCGCTCTGTAAGGGGAACATTGGTAAATCACTATGATTTTGCGCAACCTGTAACTAAATGGGTATTGAGGTTAGCAGATGAACCAGCAGGTACATACTTTATTCAAGTCCAAACATCAGGTATGAAATCTAGAACACTGCCTTACATCAAGTATTAATGAATATTTGATCGTGTGCCTCTTTCAGATACAAATGACTCAGTAGCCTGGGTGGGTGGTTCTCCCGGCCTTTTTTTATTTACACAAACTTTGGTGTATGTGTTTTAGTTGTGATATGTATCCTAAAACTATAATATAGCGGTCACATTACTATTTAGCCACTATACAATACATGACCAATGAAAAAGAATGGTTTAAACCGGGCGAACTAGTGCGGGCTACCGTTGAGCATCGCCACTTAATTCCTTTGCTCCTATCCCATGTTCATGCCGGGTTCCCTTCCCCGGCAGACAACTACATCGAAAAGGTACTGAGCCTAGACGAACTCTGTATTGTTCACCCTGAAGCTACCTACTTCTACCGGGTAGCGGATGACTGCATGGTTGATGAGCGTATCTATGAGGGTGACATTCTGATTGTCGATTGTGCCATCGACAATTCACCCGGCTACCTACATGGAAAGGTCGTTGTTGCGTGGATTGATGGTGAGTACGTGGTCAGGCGGTTGTGCATAAAGAGGCGCTGGTTGTCTTGATACCCGCCAACGCCAACCACTTGCCAATCTACGTGCAACCCGACGAGCGCGCCTCCATTATAGGTGAGGTGATACGCGTCTTTTTCAAACCCTCCCGCAATACGGCCCTATGATCGCACTACTAGATGCTAATAATTTCGTGCGACGTGAAAAGTTGAGTTCTGAATTGTTTTGCCGGGGTCGCCCCGCGACAAAACCAGCCATGCCACTGGCTGTACGCTACGAAGACGTGCGGGTGGGTAACTGCCCGTACTAAGCATTCGGACAACGTACCGAAATCCACCTCAATCGTGAGAGGAAGGTGGTTCCGTTAGCATCAAACGGAATAGGGCAAGCGTGAATGATAAGGCTAATTCAAGTGAACTTTCGATAAACGCCGTTATTGCAGAACAAGCCAAATGATGCTGATAGGCTTGAACCAAAAGGTACTGTGGCGCGGTGTTGGGGCTGAATGTTTCCCCAACCGTGGACGAAGAGGCCACCGGCGGAAAGAAAGAGCCTAACCCATTCGATGTTCAGAACTCGAAACACGGTAAGCCCGTAGTTTTCCCACAAGGGTAGGGCTTCTGCGAGGAAACTCAATGAAACTGCGGGTAAAGGAGGATGGAGAAAGCGAAGGCCAGTCTGTAATGGATTGGATAGGGACTGAAATATCGCCCCACGTGAAAGCGGGCCTACTTCCATCTGGTCTCACTTCACAAGATAAACTGACCAACCAATGCAGGAAGCAAAGCAGATGACGGAAGGGCCGAAAGGCACAACTGGTGCGGTTTCCGACGAGGCAGAAAGCTGGTTTGCCATTGAATGGCAACAGGCTAACCAACTCGTTAAGCGGCTTCAGGCACGTATTGTGAAGGCTATTCAGGCGGGCCGTTGGGGTAAGGTTAAGGCCTTACAACGACTGCTCACCCGCTCGTTCAGTGCCAAAGCCTTGGCGGTACGACGAGTGACGGAAAACCAAGGCAAACGCACCAGTGGTGTGGACGGCCAACTTTGGACCAATCCACCTCGTAAACGACAAGCCATCGATGAGCTGAGAAGTCGAGGGTATCGTCCTCAGCCGCTCAAACGTATTTACATTCCCAAACGCAATGGCAAACAACGACCGCTGAGTATCCCAACCATGAAAGACCGGGCGATGCAGGCCTTACATCTAATGGCCTTACAACCCGTGTCCGAAACGACGGCTGACCCTTGCTCATTCGGCTTTCGCCCTGCCCGGCAAGTAGCCGACGCGGTGGAACGCTGCTTTGGTCTGCTGAGTCGTCAGGACAGCCCCCAATGGGTACTGGAAGCCGACATTGAAGCTTGCTTTGACCGTATCGACCACGATTGGTTGCTCCAGCACATACCGATGGAGAAGACCATTCTGGGTCAGTGGCTTAAAGCGGGTTATATCGAAAAAGGCAATTGGTGGCCCACTACGGAAGGCACTCCGCAGGGTGGCATCATTTCGCCGGTACTAGCTAACATGGCCTTAGATGGTTTAGCCAAGGAATTAGCAGCTCACTTTGCCAAGAGTTACAAACGGCCTGACCGGGGCTTCAACCCCAAGGTTCGGCTGGTACGGTATGCCGATGATTTTATCATTACGGGTATCAGTCGCCAGCAACTGGAAGAACAGGTTAAGCCCGTCGTTTGTAATTTCCTGAGCAAACGGGGCTTGCGACTTTCTGAATCGAAAACCAGGCAAACGGCGATCACGGAAGGGTTTGACTTTCTGGGGTTCACCTTTCGCAAGTTTAACGGAAAGTTGCTCATCAAACCGGCCAAGAAGAGTTTACTCGCTTTTGTCCGGTCGATGCGCCAGCTAATCAAGGCCAATAAAGCCGCATCTGCCAGTGAGTTGATTGCTTACCTCAATCCTAAAATCAAGGGGTGGGCATACTTCTACCGGCATGTGTGCAGCTCGAAGACCTTTCAGTGGCTGGACACGCAACTCTTCCGTTGTTTGTGGCGGTGGTCAATTCGGCGGCACCCTAAAAAGGGAAAGCGGTGGATTAGACAGAAATATTTTAAGCGACACGGCACGCGCAACTGGACGTTTAGTGGCGAAGTCATTAAAGCGAACGGTCAGCCTATCGAGTCGCATCTGTTCTATGCCTCGGATGTTAAAATCCGTCGTCATATCCGCATTAAAGAGGATGTCAATCCTTTTGATGTACGTTGGGAAGAGTACTTTGAGCATCGGCTTACCGAACGGATGAAAGCTACGTTTCGGGGTAGGGAACAATTAAGCTATCTCTGGCGCGAACAGGCGGGGCGGTGCCCTGTTTGTTCGGAGTATATCACTGACCAGACGGGTTGGCATAATCACCATATCCAACCTCGTGTGCTGGGCGGAGCGGATACGTCAGAGAATCGAGTCCTGCTGCACCCTGACTGCCATCGCAAGGTGCATAGCCTTGGGCTTACCGTTGAGAAACCGCGTCCGACGAAGGCCGGGCGTTAGTGAGGCTTGAGCCGTATGAGGGGAAACTTTCATGTACGGTTCTTAGAGGGGTTGGGGGCGGAAACGCCCCCCGCCTACTCGACTACGTTTCGTGTGAGCGTAGTTTTAACCCTTCATTAGAGGGTAAGCCGGTGGTTGTCCTGTCCAACAATGACGGGTGCGTTGTAGCCAGGTCAAACGAGGCGAAAGAGCTAAAAATCCCGATGGGCGTTCCCTACTTTCAGTTAGAGGAATTGGTCAGGACGCACGATGTAAAAGTCTTCAGTTCAAACTACACGCTCTACGGCGATATGAGCGCTCGGTTAATGAGCCTGATCGGCCGGTTTGTCGAGAACGTAGAGGTAAACAGTATTGATGAGGCATTTTTAGACCTCAGCGGCTACGAGTCAATCTATCCAGACTTGCCCGCCTTTGCCAGTCAGTTACGAGTAAACTGATGCAGGGGACGGATTAGGGGACGGATTTACTTCACGATTCCGTATTATTTGTGATAAAGTACGATAAACAAAAAACGCTAACTCGTTGAAAGTTAGCGTTTTCGCGTTTTACGGTATACCGTGCAAAACGGTTTTTGTGCTCCCGAAGGGATTCGAACCCCTATCGATGGTACCGGAAACCATAATTCTATCCATTGAACTACGGGAGCGGCATCCCTTACAGCAGCCTTGCGGCCTGTTTGGGAGTGCAAATATACACGTTGCCGATTAATTGCGGTAGTGGCGCCTGATGATTTTGTTTCGGTAGGGTACACCAATCAGGTTGTTGCCCGTCGTTTTGCCAGGTACGTCAGGATGGGAGCCGCTACTTCATCAGGGTGAAACACCAGGTTAAAATGATCGCCGGATGTCTCGTAATAAGGCTCGTCGGGGGCGCGTAAGACATTGTCGGGGCGGGTATGAATGCGTACATCAGGCATGGCCGGTGGCACATCGGGGGGGGCCAGCAACACGCGCAACTGCTGATAAATGTAGCGGCGGGGTTGCGCGCGCATGGCGTCAATGAGTTGCCGATGCAGGGCCCGCGACTGCTCGAATGGGTATTTGCTCAGCGCATAGCGGGCAAAGCGCAGGCTTTGTACCAGCCCGATGCGTACCAGCCATCGCAATAGGGCTATGTTGCGGGTGACGGTCACGATTTTGCGTGGGTCGGTATACGATGAAATCTGCACTGCCCCGCAGCCCGTTTGTGCTTTTAGATTAACGGCAATCCAGCCGCCCATCGAGTGCCCAATCACTACATCGGCGGGGTCAATCTGATACGTTCCGGCCAGATAAGCCGCCAATGACGACACGTTGACTCCCCGATCCGCTGGGTTCCAGCGGGCAAATTCGTCCCGCAAATTCAGTTTTAGCACGTCTTCGCCGGGCAGTAACGGCGCCAGTTGATCGAAAATACCCGGATCTTCCACGTAGCCGTGAATGTAAATGAGTCGCATAAAAGCACACGGAGGCCGTGCGTTTGTTGCGGCAACATTACGAAAAAGCGCAGCACGCACCGAGCCTTAATCGATTGGTAACGCTTGGCTCACGTACACATCATACCCCACTGGCATTTTTGTTGGCAAGATCACGGACAATGAATCGCCGGAACCTGCTGAAAACTAGCGGTGTGGGCCTTGCCTCGCTCGCGCTTCCCCAAGTAACGCCGACAGGAGGCGTTGCCTCACTCGTTTCTAATCGGGCCCCCAACCGTCAGTTGCGCATTGCCCATCTGACCGACGTGCACATGCAGTCGGTTGTGGGAGCAGCCAAAGGGTTTGCTCGTTGCCTCCACCATGTTCAGAACCTGCCCGAGCCACCCGATTTGCTGATGAACGGCGGCGATGCGATTATGGAAGCCCACGGGCGCGGCCGGAGCAGTGTTGAGCGTCAGTGGCGCCTTTATAACGAGGTACTCGCCGCAAATAACAGCCTCAGCACGTTGAGTTGCGTGGGCAATCACGACATCTGGTGCCGTGAAGAATCGACGCAGGCACTCGCCGATGGGAAACAGTGGGCGATGGATAACCTGCAGCTTCCTACGCCCTATTATAGCCTCGATCGGAACGGCTGGCACCTCATTGTGCTCGATAGCGTGCAGGCCAATACGAACGGTAGCTGGTACACCGCTCACCTCGACGAAGCCCAATTTGACTGGCTGAAAAAAGACCTGACCAACGTACCTGCCACAACGCCCGTACTGGTTTTCTCGCACGTACCTATCCTGGCCGCCTGCGTTTTCTTCGACGGGAAACGCTACGAAGGACAGACCTGGAACGTACCCGGCCGATGGATGCACACCGACGCCCGCCAGTTGGTCGACCTGTTTCATCAACACCCAAATGTGAAAGCGTGCCTTAGCGGCCATATTCACCTCACCGATCGGGTCGACTACAACGGCGTCAGCTACTACTGCAACGGGGCCGTGAGCGGGGCGTGGTGGTTTGGCAACTACCAGCATACGCAGGCTGGCTACGCCCTTGTCGACCTTTACGAGGACGGCTCCGTTCAGAACCAGTACGTAACGTATTAAGCCAGATGCGGCAGGTTCAGTCAGTCTTTGGGCTTCAGCGCATGGCTCAGCACCGAGATCAGCCCGGCAACAGACACCAGCAGCAAGACGCCCACCGCAATCTGCGTGCTCGTTCCCTGGTTCGGATTGTCCATAAGCGTGCGGATGTGGTGCGCCTGAGCACCCGTCCAGATAGCCAGTAGCGTACGGGGCACCATCCCCAAAAAGCCGCCCAGCAGAATGTTGCGCAGTTGCGCGCCCGAGAGCGAAAACACCATGTTGGTAAGCGAAAATGGGAGCGCAGGCGACAGTTTGGCGAAGAAAATAAACTTCAGCTCCTCCTTCCGGATACGGCTCATGATCAGAGCCGCTTTCGGGTTCTGTTCAATTAGCGTACGGATGCGGTCGTGGTCAAACCAGCGTACTACCAGATTGACCAGCAGGATGGCCGACATATTGATGATGAACAGAGGGAGCGTTGCCTGCCAGCCGATAAAGTAGCCAAAAACAAGCGCCAGCGGCGTCGGCAGCATCAGGGCAAACGCACAGCCCAAACTACACACCAGCGTGATCAGGGCCCAGTCTGAGGTCGTAAATAAGGCAATCTGCGCTTCGTGATTGACCGCGTAATACGTAATCCAGGAACTTGTCAGGACAGGCAGAACAGACAATAAAAGGCCGAGCAACGCCGGGCCCGTCAGAGCCTTTTGCAGGCGATTCGCCATTGGTTCGTAGGGGTGGGAGTGTGAATAACGAAACACAAACGATACTTAATAGACACCATATCCGGGCCAATGGTTTTCCCGTCCAGTATTCGGTATAAGCCAATCGCCGAATCATCACATTTCTAAACTATTCAAGACGGCGGGGGTTAAACAGGCACATATTTTCCGACAACTAAACCACCACGAATATGGCTGCATCATCAGCTCTTTCCGACGGCGCACAACAGGCCAACATGGTCTCTAATGAGAATGCAGAAACCATGTTTGGCACCGATCAGGCCGAAACGAACATGGTTAAACTCGTCGACGGTAAGCTCACGCCCATTGGCGACACCGATGACGACGTTATGGATGAACAACTCCGCAATCGCTACAGCAGTGATGAAGAGCGGAGTCTTCAGGGATACGACGAAAAGACCTACGAAAACTCAGACGCTGCACTACGGGTAGGGGACGGTATCGATGGAGAAGCCGAAACGATGCCAGCAGATAGCCCCATCGCCGAGGCCGATCTGACCGACAACCAGCCAGCCAACACAGCCGCGGCCAATGAGTCAACCCCGACCGACCGCACGCAGGCCAACGGTGCCGACCAGACCAATACGTTTGCGGGGATCAGTGCTGATATGGTGCCAACAACACCGTCGACACCCGACCCGAACAACCCGGTGCCAGCCGCTCCCGAAACGCCACAGCCCCCCACCCCGCCCTCACCCGGCCCCGAGATTCCTGACCTGCCCGGTTCACCCCAACCCGACCGGCCGGAGATCACGGAGCCGAGCGAACCGGGTCGGTCGCACGAGATCAACGCGCGCAGCAATGCCGTTGGGTTTTCGCAGTTTCCAACGACAGGCTACTACGGTACGAACAGCGCCAGCACACCGACATCAACCATGTCGGTAGCCGATAACGGCGTAGAACCAACGCCTGATCAGGTCGAACCAGGCGAGGCGGTACCCGGCACGCAGTACGTGGGTATGTCGGCCGGCCCAGACGACGAAGGAATGGACGAGACGCCCAACACGGGTGATTCGTCGCACCCCTACCGGGTTAACGGCGATGCGGCCAACGAATACCGCCCCGACGAACGGCCCAACGAAGCCGCTCAGATGCAGAATCAACCCCGCGAGGCAATGGATGAAAGCGGCGTGAAAGCACAAGATATGCTCGATACGGACGGCGACCGCTCGGACACAAAATCGACCGACGGCCTCGACCGGAAATACAACGATCCGCAGGCAGCACGCGATATGGCTTCGTAGTCAGGTACGTTCGTTTGTCTTTATAGAAGGGGGCTACTGCTTAGAAATTGGCAGTAGCCCCCTTTACTGTGTAAACACACGCACATTCACATGAAAAAGACGTTGCTTACCGTGGGTCTGCTTACCTCAGCGACCGTGGGCCTGATGAGTTTCGGCCAGAAAGACAAATGGGTTAACCTGTTTGAGGGTAAATCCATTACGGGCTGGCATAGCTACCACAAAACGGGTGTTGTAGGCTGGTCCGTTGAAGACGGCGCCGTGACGCCTGACGGCACAGGCGGTGACCTCGTTACCGATAAAGCCTACGAAAATTTCGATCTGGAATTTGAATTCAAGCTCCCGAAAGGCAGCAACAGCGGCGTCATTTATAAAGTAGACGACCGCCCCGATATCGCCACCACCTATATGTCGGGCCCCGAGTATCAGGTGATCGACGACAAAGGTTTCGACTGGCGCGATCAGGATGGTAAGAAGATCGAACTGGCCAAAAGCCAGCTCACCGGCGCAGCCTACGATATGTACGAGCCCAACAACCTAAACCTCATCAAACCCATCGGTGAGTGGAACAAAGGCCGGATCGTGGTGAACAACGATCACGTTGAGCATTACCTGAACGGCAAAAAAGTAGTAGAGTACCACTACGGCAGCGACGACTGGAAGGCCCACCTTGCGAAGAGCAAATTTGCGAAGTGGCCCTACGCAACGCCGCACGCCAAAGGGCATATTGCCCTTCAGTGCCACAGCCCGAAAGAAAAGGTGTGGTACCGCAACATGCGCATTCGCGAGCTGTAAGCGTCAGCCTCCGCTTGGCAAACCCAAAAAAGGCCGCCGTACATCTTGGTATGGCGGCCTTTTCATATCAGTCGGTTTCCAGCAACCGAATCAGTCCGGGCGGATAGGACAGGTAGGCGCTGCTCCCTTCAACCCGCAACGGAAACCGTTCGTAACGGCCTTCGTAGAACCAGTAATACGTTTCCGTGACAGAATACACCTCCTGCGTGTAAAAATCGTGGATCATCTCGTGCGACGCCACGATGTATTCCATCACCGTGTCGGCCTCGATGGGGTGAATAAACACCGTGCCTTTGGCCGGAATGCTCACCACAGCCCCGTAAGCCCCCACCACATCTTCGGCGTTGCGGGTCAGCTCGACTGCCGCCGCGGCAGCAAAGTCGTTATGAAACAGGCTGAAGACCGTGAGCGTATTGGCCAGTTCGTAGGCGGTCAGGTTTAGCTCCTCGCGCGCTACGTTGTCCAGCGCCGTATCAAACAGGTACGTGTCCGAGACGGCCCAATCGCCGATTTCACTGCGGCGCACGTAATGGAGCGCTTCTTCAAAGTCAATGACCAGAAACGTGAACGTACCTGGAAAGTCTTCCCGATACACACAGTCCTGCATGATGTCTTTGGCAAAACCCGACGGCTTCACCTGCACCTTTAGCAGGGGTGCGGCAAACTCAAAGTCTTTGTAGATGTACGTGATTGCCGCGCTGTTGATCGGCAGGACTTTCACGTGCCCGGCAATCAGAGCGGGCCAGTCATCGCGGTCGGTTGCCTTGCATTTTCGAAGCAGGTTATCCATGTAGAACCGGGTTGGCCCTTTCTGCTTATCGAATTGAATCGTAATGACGCCATCCGCCGCTATCGACTCCACATTGCCCTTCAAACTGATCTGTTCGATGGTCAACTGCAAAATTTCGTTGTACTCGTCCGCGTTCAGTAAGCTCGTTAGGTGAGCCGGTAAAGGATGCACTTGTTCACGCATAAGACTAAAACCGATGGGCGCTGCGGCGGGTTGCTTACGTCGAAATAATCCAAACATCGTATTAGAAAGATACGAATAAATTTCCAGGGTTGACAGTAGTATACTAACAAATTAGTTAGTAATGACAACTATCGGCACAGGCTATGCCAACCGCCTAACAGCCTGTAGACCATTGATTTTTAAGCACCTACCGGCATTTCCCGAAATAATGCTAATTTTGTGATTCCGTAATGGGAGAATTAGCTCTGTTTTTTGTTTTTGGCAGTAGTAAGGGCCATTTCTCCGATGCGGTGCCTACCTCAACTAACAGTGAGAGGGAATCTCAACACTTTTTTATTTATTCATGAAGAATGTATTGATCGTTTGTGCAGGGTTGGCAATGCTCTCATCCTGCGCGGCCAGCAAGAAGCGCAAAGCTGAACTGATTAACCTCCAAGCCGCCCACGAGAAAACTGTGGCCGACTTAAACAACTGCGAGAAACGCACCGCTGACCTCCAGGCAACTATCAAGAACAGAGATGCTGAACTGGCTACCAAGACCAGTCAGATGGGCGATCTGCAAAGCCAGATCGATTACCTCAAGAAAACCAACACCAACCTGCTCGACCGCATGAGCGACCTCTCGGTGGTGAGCAAGCAAGGTGCCGAAAGTATCAAGAAATCGCTCGAAACCCTCAACGAGCAAACCCGGTACGTCAACAACATCAACAGCCAGATTCGGAGCAAAGACTCGCTCAACCTGGCGCTGGTGATGAACCTGAAACGCTCACTGGCCGACATCAACGATCAGGACGTGCAGGTAGAAGTGAAGAAAGGCGTCGTATACGTTTCGATTTCCGACAAACTGCTGTTCAACACGGGTAAGTTTGACGTCAACCCGCAGGCCGAAGCCGTACTGGCGAAGGTAGCCAAAGTGGTAAACGACCATAACGAACTCGATATCCTGGTGGAAGGCCATACCGACAACGTTCCGTTTACATCGGGTGTGCTGAAAGACAACTGGGACCTGAGCGTACTGCGGGCTACGGCCGTGTCGCGGTTGCTGCAAACCAAATTTGGGGTTAGCCCCACGCGCCTGACGGCTGGTGGCCGGGGCGAGTTTATCCCGAAAGACGACAATGCTTCAGCGGAAGGCCGTCGCGTAAACCGCCGCACCGAGATCATCCTGACGCCCAAACTCGATCAGTTCTTCAACCTGCTGTCGAGCGGCTCGCAAGGCAAATAAGCCTGCTGCATAGCGTAACAAAAAGCCCGCCAAGTATTGGCCGGGGGCTTTTTGTTACCGTTTAGACAGGGTCGTTGGCAGCGTCTGCTACGAGCGCAGTTTGTTTCCCAGCCCGATGGCAACGCGGCTGTAAAGACGCATCAGCGGCGGCGGAATGATGTATTGCTGCAGAATCAGTTTGCGTTCGGCCGCATCGGGGCGACCCAACCACAGGTATTTCGCTGCCAGCAGGTTACGCGGGTAATAGCGATTGCGGTATTGCTCGCTTTCAAGCATCATCTTGTAATACCGGGCGATGTTCCGTTTCAGCTTGCGGTCGTAGCGGTAGTCCAGTTCCTGATTGATGCCCTCATACATGTCGATGCGGTTGCGCAGAAACCCGGCATCGTGGTACTTATCAGTAAAGCTGGTGCCTCCCTGATTTTTCCGATACACCGACATCACATCGGGCAGGTAACCGATTTTGCCGTGTTTGGCCAGCAGAATATAGCGCGGAATGTCGCCGCTCACCGAGCGCATGAACCAGGCTGGGTACGTATGCAGTACATTGCGAAACAGCACGCTCGACGTCGCCATGAACCAGATTTCATCCTCACCGATCAGGTCATCGAGCGTCGATACGGCTGGCTGATCGGGCGGGTTGAGAATGTGGCTGGGCGACCCGTCTTCGTAGGTGATGAGGGCGTTGTGGTAGCAGGCAACAAAGTCGGGATGAGCGTCTAGGAAATCGACCTGTTTCTGTAGCTTCAGCGGGTCGGTCCAGTAATCGTCGCCATCAAATGAAGCCAGGTACGTTCCCTTGGCCAGTTTGAAGGTCTCCATCGCGTTGAACAGGCCATTCTGCCCCAGATTCCGCGGATGAAACACGGGCTTGACCAGATCGGGATACCGATCGATGTAGGTCTGAACGATGGCCCGGGTATTGTCGGTCGAAAAATCGTCGCCAACCAGAATTTCCATAGGGAAGTTTACCTGCTGCGCCAGGGCACTCTCAATAGCCTGACCAATAAACTTCTCCTGATTATACGTGGCGATACAAACGCTGACTTTCATACTTGGAGTCCAAAGTGATTAGTCCAAAGTCTGGAAAGTCAGTTTAGTGAGCTCAATGTGTAAGCAACACCACAACGACTTTCCAGACTTCGGACTAAGTACTCCGGACTTATTTTAAGCGTACACCTCCCGAATCTGCTCGGATGTCGGGAAATCGGGGGTAATGAGTTCGTCCTGCGGGCGGTAGATGTACGGCATGGGGTAGCCGCGTTCGATGAAGGTCGGCTCGGCCAGGTTGTTGTACCGAAGCTGTACCGACCAACGGATGTTGCGCGTTACGTTGTTGCCCGAACGGTGGACCAGCAGCGCCGAGAAGAAGAGCATATCGCCCACCTCGTATTCGGTCTGCACGTAGCGGCTATCGTCGATCTCTTCGCCAATTACTCCGGCGTAGCCAGCAGCGTCGGCCTGCATCAGCCCGTCGCGGTGGCTGCCGGGAATGACCTGCAACGCACCGATTTCCTCACCAGCCGGCACCATTGGGAACCACACCACTACGCTATCGAGTGAACCCTGCCCGTTGCGCCAGTCCTGATGCGCGCCCAGCCGCCAGTAGGTATTTCCATCTTTCGACAGAAAGCGGCTGTTAAACTGCATCGATGGCCGAACGGCAATCACCGGCTCGGTAAGGCCCAGCGCTTTGATGGCGTCGATGATCTCGTCGCTCACGCCCAGCTTGTGCAGGGCGATGGTGTGCTGTACGGTTTTGCCGGTGCTCGAAAAGGCATTGAAATCAGCTTCGAAAAAGGCGAACATGGCGGCCTCGAAGGCATCGCGATCGTCGATGTCGACTTTCTGGCCCAATACCCGCTCAATTTGCTTGGCGAAGATGGCGCGCGCCTCCCGATAAATCGGTTCAATGACTTCTTTCGGCAAAACGCCTTTCAACAGCAGGAAGCCCTGCTCTTTATACTGTTCTATCTGCGCAGAAGTAAGCATAGTAATCTGTAGATGAGTTGACTGGTGGCCTGTTGCCACGACACGAAGTACATACCGCCGGGGCCGGGGCCGCGCTGTTCTGGATCAATACCGTCTATGATCTACCTCATAATT
Organism: Fibrella aestuarina BUZ 2; assembly: GCF_000331105.1. NCBI lineage: Bacteria > Pseudomonadati > Bacteroidota > Cytophagia > Cytophagales > Spirosomataceae > Fibrella > Fibrella aestuarina. Next base: position 939,640 of record NC_020054.1, on the reverse strand, counting down.
CGGCAATTATGATTCCAAAAGCAAGTTAGTCTTCCCGAATGGCGTAGCCAAAACCCGATGCACCAAAGCCGTTACCGTTGTAGAACATCGTCCAGCGGTTTTGGTGTTCAATAATGTGGCAATAATCCATCATCTGGGCATCCCAGCCGTCCGTCGACCGTTCGATGCCAGCCAGCTCGTCGCGGCGCGTCCAGTTGATACCGTCCGTCGATTCAGCGTAGCCGATCCGGTAGCTACGCTCCACGTCGGTGCGGTAGTGCGTGGCCGACCGATACGAGAAATACATCTTGTACAGATCGCCTTCCTTGAACACGGTCGGGCGGCCAATGGCGTCGGTAAATTCGTCGTAGCCCACGCATACCTGCCCGGTACGGTTCCAGTGGATCCCGTCGGCCGATTCGGCGTATTTCACGTCGTAGAATGGCTCGGGATGGCCGTCGATGAGCTCAATTTTGGTGCACGACAGGTACCACATCCGCCAGCGTACAGTGCCGTCGGGTTGCGGCTCGCGCATGACGCACGGCTGCGCGACCCACACCTGATCGAAGATGTACCGGTCGAGCAATGGGCCCGTGTAGGCCCGCTCAAACGTGAGGCCACCATCGCGGCTGATGGCCAGCCCAATACCAAGGCGGTAATGGGCGGTTTCGCTTTTATTCCAGCCCGTATAATAGAGCCAGATTTCGTTCGTTCCATCAGCTCCAGGAACGTTCAGGAACCACGAAGGCATAACCCCCGTCTCGTCGAACGTACCGACTTCGCCGTGCCGAATACAAGGTTTATCGTGCACGTAGAGCACGTTCGACAAATCATTGGCATCCAGTTCTACGAATGTGGTGGCCGATTGGCGTTGCGCATCGCGCGTGGCAAAATAGACACGCAGCCGGTTGGTATCGGGCAGCGGAAAACCAAATGGAACCTGAGCGTGCGTTTGGCTAAACGGTAGCGTTCCCTCGGGCTTGAACACCAGCCCTTTCTTACTCCAAGTCATAGAATGAAATTTGGCGCTTGTCGTTCAAGGCGTGTCACGCAGCCAACGTACCTGGCTCGGCACTGACGCTGCAACAACCCCTAAACGACAAACGCCAAACTGGTTTATGCGTGTTGCCCAAGGCGGGCCGCCATGCTGTCGTGGATTTGAACAAGTGTCTGCTTCAGATCGAAGGTCCAGTTCCAGCCGGGGTAGTGCGCCTTGAACTTCGACAGATCCGAAATGTACCAGATGTGATCACCAATGCGGTTTGTTTCCGAGTAGGTGTAGTTCATCTTGTTGCCCGAAATCTCTTCGCAGAGGGCAATGCCTTCCAGCATCGAGCAGTTGGCATAACGACCCCCACCCGCGTTATAGACCTCGCCGGGGCGCGGGTCCTGGTAGAAATGCCAGAACATGTTCACCAGGTCGTAGCTGTGGATATTATCACGTACCTGCTTGCCTTTGTAGCCGAAAATCGTGTATTGATTGCCAGTGATAGCACACTTCATCAGATACGACAGGAAGCCGTGCAGCTGCGCGCCTGAGTGGTTGGGGCCGGTGAGGCAACCGCCCCGGAAAATGGCCGTTTTAATGCCAAAATACCGGCCATATTCCTGCACCAGTACGTCGGCCGCTACTTTCGAAGCGCCAAACAGCGAGTGCTTGGTGTGGTCGATGCTCATGAACTCATCGATCCCGTTCTCGAAGTAAGGGTGGTTCTGATCGATCTCCCAGCGCGTTTCGGTCTCAACCAGCGGCAGGAAGTTCGGGTTGTCGCCGTATACTTTGTTGGTCGAGGTGAAGATAAACACCGCTTCAGGGCAATGCTGCCGCGTCATCTCCAGCAGGTTGAGCGTTCCGTTGGCGTTTACCGAGAAATCGGTGAAGGGCTCGCGGGCGGCCCAATCGTGGCTGGGCTGCGCGGCGGTGTGCACAATCAGTTTAATATCGGCACCAAACTCCTGGAAAATCGGCTCCAGTTGCGACACCTCGCGGATGTCGGCGGGGCGGTGGGCGTAGTTGGAGTAAGCCTCTTCCAGTCGGTTACGGTTCCACTCGGTCGAGCCGTCGGCACCAAAGAAATACTGCCGCATGTTGTTGTCGATGCCAACAACCAGATCAAACTTATCTGAAAAAAAGGCAACAGATTCACTCCCGATGAGGCCTGCTGAGCCTGTAACAAGTGCAATATTCATAGCGTCAATGGCTTGTCTGTCAATATATGTTATCTAAAAAGTCCTAAATGGACCTACAATTCGCTGAGGCAAAGTAACACAAAAAAGTTATACTGCTTGGCACCGTGTGCTAACTGACCCTACCAGCCTGTGAGCGTTTTATCGTAACTCAGCCTGCGGGTCACTTTCGTAGGCTGAGCCGATGCGCGTCAGCTCATGAAGGACTTCCGCGAAGAGATCATACAGCGCTTTCAACCGGTCGACATCTTTGATAATACCGGTGACCTGAAAATACAGTTGGTCGACACCCTCCGGAAAGCGCGGCTTTAACCAGCCGTCGTCATCCTTCACCTCCAGACTGATGGTGGGTTGCACGTCGAACAACTGACGGATGGTGCTATTGGTCAGCAACTGACGGACTTTGGTCTCGTTATTTCCCTGAAGGATAAAATCCTCGTCGAACTGCGGATGACCAATCTCGATGTCCTGCATCCCGACGAATTTGCCCATATCGCTAAAGAGCCCTTTCCGGTAAATCTTAAATTGGAAGCCGTCTTTGTTGATGTATGGCGCCCGCATCCGGGTATAGGTAATACTCGATTTCCCCGTCGACACGGTGTAGGTATCCAGCCTGACGGTCCACTCGCCCACCGACGCATCGACGAAGCTTTTATGCCAAAGACCTCCGTCGGTATATCGGGCATTCAGTTCGTGGGCAAGTTGCTGCCAGATTTCCTGTTTGCTGGGACCAAAAAGCGATCGTAGAAAGCTCATACGAAAAAAGTTCAAGGTGTAAGGTTTATTGGCTAAAGTTACATTGCGGATGCTCGTCGGGTACGTTAGCAACGCAACTTTAGCCAATAAACCTTACACCTTGAACTTTTAGACCTTGACCGTCAACCGTTATGCTCCCTGATTGATGCTGCCGTTGCCGAACAGCTTCTCCCGGATTTTCTGCGTGCGTTGATCCAGTTCTGGATTGGGCGTGTATTTATACGTCGATTGAACGGCGGCCGAATCCTTACCCCGACCATACACTTCAGGATCACCGGCTTTGTAATCAGCGCTGACATCGTTCTTACGGAAGTCTTCCTGCCGGATGGTATTGTTTTTCTGGTAGTCGCACGAAGCCAGCGAGAGGCTAGCCAGCGCAAACACACCCATATACGCGACGCGTTTCATAGCGAAATGATTATGGCCTAATTTTTCGGCAAAGGTAGTGATAAAGTTGGGTTTTGCCCTGTCTCATACCGAACAACCCGCTCACCATCAACAACACCGATTTCGATGGTCGGGTTTGGGTCGGTGAGGTATTGTTTCAGGATGGTTTGCGCCATATACGGTGTGCTGAGCAGTCGGCCAGACCGCAGCCAGCCAAACACCGACGAACGCGTAGAAACCGTTGGAAAAATGAGCGGTGTTTGACTTCCATCGTAGGCAGCATTCTTCTCGTTGATCAGCACATATACGTCGGCGAGGGGCGAAAAGCCGGGTTGCGGCATGTTGATCAGATTAACCCCAAGGCGCTCGTCGTTTTCGATTAGTTGTATATCGGCTTTCCCCGCCACCGGTGCCTGCGCCAATGCTTCGAGCTGTGGGTTCTCGTAGCGGAAGATGCGTTTGGCTTCGGCTTGCTCCATCCAGTCGTCGACTACCTTTTTGTGCAAAAAATAGATGGGGGTCGATGGCAGGATGCGGTGATGCTGCCAGCTGTGCAAATCGGCGAGCAGGGCCTGCCGGAACAGCCGGGCTTCAGAAGCGTACTGAAACCACATGGTCAGGCTGTAGAGGATGCTGCCCCCAACCGCCAGGCCCGCCAACCACGACTGATTGCGGAGCCGGTCGGGCAACCGGAACAGCAGCAGCAGGTAGAGCAGCACCAGCCAGGCCATGTGCATAAACCGGTAGCGTGTGATAAACGCCGCCTGCACCCCCTCGACGGTACGCCCCGTTGCAAAAAGCGTGAACACACCCAGGAACAGCAGCACACCGCCATACAGAAACAGGGCCTGTTTGTTGGGCACCTGCCGATTTTTGAGGTACAGCGCCGCACTTTTCCAGAAGGTGCTTACCCATAAGCCAACCACAGCCAGCCCCACGACGATCGTTAGCGCCAGACGAATCGAGAATGACAGGCGGGGAACGGCATCGACCCACAGGCCCTGCATCGACAGCCAGAGCTGCACCATTGTGCCCGGCAGTTTGATGTTGTCGGCAAACGACGGCCGGTAGCCGGGCACTTCGAAATTATGAAAATACGTACCCAGCGAAAGGGCCGTTACGGCAATCCACACCGCCAGCCGCCGCCAGCGCTGCTGAATAACCAGCAGCATCGCCCCCACGACAAATGGTAACAGGCCCGTCACGTCGGAGAGCAGCGCAACAACCGCCGCTACGATCGCCCATCCAAACGTTCGGCGGGTATCGCGGCTAAGGAGCCAGATCGCCAATAACGCCCAGATGTAGACCGCCACGTGCTGAAACGGGATGATCGGCCACAGAATAGCGTCGAAATATTGCGGATGGAACAAAATAAACGGGACCGGCACAAACAGCCAGCGCGACCAGCCACTCCGCCTGAACCACACCCAGAAGATGCCCAGCGCCAGCAGCAGTACCAGCGAGCCAGCCAGTATGTGCGTGCGAAAGTTAAACTCCCCCGTAAGCAGGTACTGGGCATGAACCGCCATCCGGTTGGTGATGATCCGGCGCTCGTCGTCCTGCGTGGCGTAGGCTGTCCAGATATCGCCGATCGTCAGGTTGGGTTTGCTGAAGGCGATGGCGGGTTCGAGCAGGCCGTCGAAATCGTCCTGATAGGGTACATTGACGGCCTGAAACCAGAAAAACCCGAAGAAGGCAACCACCGGCACCCCAATGAGCAACCACACCAGCCATTTCCACTCCTGCACCCGCCGAGCCGCAGGACGCTGCACTTCCGTAAACAGTTCGCTCATACATTCGCCTTTAAATCAAGGCAAAGTAACATAGAAGTTAGCGAACCTTCGGGTGCTATTGGCTTCGAAATTCAGCTAACGGGCGTTTTTGTCACCTCGGCCTAGCGGCGAAGCTCTCCCTCGATTTGTGCCATTGGCTACCCCCACCTGATCGACTCGCTTATGCTTTCAACCGCGCAATCTCTTCCTGCAAAAAGGCCATCAGCTCACCGATATGCGCTTTCGAAAAGTCGAACGGGACGTTGGCGGCCTAAGCTGGTTACTGCTCAGATACACACTAGTAGTAGGAATTACCAACGCAAACGCGAGCAACCAGAAGAGCCTCGTTATGCTAAAAACATAACGAGGCTCTTCTGGTTGCTCGCCAATCATTCACGAGTTAGTAAACTATTTTACTCTGTGAAAATAAATAGGCCAAAGCATGACTTCACTCTCGCTTTCCTGCATGGCTTTCAAGCCGCGCACAAACCGCCTCGGTTGGCTGCTGACTGAATCGACCTTTTTCATATCGTCTAGATATTGTTGCGAAGGTTTCGGTTCACGACTATCCAGGCAGTAGTTAGAAAAAGAAACCGGAAGCCTGATTCTGATCGACTTACGCGTATTCTGAGTAATATACTGCCAATAAGGCTGACTTGCTAGCACCCGCGACTCGAAAAAGTCAGTCAGGTAGTTGGGTAGAAATTCCCCCGATACACGGATGCTGTCAATTGTATTGGGAGCCGTGAGTCGAAAGCTTACCCAGTCGATAGCGTTAAAGCAGTAGGGTAAATCTTGGTTTGCTGCTTTCATAGCATCCAATAAATCGCGAACGATGAAATCGCTCGGTGGCATTGGTGGGGCCACCCCTGTTGCTTTCGGTTGAGGCGCAGAAAAGGAAAGCTGAATCGTACTTTTCTCGACAACCGTCTGGCAAAAACTCAATTGAGTAGCCCAGATAAGTAGCAGGAAGAGACAAATTGCCTTACTGCTGCGGGCACTTACATAGACTACGCTATTCCGCGTCCGCTTACCTACACGTCTGTAAACGTAGTAAAGCTGCATGCCGGTGATGTAGGAATTTTCAAGCCAATATCAATTGATTACACGATTTATGTCAAGGCTGCAATCTCCTGCTGCGAGAACGCCATCGACTCACCAATGTGCCGTTTGGATAAATCGAAAGAAGGGGACGCTAATAACGAAGTCAGCTACTGCGCTAAAGCAGTAGCTGACTATTGCGGACAGTGAGTCTTGATTAATAGATAGGGCAAAGACAAAGCTGCCCAAGCATGACAACGTTTTTGCTTTCCTGAACAGCCTCCAAATTAGGTATACGCAGCGATGCCTTTTTATATAAACGGATAACTGCCGCCCGTAAAGCCAGTAATTCTTTCGGGGCACCATCGACGCACTTCTCGGTTTCGTTCAGTATAAAAACAGGCATTCGTATAGTGATTGGGCCTCTGTTGGTATGATCAACATACCGCCAATAGGGTTGGCTTGCTAATACACGAGACTCGAAAAAATCAGTCAGGTACTCTGGTAAATAATCGCCCGTTATTCGGATACTGTCAACTTTGTTAGGTGCCGTTAGTCGAAAACTCACCCAATCAACGCCAAAAAAACAATCCGGAAAGTCTTGGGATACGTGCTCACGGGCGTCTATAAAGCCTTCAATCATAAACTCACTTGGTGGCATTGTCATTTTTGTAATTCCACGAGGGTGAATAGCCGAGAAGGATAGCTGTGTGATGCTGTCTATCTTATGTTTTTTTTCCACATTGACTTGCTGGCAATAAGCTGTCGTCTGGAGAAAAAATATAAGTATGAACAGATAAAAAAATTTATTCTCTAGGACATTTGTATCGACCTGCCTTGCCGGTTCTCCAAGCCTCACTGATGGTAAGGATTTCTCTTTTTTGATCTTCCGTAAATAGGGGATTTTGTCCATTTTCTCCTGTCCAATATTTTGAACCTTGTAAACCGCTCCAAACGATTGCCCTTGCGGCACTGAGCGGAACATTGTATCGTGCTTCCAGGTAATCTGTCATAGCACTAACGTATTTGACCATCGTTTCATGCTGAACTTTCGGACTGCTAATGTCATCAATCTGCCCATTAATCAGAAAAGTTGACATGTAAGCGTGCACGAACTCGTGTATCAGTACAGCAGCAATATACTCACGACCGGCCTCAGCAAGGTTTGGGGTACTTAACCAGAGTGTTCCACTAATGCCGGAAGTCGGTTCGTATTGTCCCACTCTTGTTCCTCCTAAATCTTTTTCGCCAACCGTTATTTCGAGCATGCTATTATTAATTGACCCTCCGTTTAAGTCACTTATTATTTTATTGATGACGGCTCCAAGTTTATCATCTGAACACCCGGCATTACCAATGATTTCATTTAATACTTCTTTTTTACAAGGATCATTCAATCGGTCAATAATAATCTTGACCACATTGCTTGCAAGAGTTTTAACATTTATCGAAACTACTTTTAATATCGGCGTGAGGTATTCAATAGTGGTGGGCGTTTCATTGACTGTCGTTGGTCCTGTATATTCCGTAGAGCCGCCGCAGTCAGTAGCGACGGTTTCATAACCATCCGAATGGGTAGTGATGTAACAGTCAGTCAGTACGCCATTTTGCTTGGTGCAGACCCGTTGAACAACAATAAGTTCAACTTGCGAGAAACAAAGCCGTCCGTTCTTTTTGCCGTTGCTTGTCGGGCTGATCTCACCCACCACTTTGCCCGCTTTGTATTCGTAGCCTCGTAGGAAATTCCCTTTCCAGTCTTCGACGAAGGTAATGCCTGAAAAAGCGGTAGTCGGCTTGTTGGCCCATTCAGCATCCGGCACTGCCGTGACCAGTTCAAGTGTCTCCTTCTTCTTTTTGTCTTTGTAGATCATCGCATAGCTGAGGTGATCGAGGCCCAGTCGACTGTCTTCTTTTGACAACGTTCCGGTACTACCTCCTCCCTTCCGAAAACGAGGTAGCAAGTTTTGCTCCCATGTCAATGGCACCACTACGGCATCGCCCATCGCCGTTGGTACGGTGTAGGCGTCGTTCCACCGCGTTTGTTTTTTGAGTTCTTTACGGGTGTTGCCAACGCCGGCCTGCCGACCATTGATTGTCAGGCCTGATTCGACGTAATTAGCATCGAACCATTTTTTGGCTGAGGTTATAGTTAGCGTACCCACGTCAGACTCGCTTACCGAATCAATTTCGTTTGGTTGACAACCAAATGCAATTAATAGGATAGCGAGGATAAGTAGCTTCATTGAACCAATTGCCTTACTCATATGTGTAGATGTGTTAATAAATGGTAGGTAAATACACCAAAAGGCCCTAAGAAGTCAATACTTCTTAGGGCCTTTTTGGTGTAACTATTGAGCGTACGGCAATTACTTATGCAAAGTTTCTGAATCAATAAACATAATTTAATTAATAAATTTCTCAATTACACCACGTCATTCGATTACATAATACATTACTTACCCCCATACTATGTACCAAGTTCATCTTCACTAACCCTTCAACCGCGCAATCTCTTCCTGCAAAAAGGCCATCAGCTCACCGATGTGCTCTTTCGAAAAGTCGAACGGGACGTTGGCGGCCGCGTAGATAGCGCCGATCGGCGCCTGATACCCCAGCTTGAGGGCATCTTTGTAGCCCCGTAAACCCGTCTGCGCATCGCGCCGGTAGTTGCGCCAGACCCCAATGGCCCCCAGCTGCGCAATGCCGTACTCGATGTAGTAGAACGGCACTTCGTAGAGATGCAACTGCTTCTGCCAGATGTATTCTTTGTAGTGCTCCAGCCCGCTCCAGTCGGTTTGGGCATCGGCAAACTCGTCGAAGATACGTACCCAGGCCGCGCGGCGTTCGGCGTGGGTGTGGGCGGGATGTTCATAAACCCAATGCTGGAATTTGTCGATGGTGGCGACCCAGGGCAGCGTTTCCACAATGGATTCCAGGTGTTGCAGGCGGGCGCGACGCAGGTCATCGGGATTAGTAAAGAACACGTCCCAGTGATCCATCGAGATCAGTTCCATCGCCATCGAGGCCAGCTCAGCCACCTCCATCGGCGGGTTACGGAAGGCTTTCAGGGGCAGTTCGCGGGTCAGGAACGAGTGCACAGCGTGGCCCCCTTCGTGCACCATCGTAACGAGGTCGCGCAGGCTGGACGTAGCATTCATGAAGATGAACGGTACCCCGATTTCTTCGAGGGGGTAATTATAGCCGCCCGGCGCTTTGCCCTTCCGCGATTCAAGATCGAGGTGGCCCATTTGCCGCATCACGCGCAGGTAGCCGCCCAGCTCGCCGCTGGGGTCGAGGTGATCGAAACAGCGGATGGTTTTGTCGACCAGATCGGCGCCGGTCGCAAACGGCACCAGCGGGGCGTGTCCGTCGGGGTCGACCTTGCTATCCCACGGCCGCAGCCCATCCAGCGTGGGGTCGAGGCGTTGGAGTTTGGCTTTGCGCTCGACCGCCTGCTCGGTCAACAGCGGCACCACAGCCTCGGCTACCGACTGATGAAAGGTGAAGCAATCGGCGGGGGTATAGTCAAACCGGCCCAGGGCAGCAAAGGCGTAGTCGCGGTAGTTGTCAAACCCGGCGTTCAGGGCAATCTGATGCCGCAGCGAAACGAGGGTATCATAGAGTGCGTCGAGGGTTTCGTGGTCCCGGAAGCGCCGCTCCTGAATCAGAAACCAGGCGTTTTCGCGCACGCTCCGATCCGTGCTTTGCAGAAAATCAGTCGCTTTCTGCAATGTGACTTCTTCCCGAATGCCATCGATCTCCATGACAACCGTCATGGCGCCGTTGAGCGCGCTGTACTTGCGCTCTTCGGTCTGCATCTCGGTTTGGAGCGGAATGTTTTCTTCCCGAAAGATGGCGTTGGCCTGCTTCATGCCCCGTACCATCACGGCGTGCGCTTCGTCGTCGAGCTGATCGAGGTAGGGACTGGCCAGCGCTTTCTGGTCCAGTTCATTGCCCAGCGTGCTCATCGGCGGCTGAATGGTCTCGATGAAGAAATTCAACTGAGAAACGAGTGCCTCACTGGCCGTATCGCAGGTCATGCGGATATAGCGCCAGGCGAAATTTTCCGACAGATACGATTCCAGTTCGCTGCGGTCGGCAAACCAGCGGCGCAGGTCGTCGGCGGAGTTAATGGGGCGCTGAAGGAGGTCGTCGTAGAAGGGTTGTACGTGGGCCCAGTCGGTTAGTTCGTAAGAGTCGGGCAGAAAGTGCCGGGGGGGCCGGGCTAAGGTCAGTTCGGGCTGCATAGTAAACAAAAGTAATCATTTGTCGGGCTGGCATCACACCCGGCAACTGACTAACTCGATAGGCTCATTTCGGTTTCAGTTGGGGCCATTGGGCCCGCGACTACCTGGCTGGTCAAAGTAGGCTCTAATTCGACAATACCCCTAAGAAATAGCCACGGCCGCAGGCCCCAGTCAACCTTACGGTGAGGCTAAACCAGCCCCGACTTACGGCAGCCGGTTTCCCGATGCTCCTGGCCCGCCCCAAACGGGGAGCAACACACCTAGGGCCAATACACGAGTAAGCCAGGCCGGTATAGAGGCCACGTTTTTGTCTTATCTTGCCGTATCCTCAACCGGCACTGGTTGCTGGGGATACGCTAGACGAAACCATCTCAGGTATGAAACCTTTCCTTTACCTTCTTCTGACGTTACTCGCCTACCAAACGCCCGCCCAGCGCCTCGCCAAGCAAAACGCCCAGCGCGAAGACTGGCAATCGCTTTTCAACGGCAAAGACCTCAGCAACTGGGACATCAAAATCACCGGCTATCCGCTGGGCGAGAATTTCGGTAACACCTTCCGCGTCGAAAACGACATGATCCGGATTGCCTACGATCAGTACGAACGGTTCGACGGGCGGTTTGGGCATATGTATTATAAACAGCCCTTTTCGCACTATAAACTGCGGTTCGACTATCGCTTCACGGGCAATCAGACACCGGGCGGCGCCAGCTGGAACGTGCGCAACAGCGGCGTGATGTTCCACTCGCAGTCGGCGCAGAGCGTGGGGCTGAAGCAGGATTTTCCTGTATCGCTGGAGGTACAGACGCTGGGTGGCCTGAGCAACGGCAAACCCCGCCCCACGGCCAACTTGTGTTCGCCAGGTACGTTGGTGAAGCAGAAAGGGCAGGTGAACCCGCTCCACTGCATTGAATCGACCTCCAAAACCTACGATGGCGATCAATGGGTAACGGTTGAAGTACTGGTGCTGGGCGATTCGCTCATCGAACACCGCATCGACGGCAAAACGGTGCTGGCCTACGAACATCCCGTTACCGATGCGGTCTTCATCAGCAAGGACAATGACTTCGAACAATCGGGCGTTGCCAACGCCGACTATTGGCGGCAACGGGCCGGCAAGCCGCTGAAAGAAGGCTACATTGCTTTACAAGCCGAAAGCCACCCGATCGACTTCCGCAACATCAAGCTGTTGAACCTGAAGGGCTGCATGAACCGCAAAGCCAAAAACTACAAATCGTATTACGTCGAATCGGACGAAAAGGCGTGCCAGTTTTGATAATGCCGCGCTTCGTTAGCTTTTGCGTTTAGGCGAACGGGTACGTTGGCGGAATCGGGAAGAACACATCGATGCGGGCGGCGTTGTCGGGGCTGAGCACCGAATGGTTGGCAAAGGGATGGATTGTCATTGAACCGGGGGCGGGGAACGCCGCCATGTCGGTCACGTCAATGCCGGTACGTTGCAGGAAATCTCGGTCTTTATTCATAATGTCTTTCGTGGGTGGCAGCGTATGTCCCTGTGTGTCGTAGCCGGCGTCAATCACCTCTAGCTGGGCGTTGGCCTTGTGATAAATGAGCGAGTGGTAGATCTCATGGCACATCACGTCGGCGTAGAAACGCGCAAACACATCGATCACCAGGTCTTTCAGGGTCTGGTTGGCCGGGGCGGCCGCGAAGGCTTGCAGCAGTTTGGTCAGCTTATCGTGAATGTCTTGACTGACGGGGTCGGTGGGGGTAGCGGTGGGTATTGTCAGCAACTCAAACATACCCGTGAAAATCAGCATCAGTTCGTTGTAATTTTTCGGACCAACCGGCGTCGTGGGCGAGGTGGGGTTGACGGCAGTCAGGCCGAACAGCATACTACCCGTCTGCGGATAGCCATTGATACTGATGTAGTTCGCATACCCGTCGCTGTCGGTGGGGGCAGGTACGTTGTTCGGGTTGATCAGGTGTGACGGCAGGGGATCGTTGAGGGCCCCAATGCGCCACAGCAGCCGAATGTTATGCCCTTCGAGCGCACCGGAGGCCGTTTTTCGGATTAGTCTCGACTCGGTATACTGCTTCAATTTGTCAACAATACGGTTCTTCTCGGCAGTCAAGCCGAGTTGCCGCAGCGTAGCATCGAACGTGTCGGCGCTGGCGATGGTGCGTCCGCCGGTTTCGCTGTTGGCATACTGATGAAACGAATCAGCGACCACAAAGAACTGCGGTACGCCGAGGTGAGTGGTGGTATGGCGGAGCAGTTTCTTTTGCTTGTCGAATACGTCGAGGCTGAGGGTGGTAATGCCCGGCTCGCCCGCCATAATGCGCGTTTTCAGTTGGTCTGGGTGTTCGATCTTACCCCGTGCTGCCGTGCCCAGGCTCCACTCGTAGACGGCGCCTTCGGGTGCATCGTAAACAACGCCTTCTACGTCAGTGATGCCGGTTGTATCGGGTACGTCGGGCGAAAATGCCCGCTTGAGCGAAGGGTTCAGTTTATCGATGTCTACCCACACTTCGGCGTTCTGAACAGCGGGGCCATCTGCTTGGCTACCAATTTTTACTTCTTCGGTTTTGCCTGTGCTGGCATCCGAATTTTTAGCCTCCACGGCTTTGCCCTGCCCAGCAGCCTGCACGGCCACGTCGGTCAGGGTGGGCTTGGCTGCTTCGGGTTTGGGCGTGGCGGTAGCCCCGCCACCCATATAGGCGTTCAGGGCTTTTTCTTTCAAGGTAGCTTTCTGCTCGGGCGACAGCGATTTGTCGGTATCGATGGCATTCATGGTGCGGTCGAGGCGACGTTCCATTGTCTTTTGCACGTCGAGTTTGGCCGCTTCCTGCGCTATTGCCTTGGCCGCTTCCATGGTGGTCTGAAGGGTCTGCATCGCATTCTGCTGGTTGCCCGTCAGGCCCGTAATGTCTTTAAATAGACCCGCCTGCCCCAACAGGCCCATCGTGGCAGCCAGCCCGGTAGGGTCGGGGGCGTTGGGGACGTTCTGGATGCTTACCAGCGAGTTTGGTAGCGCCTGTGCCTGCAACGAGCCGGGGTCGGCGCGACGGGTATCGGTGCTGATGGGGTTGATGGCTGTTGGGCTATCGGGGATGGGCGACTCTTCCCACCGCCAGAACCGGCTCTCGTCGATCTTCTCGCACGAATTACATTTGCCCATCACGGCTTCGGCAAACACGCCCTTCGTGGGTACACTCACACTGATGGGGTCGGCGGCGGCGGTCATGTAGAAGTCCGTCAGCGACTCTTTCATCCCAAAATCGGGGTTCAGGTTCAGGCCAGGGGCCACCGGAAACACCAGACTGTTGCCCACGATGGTAAGGAGTTCGTTCTGCACCAGCGAAGCCACGCTGCGGCCTTCGCCTTTCCCGTTCAGAAAGATGCCATCGAGCAGCATAAACCGTCGCTGCTCCGACATATTCATCCAAATTTGTTTGTGGTAGTACTCCAGGTTGTCGTTAAGGTGCGCGATGAGTTTGTTTACCACCACCAGGTCTTCGCGGCGCGGGTCTTTCAGTTCGTCGGCGGTGGGACCGGCGTACAGCGCAACCCCATCCGTGGCGGTCAGGTCTTCGTTGAGGCGGGGGTAGTTAAACAGGGCGTACGTAAAATGCCGGGTCCGGTAGCGCATGGCCCCCGATTGCACAGTGGCAAACGATCCTTCCGACAGTATGTCTTTCGCGGAGTCGATGCCGATACGCAGGTAGTGAAATCGGTCGCGGGGCAGGTTCGTTGGTCCAGTAATCCGCAACGTGACCGACAATAGCCCATTGCGCGTATAGCGCGACGATACCGAGGCGTCGACCGGCACCGAGCCAATGCTTACCCCGGCCTCATCCTGCACCGTAAACAGCAGGGAGTCAACAAATTGCCGGGCCAGGCGTTCGCCCAGCATCTGATGGAATACGGCATCTTTGTCGGGTACGTTCTGGAGGTAGTTCTCGTAAAATTCGGCGGGGTTACCAATCACTTTTTCCAGCTTACTCCAATTAGCAACGATAATCCGGCCCACTTTTTTCTTGTGCCAGACGGGCGGGAAACCGACACTACCCGCAAAAACGGGCGGCCGATCGGTATCATCGACCTCTACGATTTCGTCGAGCGGGCGTTGCAGCGCTAACCGCATTTTCAGCTCACCCGCAGCCGTCAGGATTGGTTCAGAGGCATACGTACCCGACGGGAAATTGCTGTCTTGCCACTCGTGCGCCACCCGGTCGCCCGCGTCGAAACCCGTACGGAGCCGCTGATCGAGTAGACCAGTGCGGAGGGCTTCGCGCCAGCGGAGGGTCTTTTTCAGGTCGAAGGCACTCATCAGCAATGGTACGAACAAACATTCGCGGGCCTCGGCAAACCGCTGCCTGATTTTAAAATGCCGTAGCACTTCGTAATACTGAATAGTGAGCGCATGACAGTGGTTGTAGTTGGCCACGCTCTCAGCCGACACTTCAAACCGCTCTCCCTGCGCCACCGTCTGAATCACCGTCGAGCGCATACTCCGCACCGCATTGGCCGACTGCACGAGCCGGTCACTAAGTCGTTGCTGATCGGAAGACGAGACTTGCCGGAAACTGTCCTGCGAGGCCCGCGAACTCGCCGTGCTGTAGCCACCCGACACGCCGAAGACCAGCCCGCCCAGCACCCCGCCAACCGCACCCGACGCACCGCCCGTTGAGGCCCGCGAGCTACCCCGCAGGTTCTCAGAGACGCTCCCTCTGGCGATTTCGAGGATGTCGCGGTCGCGGGTCAGCGAATTCGACAGGCTTTCTTCCACATCGACGCTCTGGCTATTGGCTGCCGACTCACGCCGTTCCCAGTCGAATACCACGAGTTGCTTTTTCTGGCCCGGAGCCAGGGGCAGGCTGTAGAGTAGGTCACCCAGCGAGTAGCCGTCGGCGATCCACTCCGACTTGAAATGCAACAGATGCCCATGTGCCACTTCAACAGCCTGATAGATAGTGGGTTCATCGTCCCAATCGATGCTGGTATCCGGACCGAGTTCAACGCGGCCCAAGGGTCGGGGCGCCGCCGGGGGGCCAGTCAGTATGGTCTGAAACGAGCTGATTTCGTTGCGGGTAAACAATTTGCCAATGTTGTCTTTGGTAATGGTTTTTTCATCTTTCAGAAAATCGGTCAGCACGCCTTTCTGAATGCGGATGGTCTCGATGGTTTTCAGGAAATCGTCGGTAGTAGCGGCGGCCCGGCTGCGCGCACGCAGCGAGGTGGTTTTGAAGGGTGAGTCGCGGGCGATAAACGGAAAGGCCCGGAGCGGCTCAATAAGGTCAAAAACCGTGAAGGGCAAGTGCCGCAGAATGTCGGCCAGCGTGAGCTCGGTTTCCTCTTCGATGACATACCCTTTAATGGCAGGTTCGGAAGTACGTACAAGCGTGTAAAACGAAAACTCTTCCAGTACCCGCTTCTGCTCAAAGTGGCCCGCCTCGCAGCCGCAATCGCAGTTGGTTTCGGGGTCAGGGGCCGGGGTTTCAGCCAGTTCGGCCACTAGTATGACCCGGCGTGGAAATACCAGCTCCGTTACGGTCGAGTCGCCATCAGGGTCGGTTATGATCCGGGTTTGTTCGTCGAGCTTGATGGGGATGGGGTTGTGCTTCAGGTTAAGGCCTACCTGCGCTGCCGCCTGGGTGAACACTCCGGCCGGGTAATCGAGCACGAAGTAGCCCTGCGCTTCCGTTCGAACCGACGTGAGCGGTTCGAACGGACCGTCGACCTCGGTCTGCACCATGATAATGAGCTGCACGTCTTCCAGCCGTTGTATGCCTGCTTTATCGAGCAGCCGACCATAAACAAAGGCGGGTCTGGCAGGCTCAGCAGGCAATTCGGGTTGTGTAGCCGGGTCTATCTCCTCGTTGAGTTCAAACGCCACTCGCTCCTGTTTACCCGCTATGTCGCCAAGCCGAAACTGTTGCTGTGTGATGATCCCCCCTTCAGGATGCTGCACCCGCACCATCACTTCACGTTCGGAAAGGCCCGCCTCCCCGAAATCAACCCTGATGTTCCCGTCGCTGTTTGGGTGCAAAGTCAGGTCGAACGTCTGTGTGTCGACCTGAATGGTTTCCTTCCCTTTAGTGAAATAGGAAATCAGCAGCGTAACGGTAACGGCGGCCTTGTTGCCCTTATTTTGAAGTACGAATGTAGCATCCATGATACGCCTTTCATTGGTTAGTCACTGGTTGATGTTTATAGAAACCCATACCCCCACGCCCAGACAGATAAGGTAGTCCGGGAGCCGACAGATCGGCCGCGCAGTCTTACTGATAGGCGAATCAACTGAGTTACCGGCAATCAGGGGGCATCAGCGTGACTGCCGAAAGAAGGTTATATTGCCCAGTCAGACAGCGACACTACACTTTTGTGAAAGCAATTTCCCTACGAGCCGGACTCGGCAGCATTTTATTCTGGTCGGTTATTTCGGCGGCATTTATTGGGCCGGGTTCGGTAACGGCCTGCGCCATAGCCGGGTCGCGGTATGGGCTGGATTTGCTCTGGGTGCTGACCTTCGCTACGCTGGGAACCGTCTGGTTGCAGGAGGCGGCCTCACGCATCACGCTCACCACGGGCCGCGACCTGGGGCAGGTGATCCGGCAAAGTTATTCGGAACCGACGGGGCGGCGGGTGGCCTGGGCCCTGTTCGGGGCTATCTTCCTCGGTTGTGCGGCCTATCAGGCGGGTAACATCTTGGGCGCGGTGGCCGGGCTATCGCTGCTGACGGGGCTACCGGCCCCCACGCTGACCGTCGTGGTTGGCATTGGCTGCGCGGCCTTGTTGTGGATTGGCTCCACGCAGGGGCTGGCCAACATGCTGGGGCTGGTCGTGTTCGCGATGGGCGGGGCTTTCGTGTACGTCGCGTTTGGTACGCCCGTCACACCCCTTGCCCTGACCAAAGCGCTGGTGGTGCCGACCATGCCCAGCGGTTCATTGCTGCTCATCAACGGGCTGATCGGCACGACCATCGTGCCCTACAATCTCTTTTTCGGCTCCAGCATATCGCCTAATCAATCACTGGCCGACATGCGACTGGGCATCTGGGTGGCGGTGGTGCTGGGCGGAATTATCTCGGTCGTGCTGTTGCTGGCGGGCCTGCTGATTCCCAACGACTTCACTTACGCGCACATGGCGACGGTGCTGGCTGAACGGCTGGGTACGTGGGCAGGTACGTTGTTTGCCTTTGGCCTGTTTGCGGCGGGTTTTGCGTCGTCGCTCACCGCCCCGCTCGCCGCCGCCATCACGGCGACTAGCCTGCTGAACGTACCCAGGAACTCCCCTACGTTCCGACTTATCTGGGCGCTGGTACTGGCTACAGGCATCGGTTTTGGGCTGGCCAACGCCACGCCCATTCCGGTGATTGTGGCCGTGCAGGCGATCAACGGCATTCTATTACCCTTCGTGACGGTTTTTCTGTTTCGGGCCGTCAACGACCGGGCGTTGCTGGGCGAGCACGTCAATTCACTCAGTCAGAATCTGGCGATGGGGCTGGTAGTGCTGGTCACGGCTGTGCTCGGTGGCTGGAATATCTGGCTGGCGATTGCCTCGTAACGAACGACAGCGAGTTCATTGTTGGTCAGACAACCAACAGTGAACTCGCTCAGCTGATGGTTCGCTTATGCACCCAACTGTCGGGCAAAGCTGGCCGCGTCCCAATTGATCGTCAGGCTCTGAATCTGGTCGGCGTCATTGAAGGTGAACACAAACACGTGGTCGCTGCCAAACCGCAGGCCTTTGCTGGGAATACCCATGAACTCCTTCGCCTGGGTGCCACCGATGGTCACGTTGGCCGTTACGGTATCCTCATCAGCCACCAACTGATCGACGGTGTTGCTGATGTCCGGGAAGCAATCGATGAGGGAGTCCCAGACGGCTTTGCCAAACGTCCAGAACGTACCCAGCCCCGCTTCGCCGAGGGGTAAGAAATGCACGGTAGCGTCGGGGGCGGCAAGGCCAATCATCCGGGCAGTATCGAGGTCGTCGTAGGCCGTGAAGAAGGCCAGACAAGCGCCTTTGCGGCTCAGGGCGGAAACAGCTTCCTGTTGGGTGGTCTGCATAGTGATGGGGGTTTATTTGGCAGAAAGTGATGCTTGGGGGTAGTTAGGGTGCTGTTTAATCTTGGCGATCTGGCGCAGATGCCGGTCGACGTGGCCCCACTGGAAAATGTAGACCTGGTGCATGTTGCGCGGATTTGGAGTGGCTGTTCGTTCAAAGTGGGCGCGCATATCGGCCGTTGTTTTGCCCACGAAATCGATGGTCTGATTGCGCAACCGCAGAAAGAACGTCAGGTTGTTTTTGCCGTCGATGAAACCACTGGGTTTGGCAAAATCGGGGGCGTTGTGTGGCGCGGGTTCCATAATCCATTCCTTGTAGTAGCTATCCGGGCGACTGGTCTGATTGAGTTCGGGCTGGGGTTTGTTGCCGATGCCTTCGCCCACCTCCCGCGCCCAGATAATCTCCCAGAGGGCCAGGTGCTCGACCACCTCACCGATACTCCACCGGTCGGGCGCTTCACGAAAGGCCCACTGCGCCGGGGTCAGGTTTTCGGTTTCGCGGGTTAACGCGTCGCGGGTGCGTTTGAGGTTGTCGAGCGTGTAAGTCCGGTCGGTTTCAGTCCAGAGCTTGGGGGTAGGTTGGGCCGCGATCGTACTGACAGTCAGCAGGAAGACGAGGCAGCCATGAACAAGGTGCATAACAAAGGGAGGTTTGTGTGTGGATCAAAAGTCGCTAGTCTCCCCCGCGTCAGATTGTACAAATGCGACATTACCGCGACAGGTAGTGGCTCAGTTCGGCATTGTCTTTTACGTACAACGTGGGGCGTTTGCCCGTAAACTGCGTGAACTCCCGGATGAAATGAGACTGGTCGTAGTAACCTGCCTGAAAGATCACGTCCTGCCAGTCGGTTACCTGCCAGCGTTGCGACGCCAGTTGCGCGCACAGATACCCCACGCGCCGGATGCGGGCGTAATATTTAGGGCTCACCCCCACTTTTTGCAGAAACTGCCGCTCGAACTGCCGCCGACAAACGTACAGATCGTCCAGCAGGGTGTTGATGGTGAGCATACCCCGCCGGTCGACGATCAGGTTAGCCGCAAAATCGGTCCGGTCGAAGCCATTGCCCCGGCGCAGAAGCTGACGGTTCAGAAATTGGTCGAGCAGGGCGATTCGACCCGCATTCGTGGGGCAGTCGCCAATTTGTTCGTGCAGGTACGTTATCGACCCGCCCAGTACGTCGGTCAGGCTCACGCGCTCGTCGTTGAATTCGTACATCGGCAGCCCAAAAAGCGTGCTCAGGCCCGCCGGGCGAAACACGATGCCCACCATGCCGATTTGCCCCACGAGTTGGAGTTCATACTGCCGGGTGGCCTGCCCCGTCAGGAAAGCCGTCGGAACCGTGGTCATCGTGTTCCCGGTACGTACCTGATACGGATCGCCGTAGACGAATACCATCGAGGCGAAGCCCGACGGCGGCGACTCGATCCGAAGCGGCGCTACCAGCCGATCCTGTTTTTCCCACACGAAATAGCACTCCACAAAAGGAGCCAGCTGCGGGGCCGGTTTGTGTTTCTGGTAGTGCATAGACCTGATCGTCAAGCCATGAAGCTACCAAACTAGTGGGTTAGCCGACATCACTACTTTAGTAAATGGTGTCAATCTTCACGGGCCGTACGGGGTCTGGCGGTCGGCGATTTGGCAGCGGGCGCGGCTCGTGACTAGCAGCTGCGTTTTATCCGGGAATAAAATGCATGTTGCGCATCAGTCTGGCGCGACACTCCATCATAAATCCAGCCCAAAATCGTTTAAATAAGGTACTACGAAATAGCCGGTCGAAAACGTTATTATCTTGGGCGGGTTAATCGGTTATCGCTCACTTCGTTACTATGAGATTCTTTACGCAGGCCTCACTGCTGTTGATACTGGGTGCGGCCATTGGCCTCGGCGGGTGCAACTCAGCCATGCAGGCTTATAAAAAAGGGGTTCGCCATTTCGAGGCGGGCGAATACAACCTGGCGCTGGGTCAGTTTGACAAAGCCAGCAAAGGCACGATCGATGCGGCGCGTCTCAATTATTACACCGCCGAGTCGTATCGCCTCTCCAACCGCATCGCGCAGGCGGTGCCCTTCTACCAGAAAGCCATCGACGCGGGAGCTGGTGCGGCCGTAGCTGCCGATGCCGCCGCACCCAAAGCGGGGGTGGCCGACCCGGACCTGCGCCTCAACTACGCCTACGCGCTGAAAGCGAGTGGCGATTACGCGGCGGCGCAAGGTCAGTTGCA
This sequence comes from Fibrella aestuarina BUZ 2, assembly GCF_000331105.1. Lineage (NCBI taxonomy): Bacteria > Pseudomonadati > Bacteroidota > Cytophagia > Cytophagales > Spirosomataceae > Fibrella > Fibrella aestuarina. The sequence goes on along the minus strand of NC_020054.1, from coordinate 919,017 downwards.
GCAATACCTCGACAGCCGCCCCAAAAACAAAGTCGGGCTGGCCAAAGCGCAACGCGAGATCGAAACGCTGAAAGCGATCAACCTTATTTCGTCGAAGCAAACCGATTATCGCCTTACCAACCTTGGTGGGCTGAACTCGCCCGGCACCGAGTATGCGCCCGTGTTGCGCGGCGATGAGTTGGTGTTTACCGCCTCGCGCAAAGACGTTATTTACAAAAACAATGGCCTGGCCATGACCGGCCTTTACAAAGCCAAAGTGGGCCAAACGGCCGACGAAACGGGGGCCGGTGGGCCGCAACTTTTCAGCGGATCGGTCTTTCAGAACGATGTAAACGAAGGCACGCCCGCTTTCTCAAAAGACGGCAAGATCATGATCTTCGCCCGGGGTAACAACGGCAAGCGCAAAGGCGGCCTCGACGTCGACCTGTACATGAGTCGGCAGGATCAGGGCGGCAACTGGGGTATGCCCTTCCGGCTGCCCATTTCCGACTCGACCGCCTGGGATGGCTCGCCTGCGTTCTCGGCCGATGGCAAAACGCTTTATTTCGCTTCGAACCGCGCCGGTAGCGTTGGCGGCATCGACCTCTACCGCGCCAACATGGACGCCTCGGGCCGGTTGGGCCGCCCCGTGAATATGGGCCGCGACATCAACACGCCGGGCGATGAGCTGTTTCCTTTTGTGGCTGCCGACGGCAAGCTCTACTTCTCGTCGGACGGGCACCCCGGCCTTGGTAAGCTCGACATTTTCGTGGCCACGCGTTCGCAGGGCGTTATTCGGGTCGAAAACATGGGCGTTCCGATCAACTCCCCCGCCGATGATTTCGGACTGACGTTCCCGGAACCAAACCGGGGTTACATGGCGAGCAACCGACCGGGCGGCAAGGGCGACGATGACATCTACCTCGTCGAAACCGGCGCTGATTCCCCCAAAACGCCCGGCGATTCGACAACCATTGCGCAGAATCCGCCAAAGCCCGGCTCAACCAGAATCGTTCGCTATTTCCTGGCGGGTACCGTAGCGACCAACAGCACGCCCAATGCGCCGCTCGACTCGGCCCGCGTTCGGATTATCGACGACTCAAACGAGGCGACCGTAGCCGAAGCGACAACGGGCCAGCCGGGTACCTTCGGGAAGTTTCCGGTGCAGGAGGGTAAAACGTATAGCGTGGTGGCCGAACGCCCCGGTTACCTCACCCGCCGCGAGCCCTTTACGATGCAGGGCCGTAGCGTACCCGAAATGTTCCTGACCAAACCCGAGACTGACACGACGTTCAATGTGTCGCTGTTGCTCGATAAGGTCGAATTGAACAAGACCTTCGTGCTGGAGAATATCTATTACGACCTTGACAAGTATACTATTCGCCCCGACGCCGCCGAAGAACTCGACAAGCTCGTGACGATCCTGAAAGACAACCCGACGCTCAAAATCGAGCTGAGTTCACATACCGACGTGCGCGCGGCCGATGCCTACAACATGACGCTGTCGCAAAACCGGGCTAAAGCGGCCGTAGACTATATTATCTCGAAAGGCATCGACGCCGACCGGCTCACGGCCAAAGGCTACGGCGAAACCCAGTTGATCGTAAAACGGGCCCGCACCGAGGAAGAGCACCAACGCAACCGCCGCACCGAGTTTAAAGTGCTGGCCTTGTAAACCAAACCACCCAAACCTATAAGGTTTTGGAAACCTTATAGGTTTGCTCAAGCCCCGCCCGTTCGCTGGCGGGGCTTTTTCATGAGTCGCCTGACCCAGTTAAGGCAAGCAAAGACAATGACCCTTTTCTCATTTGTCCGTCTAAAGCGCAATGAGGATTGCTGTACTTTTCTGGTTCATCGCGCTTGCCGCGCAGGCGCAGGGCACCCTCCGGGGACGTGTCATCAACGCGGCCGATGAACAGCCCGTGCCGTTTTGCAGCGTGTTTCTGGCCAATACCAACAAAGGCACCACCGCCGACGAAAATGGCGCCTTCGCCCTGACCAACGTACCTGACGGCCGCTACGAACTTGTGGTATCGAGCGTGGGCTTTGAAACCTGGACAAAACGCCTGACCGGCCAATCCGACGAAGCGCTGCTCATTCGGATCAAACCCACTACCACGCAGTTGAAGGAGGTGGAGGTTAACGCGTTTGGTCCCGAGTGGGAGAAACAATATGACCTGTTCAGGCAGTTTTTTCTGGGTACCAGCAAAAACGCACAAGAATGCCAGATTCTGAACCCGAAGGCCATCTGGTTTGAGCAGGACCCCGCCACCGGGCGGCTTACGGGCGGCGCACGCAAACCGCTCGTGATCGAAAACAGAGCGCTGGGCTACCGGATTCAGTATGTGCTCGACCGGTTCGAGGCCGAGCCCAACCAGCAGGCGGTAACGTACCTGGGCTACCCGGTTTTCGACGATATCAAACCCAAAAATCGGCGCGAAGAGTTGCGTTGGCAACGCGCCCGGCTCGATACCTACGCGGGCTCGGCCCTGCATTTTCTGCGGGCGCTGTATGCCCGAAAAACCAACGAGCAGGGTTTCATCATTCGGCGGGTGCTCGAGCGGGCAACCGATTCGAGCCGGGTCAACGGGGATTGGCAGGTACGTAAGGCCCGTTTTCTGGTGAAAGACCCGCTACCGCCCACCTTTCTGGTCGATGATCGAGAATCGACCGAGACGGCCAAAGCCCTGACATTCGACACGCCCATTCAGGTTGTGTTCAAAGGAGAACCCGAACCAGCCGAGTACCAGGATGTTCCGGTCGCGGGGCAGAGCACGATCGGGCGCACGGCGGGGGTGCAAACGTCCTTGATTCGCCTCACCAAACCGATGGTGATGCTCGAAGCCAACGGTAATTATTACGAACCGCTCGGGCTGGCTTTTGAGGGGTATTGGGGGTGGGAAAAGATGGGCGATCTGCTGCCACTTACGTATCAACCTTAACAGAGGTTTGTTATTTGTAGTTTGTTCTTTGTAGCGGTCTAATACCGATAATTGCCTCTCATCGGGACCTCCTACCCATTACAAACCGAAAACGACAAACCTGCCATGTTGAACGACCGTCTACGCCAATTTCTGGTTGTCTTCGTCACCGTTTCGCTGATCGTCATGAACGGGCTCTCCAACGTTCGCGCGTTTGGGCCGACTACCAACGCTGATATCTCGGCCAAATACGACACGCTGGTGACGCCCGCCGGGTATGCCTTCTCGATCTGGGGCCTCATTTTTCTGGGGCTGCTGGGCTTCTCCATCTACCAGGCGCTGCCCAGCCAACGGCACAACCCCCGATTCCGAACGGCCGGCCCCTGGTATATCGTCAACGGTATCTGTAACGCTATCTGGAGTCCCATTTTCAATCAGGGCTGGATCGGCCTTGCCCTGGCCGTTATTCTGGTCATGTTTGCCAGCCTGTTTATGGTGATGGAACACCTGCGCATCAACCCCCGCACGGATATGGCCATGATGCGCCCCGTCAAGGTGGGTGAGACGTGGCTGGCCCGCGTGCCTTTTTCGATCTATTTCGGCTGGCTCACTGTGGCTACCATTCTGAATATCACGGTCTGGTTCCGGGCCACCCGCTTCGATCTGTCGGGTATTTCGGAGCCAATCTGGGCGGTTGGCGTGCTGGTTATCGGCCTCATCGCCGGAGCTGTATTGTTCAACCGCTACCGCAGCGCCGCCTACATGCTGGTTTTTACCTGGGCCTACGCGGCCATCGCCGTTAAGCAGACCGACCTGCCCACGGTAAAATTTGTTGCCATCGGCGGAGCTGTGATTGCAGCCCTATTGGCCCTCTACGGCTTATTTGCCCCCCGCCAGCAACGGGCTACTGTGTAAATGAATACTGTATGATGGACAATGTATAATGGGGCTGACGTGTCTTACTCTTGTGTCAGCCCCATTATACATTGCCCATCATACAGTATTCATTCATCTAAGCGTTCACCAACTTCATCATGGCCTCAGGATAGCGCAGACCGGCGACGGCGTCTTTGGGGGAAATGGCTTCGATTTGGGCCAGATCATCGGGCGTCAGCGTTATGTCGAGCGCGCCGATATTCTCCTGTAGGTACGTCCGGCGTTTGGTACCGACGATGGGCAGAAACTCCTCTCCTTTGGCCAGAATCCAGGCCAGCGCCAGTTGCGACGCGGTGACGCCTTTGTCGGCCGCCAGTGCTTCGATCTGCTTCACCACGTCGAGGTTCTTCTGAAAATTCTCACCCTGAAAACGCGGTGAATGGCGCCGATAATCGTCAGCATCCAGATCCTCAAACCGCTTGATCTGGCCCGTCAGGAAACCACGGCCCAGCGGGCTGTAGGCCACCAGCGTGATGCCCAGTTCGCGCACCGTCGGCAATACGGTATCTTCTATGTCGCGGCTCCAGAGCGAATACTCCGACTGCACGGCGGCAATTGGGTGCACCGCATTAGCCCGTCGAATGGTATCGGCTCCGGCTTCCGACAGCCCCAGAAAACGCACCTTCCCTTCCTCAACCAGTCGGCTCATTTCGCCGATGGTATCCTCGATGGGCGTATTCGGGTCGACGCGGTGCTGGTAATACAAGTCGATATGGTCGACGCCGAGCCGTTTCAGACTGCCTTCGCACGCCTGCCGCACGTAGTCGGGCCGGCCGTTGATGCTCCGTTTGGTGGGGTCGTTGGGGTCACGGACAATACCGAACTTAGTCGCCAGGACGACCTCGTCGCGGCGGTCGCGGATGGCCTTGCCAACCAGTTCTTCGTTCGTGTAGGGGCCATACATGTCGGCCGTATCGAGCAGGTTGATGCCCGCATCGAGCGCCGCGTGGATCGTAGCGATTGATTCGTCGTCGTTGCGTTGGCCATAAAAGTCGGTCATGCCCATGCAGCCAAGCCCCAATACCGATACAGATTGGCCACTCTGGCCAAGGGTTTTCATAGTCATAGTGGTGATTCGTTGATTACGCTACCTGATTCACTGGCAGAACAAGCGGGAGTGGGTCAATTGGTTCGGCGCCCGTCGAATAGTTAGCGACCGTGCCATTGCCATTGGGTAAGTTGGCCGGTACACCTGTACGACAGCGCCTAAACAGTCCGTTTTACCTAAAGCCTTTCGCATGAATTACGCCGAAGGCATTGTTGCTCAACGCTTATACCTTTGTTCATGCTTTATCCGCTTCGCTGTACCACCTCCTCTTTTTTTAGTCTACTGATCGGCGTCATACTAACGTACCCGGCAACGGCGCAGGCACCGCGTCAGCATCAGTATCAGGCGGAGGCCGGGGCGTTGCTGGCCACCGATCAGACGCCCTTCTGGCTGCGGGCCAATCAATACGGTATCGTTCCGTTGAAAGGACCGGCTTTGCGGCTACAGGCCGGGCTCCGATCCGATTACCAATTGGGCGACAGCACCGGGGCACGGCCCACCGTCGACTGGGGCTATGCACTCGACGCCGTCGCCAACGTGGGCGCGACGAACCAGTTGCTGTTGCCCGAAGCGCACGTGAAAGCTCGGCTGGGTAACCTCGAACTTTATGCAGGCCGGAAGCGGGAAGTGGTTGGTTTGGTCGATACCTTGCTCACCACGGGCGCCTATGCCTGGTCGGGCAATGCGCTGCCGATCCCCAAAATTCAAATAGGGCTGTATCAGTACACACCTGTACCGTTCACGAAGGGTATTGTCTCTTTTTTGGGTGCGTTTGCTCACGGCTGGTTTGAAAACGACGGGCGGCTGGTGAAAGGCTCTTACCTGCATCAGAAATACCTCTATGGCCGCCTGGGCAAACCTACCTGGCCTTTTCGGCTCTACGGTGGCTTCAACCACCAGGTAATCTGGGGCGGCCGGGCTGACCCCGGCGTGCTGAATAACCTGGTGTCTGTGGATGGTCAACTGCCTACAGGTATCGAGTATTATCGGGCCGTCGTGTTCGGGTCGCGTGGTCAGTGGAAGCCCGCCGACCCCAACGTGACCTCGTTTGAAGATAACCGCATTGGTAATCACCTCGGCTCACTCGACTTCGGGGCCGACGTGAACTTGAGCCACTGGAATCTGTATGCCTATCGCCAGTTTTTCTACGACGACGGTTCGCTTTTTTACGGCACCAACCTGGCCGATGGGTTGAACGGCCTACGGCTCAAAAACCGCCGCCAACCCGATGGTGAGGCCTTTTTTCTGCAACAGATCACCCTGGAGTTTCTGTACAGTGCCAGCCAGGGGGGCGATGCCTTCGTGATTGACGATTCGGACCTGCGGGGGCGCGATGATTATTTTAACCACGCCCAATTCCTCGACGGCTGGGAGTACCGAAACCGGATTATTGGGACGCCGTTTTTCTCGCTGCCCAACGAAACCCGCCCGTCGCTCCCGCAACGCGTGGGCGTAGTCAACAACCGAGTCAGCGTAGGGCACGTGGCGGCTAAAGCGTTGGTCAACGGCCGCGTCGACCTGACGACCCGCCTCTCGCTGTCGCGCAACCTGGGTACGTATGCGCTTCGCTACCCCACCCAGCCGATGCAGTTTTCGGGGCTATTCAGCGCAGCGCTGCCCGTATCGGCGTTTGGCGGCGCCACCCTGAGCGGGTCGCTGGGCGTAGATCTGGGCGGTTTGTTACCCACCAGCGTGGGCGTCTATGTGGCTCTTCGCAAAACGGGGCTGCTAAGCCGGTCCACTACGTATTGATGTTCGTTGAATGAAGTTACCCATGCCTGATCAACCGTCCCCAACGTTGCACACCCTTTTCGTGCTCCTGGGCGCTAACCTCGGCGATCCACGCCAGACGTTTGCCGACGCCCGACAGCAACTGACCGAGCAGGTGGGCGACATTCAGCAGGCGTCCGCGCTCTACGAAACCGCCGCCTGGGGCGTAACCGATCAGCCAACGTACCTGAATCAGGTGCTGCGGCTGGGTACGTTGCTCCCACCCTATGCTGTGCTGGAACGTACCCAGGCGATCGAGCAGGCACTGGGCCGGGTGCGTCTGGAACGCTGGGGCGCTCGCCTTATCGACATCGACTTGTTGTTCTACGACGATCAGGTGGTACAGACGCCCACACTTACACTGCCCCATCCGCTCCTGCACGAGCGCCGCTTCACACTGGCCCCGCTGGCCGACATCGCCCCCAATTGGCTCCATCCGGTACTTGGCAGAACCGTAGCCAAGCTACTGGCCGACTGCACCGACGTGAGCGACGTACGCAAATGCTGAACATACCCAGCTATCTCTGTATATCGACTCGCCGAAGCGCCCCTATTTTTTTCTGAATAAGGCCCTAACCCATCACCTCGCGGCCCTCCGTGTATCTCGGTACCCCTCTGCGAATCTCTGTGTCATAGCTGTGTCGCTCAATTAAATTCTCACAAAAACACGCCTTAACCGCTTGTGATTCACTAATTTTGCGGCCGTTCAGTTGCTAAATTTTCAATAAAACGACAGAAACTATGTCTGCCGCCGTAGCAAGCCCCGCCAGTCTGCTGGCCGATCGGATCAACGCCCTCGAAGAATCGTCGACGCTGGGCATGACCAAGATGGCCCGTGAACTCGCGGCTCAGGGTCATAAAGTCATCAGCCTCAGCGTGGGTGAGCCCGATTTCAAAACGCCCGCCCACATTTGCGAAGCCGCCAAGAAAGCCATCGACGACGGCTTCCACGGCTACAGCCCCGTCGCCGGTTACCCCGACCTACGGAAAGCCATCGCCGATAAATTCAACCGCGACAACGGCCTCAACTGGAAACCCGAAAACGTAGTGGTGTCCACAGGCGCCAAACATTCGCTGGCCAACGTGTTGCAGGTGCTGGTAAACCCCGGCGACGAAGTGATCATATTCTCGCCCTACTGGGTAAGCTACTCCGAGATGGTGAAGCTGGCCGAAGGCGTATCGGTGGTGCTCGACGGCCCCTTCGAAAACGACTTTAAAGTAACGCCCGAGCAGTTTGAAGCCGCCATCACTGACCGCACCAAGGTGGTGATGTTTGCGTCGCCCAATAACCCCACCGGCTCGGTCTACACCGAAGCCGAACTGCGGGCCATTGGCGAGGTGGTTGCCCGCCACGAGAACGTCTACGTGCTGGCCGACGAGATCTACGAATACATCAACTTCACGCCCGAAGGCCATTTCAGCATTGGTTCGATGCCCGAGATCCACGACCGGGTCATCACCGTCAACGGCGTGGCAAAGGGCTACGCCATGACGGGCTGGCGTATTGGCTACATTGGTGCCGCCAAATGGATTGCCGAAGGCGTTGAGAAACTACAGGGCCAGGTAACGTCGGGCACCAACTCGATTGCCCAGAAAGCCGCCGTAGCCGCCCTAAATGGCTCGCTCGAACCCAGCCGCGAGATGGCGCAGGCCTATCAGCGCCGCCGCGACCTGGTAGTGAAACTGCTGAAAGAGGTACCGGGCTTCAAGGTGAACGTACCCCAGGGTGCCTTCTACGCCTTCCCCGACATCAGCGCTTACTACGGTAAGTCGGACGGGACCACGACGATCCACAACTCCGACGATTTTGCGACGTGGTTACTCAACAAGGCGTTTGTTGCGACCGTAGCCGGTTCTGGTTTTGGCGCGCCCAACTGCCTGCGTATCTCCACAGCCGCTTCCGACGAAGCTCTCGCCGAAGCCGTACAGCGGATTAAAGACGCCGTAGCGACGCTGAAATAATGTATAGTGTATAATGAATAATGCACAATGGGGCCGGGCACAATGGGGCCGGGCGGCGAACCGCTGACGCGTCTTACTCTTGCGTCAGCGGTTCGCCGCCCGGCCCCATTGTGCATTATTCATTATACACTATACATTCACTGCCACTGGTTCCCGGACCTGCATCAGGTCGGCGGGGAGGGTGATCTTTGCCAACAGCTTCTCTTCAAGCAGATTGGCCCACTCGTTCAGGTACGTTACCACGTCGTCGCGGCGGTTGTGTTTCAGAAAGCGCCGTTCGAGCGGCAACCGCACCAGTACCTCGCGGTCGTCGAGCTTCTCTAAATGTTTCAGGTCTTCCAACGCCAGACCCGCGCCGAGCATCTGGTTAATGATGACATCGAAGGGTAATTGGCTCGTGTCGCAGTAATCAGCCACCTGTTCGTTCCAGTCGCCATAGCGTTGCATGGCATACTGGTGAATTTGGTCACGCGTCATTTTTGTTAATTCCTGGGCAAGGTTACCACAGTTACAGCCACCCATGTGCCCCCACTGGTAGGGAGCTCCTTCGGCCAATTTGCGGGCCGTGCGGCGTAAAGCGTCGATCAGTTCCGGATTGGGACGTGCCATTTTGAAGTTTACGTTTGACGTTTGGTGTTTGCTGGTTTTCACTCACATACGATCAGCAAACTACGAACTATCTACCGTTTCGTCAACGCCTTGTTTGCGCAGATTGTTCATCCCAAATCGGCTTGCGGCTAAACAGACGGGCATTACCTTTGGCACCCTATTCTACCTCCTCACCGTGATTGCTTCATTGCTTCGGACCGGTTTGTTTGTGGGCCTTGTTGGCCTATTGGCTAGCTGCTTCAACAGCCGTCCTCAGCCGGTTTTTCCGTTTACGCCAGTCACACAGACTTATTCAGTCGCTCAGCTACAGACCGACTTCCGGCTGATGCGCCGTGCCCTCGAAGAAGCGCATCCCGGCTTGTACCGCTACCATCCACGCGACAGCGTGTCGCAGTGGTTCGATGCGGCCTACGCCCAGCTTACCAAGCCCATGACCGAGCTTCAGTTTCGGCGGGTCATCGAGCCGGTAGTCGACCGCATCGGTTGCGGCCATACCGACCTTTACGCGTCTAAATCTTTTACGGCTTATCGAAAAAAACACCCGCTGCGCCCCTTTCCGGTCGATGTGGCCGTGCTGAACGATCGGTTGTACGTGCGGGAAAACCGCAGCACCGATTCCACCATTCAACGTGGCAGCGAAATTCTGGCGATTGATGGGCACCCGGCCCAGCCGCTGCTCAACCAGTTTTACCGCTACATCTCGTCGGACGGCTACAACCAGACGTTCAAATCCTACGTGCTGAACACGGGCAGTTTCGGGTCGTATTACGCGCTTGTCTGCGGCATCGACTCGGCGGCCCGCCGCCTCACCTTCCGCGACACTACCGGCACGATTCGAACACTAACGTTCCGCACGCGCCCCGACAAACTCCCTCCCCGACTCGACTCGCTCGATAAACGAAACGTACCGGCGTCGAGCCCCCGCAAGAAACCCAAACCCGACAAAGCCCCCGACGAGCAACGGCAGTTTTGGCTCTCTGAGCGCGATTCGTCGGTAGCGGTCATGAAAGTGTCGTCATTCTCCGGCTTTGGGCAGCGGCTGTTTTTTCGGCAGAGCTTCGAGGCCATTGCCGCCAACAAGGCCATCAAAACCCTTATAATCGACCTGCGGGGCAATCTGGGCGGTAACTCTGGCACGAGTCTGCGACTGGCATCATACCTGATCGACAAACCGTTTCAGGCTTACACGCAGGTGGATGCGCCCGTGCGGAACGTGTCATTCAATCGCTACCTGGGTTGGAAATTCTGGCGGTTCTGGCTGCGCAATTTCTTCACGCGCCGCACGCCCGAGGGTACCTATCGCCGCACCGGCACCACTAGCCCCATAAAACCCATCCGACATGGTGGTTTTCGGGGCCGTGTTTTTCTGCTCATCAACGGGGGTACGTTCTCGGCGGCCTCCATTTTTGCCTCGCTGGTAAAACACAACAGCGCCGACCGGGTCACGGTTGTCGGGCGCGAAACGGGTGGCGGTGCCTATGGCTGCAACGCCTTTACTTCGCCTTACCTGACGCTGCCGCAAACGGGCGTGCAATTGCGACTTCCGCTCTACAAAATTGTGCTGGCGATTCCCGGTCAGGATCAGGGCCACGGCGTCCTGCCCGACGTACCGGTGGCCTATACCGTACCCGCCATCTTATCCGGCCAAGATCTGGACATCGAAAAAGTGTACGAGTTGCTGCGGTGATGGGCGTGGGGCTGGGGGCGTGGGGAAAATACCGCTTCGCTCTACGCCCCCAGCCCCACGCCCCCAACTCACCAACAAATAAGCCCTCAGACAGGCGTCCGGAGGGCTTATCGACACTACCTACGAGTGAATTAATTAATGCTGGGCGATTGCGTTGGGGCTGAGGCGGGCATCAGCAGCTTGCTCATAAAATTGGGGAAGTAATACACCCTAAACAGGCCGTTGTCGTTGATGACCCACCGTTCGCGCTGGGCAATCCGAAACAGCCAACTCGACACTTCCGACTGCCCGGCCCGGTAGCCCTGATCGCGCAGATATAGTTTTACGTTCAACGTGGTGGTGCTGCCCTCGGCCAGCATCAGCATGGTAGCAGCCATGCGCACCGCCTGACGATTCAATGCTTTGAGTTTCATAGAGAGTAGTCATTTCTGGTCATTTGCCTTCGGCGTCATTAATGGTCATTCGTTGTCATTCATTATTTTTTACTACGAATGACTATCAATGACAACAAATGACGCCGAAGGCAAATGACCTCTTTAGCTTTTCACACGAACCAGATACCGGATGGTGCTTTGATCCTGATTATAGACGATGAATTCGTTTTTCAATAGGCTTTTGCCTCGTTGGGCATACACTGAATCGTAGTGTTTGCCCCGCTGCTTCAGCTTGTCGGCGTCGAGGTCGTAGCACCACAGTTCGTGCTGATCGACAACCAGTTGCTTGCCCACGTGCACCTCGTAAATCGCCAGATAGGCTTCTTTTTCCCGGCCAGCGGCCCAGGTCGAACCGCTGAGCGAGGTGTAGTTGAGCGACTTGCTGAACTGATCGGCGAAATAGACGCCGTAACCAAACATTTTGCCGGTGATGACGGCGTTGGTTGGGCGCAACACAAGGCCACTTTTCAGGATCGACAGCCAGTTTTCGCTGCGGCTACCGTGCCAGAGCAATTGCGTTTTGGGGTGGCGCGCTTCGGCCATGTGCAGTGCAAAGGCTACCTCGGTCCGGGCCTGACTCACGCTGAAGGCCGCATCAAACTTGTCGGCGTCGGAGCCCATCATGCGTTTGATGAACGTCAGTATCCGATCGTCGGTAACGGGTTCGATGCTGAGGCCAAGCGTATCGAGCAACGGGGTCGGTGTGTCTTCGGGAGAGTCAGTTGGCACGGCGTTCAACTCCACCTGACTCCGCATCACGTCGAGCGTTTCCTGCTCAACGGCCAGCCGGTCGCGCAGAGCCTGTAGGTCGGCGTCGGTTTGCGGAGCCTGAGTCACCAGGTGCTGATTCACCCGGCCCATCTTTCGGGGAATGGTCTGAAACAGCGTCAGGAGGGTATCGTTGTAAACGGCAGGATCGACGTGCAGACTCAGCAGGCCGGCCAGTTGATCGAGCAACTGCTGGGCTCTGTCGACCTGTTGGCGCGTTACCTGTTGCGCCGTCACGACGTAATTGCGGAAGATCGACTGCCGGGCGTATCCGATCAGTTTATCCACCAACGACCGCACGGTGGCGTCGGCGATGGTTTCGGTCCCCGTCGATTCGGGCGCATCGGCATATAGGTGCGTCTGATCGACGTACCCTTTGGCCAGCTTCTCCCGAATTTTGCTGTCCCAGAGCGTGATTGGGTACGTTGCCGTGCTTTTGGTACTGCCCACCCGGCCATAGTCGACCTTGAACGTGCCGTTGGCCGTTTCACGCATTTCGTAATACTTATTGTTGTTCTGCGCCGAGACCATGATCAGCTTCACGGTACGAAGGGCCGTGGAGTCCTGCGCCCTCATTGGGGCGGGCGCGGGAGTGGCCGTGGTCGTCAGCGTGGGCGGGGCACTGGTGGTCGGGGTAACGGCTTTGAGCGCGTCGGCCGGGTCGGCCGTGCCCATGATATGTTGGATCAACTGAGAAAGCATAGGAAAAAGGCGTTGCCACAGAGGCAGCGAGCGCGAGCCGAAAACCCGTCGCTGCGTGCCTCTGTGGGGTCTAACAATCATTTACAACATGGCCCGCCAGAACAGCGTGAGGCGTTCGCGCTGAACGTAGCTGCCCGAATCAGCCGCTGGGGCCTGCGTGATGCTGCCATACTGGCTCAGGCTGTAGATGCGGGCGGCCGCGGGCAACGTCGCGTATTTCACCAGGGCCTGAAACCACACCGCCCGGTTCTGGTAAGGAGCCAGCAGCGTGCGACCGCGGCTCAGCAGCCGGTGTTGCTTGGGCGTCCAGACGGGCCGACGCAGATGCACCATGCCGTTGCCCATCAGCAGATCGGGCAGCGCTTCGGGGGGTGCATCGGGCAGGAGTTCGGTTAGCAGAAACAGGCCCAGCTCGATATTCAGCAGCCGGTTGGCCGTTTGCCCGTGCAGCTCATACTGGTGCTTGATGCGCGTGGCCAGTGGCTCCTGCCAGCCGAAACGCCCGCTGCCGCTGTATGTCGGCAGGGGTAATGACGGCAGCGTATCGGCGAAGCTGGCCGTCGACGCTGCAAAGCGGGTTGGCGCCAGGTTCGCTGAAGGGCGGGTTGCAGATGTTATCGTTTTCATTAGTTGTTGTCGTTGTTGTTTGGTACTGTTCGAGCAGGGTCACGCCAGCAGGTGTGTCAGGGTGCGGACGCGGTTGCGAAAGAAGCCCACCGATTTGGGGCTGAATCGCTCGCCATCGCAGCTGATGTCGAAGGCTTGCGTATCGTGCGGGAGCCGGGCGTATCGATCGAGCAGGTCGGCCCAAAGGGAGCGTGTCCCGCCAGGGCGGGATGGCTGCGTCAGTTGCGCCAGCATCAGCCGGGCTTTGTCGAGGCTGCGGCGTTGCTTGGCGGTCTGGGCCGTGCCGTCGATCAGCAGATCGGGCAGTGTGGCAGGCGAGGCCGAGGGGCTGATGGCGGCCAGGAGGCACAGGCCAAGTTCAACGTCGAACAATTGGCGGGCCGAGAGTTGGCTCAGCCGGGGCGCGCGCGACGCCGGGGTGACCGGCAGGGCTGTTAGCATTGGGTTTGTTTGCGGACGCTGTCTAAGGTTCATGATGTTCGTTCTGTAATGTCCTGTACAAAGATTTACCCCCCAGAACGTAATCTTTTTCCGTTGTGCTATTTTTTTTCACTTATTTTTCAGGGGAAATAAGTGAACGCAAAGGCGCGAAGGGTTCACGAAGCGCCCAGCGTTTTGTCGTAAAACGAAACGTCGCCGTGCCCTTTGCGAGCCCTTCGTGCCTTCGCGTTCCATTCATACTCCTATGCCGATAACCCGCTCTGCTTTTCAACGCTATCGCCTGATCGATGAGGTGATTAGCCGCTACCCACGCCAGTATTCCAAGCAACGGCTCTTCGAGCTGTGTCAGGAAACCTGCGGCATCCGGTCGGTGTCGTCGCTCGAAAAAGACATTCAGCGCCTGCGCGAAGACCACGACGCCCCCATCGCCTACGACAAGCGGGCCAACGGTTACTACTACACCAACCCGCAGTTCAGGCTCCTGAAGCTGATGCTTACGCCCGACGACATGGAAGCGCTCGACTACGCCCGCGAAGTGCTGGCCGCTACGCAGGGTGCCTCGGTCGCCGATGAACTCACGAGCGCCTTGCAGAAAGTGCGGCAAAGCCTCGACATCATCCGGGAAGTCAAACCCGGCGACCACCCCGACGGGGCCGGGCGGCGGGTGGTGTATGTCGAGGAAAAGATTCTGGGCGGTAACCGCCACTACGTACCGGTACTGATCCGGGCTGTGAACCAGAACCGACAGATCGAATTTCGGTACCAGAAGCACGAGGACGTACCTGGCAAGCTGACCCGGCGCACGGCCCCGCCCCCACCCTTGCGCACGCTTCACCCCATTCTGCTGCGCGAGGTGTGGGACAGTTGGTATGTGATCGGTTACGACGAAAAAACGGGCGGCGAACGCACCTTCGCCCTCGACCGGATGAGCGACCTGAGCATCACCGATGAGCCCTGCGCCGTGCCGCAAGCCGTGATCGACAACGTAAGTGAGCTATTCGAGCATATCTACGGCATCACCGACAGCAGCGGCCCCGTCGAGGAAATCGTGTTGAAATTCAGCCCGCTATTCGGCCGCTACATCAAAGCCAAACCCATCCACCAAACGCAGGAAATCATCAGCGACACCGATTCGGCCTGCGTGGTGCGCCTGCGCCTGGCCCCCAACCGCGATCTGCTGATGCACCTGCGCTCGTATGGCGAACACCTGTGCGTGCTGAAACCCGACAGCCTGGTGCAGGAAATCAAAACATCCCTGGAGAAAACACTGGCCGCCTACCATGCCTGATGCACTGTACACCTTCACGGCACCTCTGTTGCGCTTTGCCGAAAAAGGCGAAAAAACGGGCTGGACATACATCGTGCTGCCACTGGCCGTAACCGAAGCGTTGAAACCGGGCCGGAAAACATCGTTTCGGGTGAAGGGATTACTCGATGCGCACCCGATCAGTCAGGTGGCGCTCATTCCGATGGGGCAGCAGGACGATCCTGACGAGAACTGGAATGGAGCCTTTATCATGGCGATCAACGCCGGTATGCGGAAAGCGATCGGCAAAGAGGCCGGTGCAACCCTTACGGTCAGCCTGGCTGTCGACGATTCACCGCTGGTCAACTCCGGTGACCTGATGACCTGCCTGGCCGACGACCCCACCGCACTGGCCTTCTTCGAGTCGCTTACGCCGGGGCATCAGCGCTACTACAGCCGCTGGATCGACGACGCCAAAACCATCGAGACCAAAACCAAACGCATCGCTCAGGCCGTGCAGGGCTTCACCATGGGCCTGGGCTACCCGGAGATGATCCGGTATTTTAAGAGCCGAAAAGGCTGATTTGTTTTTATGATGGTATCATCATTCTCCCCTGTTACCAAATAGAATAAGTAGCGTCTAAAAAACCGTATGCAGACGCTTTTCTGGCTCCTGGTTAGCCTCTTCTTCGTTGGGTTGACCCTCAACACGCTTCACTACTTCTTCTACGCGGCCATCGGGCGGGCGGGTAGTGCCGACGACGTGACGCCCACGCCCGACATGCCGAAGCGGCGTATTGCGGTGCTGGTGCCGGCCTACAAAGAAGATGCGGTCATCCTGGATTCGGTGCGGGCTAACCTGCAACAAGACTACCCGGCCGATCGCTTCCGCCTCATTGTCATTGCCGATTCATTTCAACAACATACTCTCGACGCGCTGGCGCAAATGGCTGCCGCGGCGCCCGTAACGGTGCTGCCCGTCTCGTTTGAGGTCTCGACCGTAACGAAGGCCATCAACGCCGCCCTCGCCACCATCTCGCCCGATGAGTTTGACATCGTGATGGTTTCCGACGCCGACAATCACCTGGCAACGGATTTCCTGAGTCGGGTCAACGCGGCCTTTGCGGCGGGCTGGCGGGCCATTCAGGGGCACCGGGTCGCCAAGAGCACCGCGGCCTACGAGACCTCACGCGTGGCCGTGCTCGACGCCGTCAGCGAAGAGATCAATAACCACATTACCCGCCGGGGTTACCGCGTGGCGGGGCTATCGGCGACGATCATCGGCTCGGGCATGGCGATCGAAACCGGCCTGATGAAAGCCGCCATGAGCGGGCTGACTACCATTGGCGGTTTCGACAAGGAACTCGCCATGAAACTCGCCGTTGATGGGCATCGCATTGGTTACCTCGAAAAGGCGTTTGTGTATGATGAAAAAGTAGCGAAACGGGCTGTTTTTGAAAACCAACGTACCCGCTGGATTGCGGCGCAGTATCAGTTTGTGGTCGACTATTTCAGGCCGGGTATGGAAAACCTGCTGTCGGGCAACTGGCTGAGTGGCATCAAGCTTGTGCAGGAAATGGCATTGCCCAAGGTGTTGCTGCTGGGGATTCTGCTGCTGACGACGCTCATTTGCGCCATCGCCGGGCACGTACCTACGCTGTTGCTATCAGCCCTTTTGCTGCTGACCCTGATGGCGAGCATGGCGCTGTCGATTCCGGCCTATCTCTGGCAACGGCTGTCGTTCCGCGATCTGGGTGTCGTTTTCACGCTCATGCTCAGCTTTGGCAAGGCGCTGCTCAACATGCGCAAGGCGTTCAAATCGTTCATGCACACGCCACATAACGCATAAATGAATGGAACACGGATGAACGGACTATCAAGATTTACACGGATTCTTTGGTAATCCAGAGACTACGCCAACCCATGCATGTACATCCGCGCAAATCTCAATAATCCACTCCATCCGCGTTCCATTCTCTTTTTTCATGCTTCCACTTATTTCGCTCATTACGATCAACTACAATCAGGCCGAGATGACGCGGTTGTTTCTCGACTCGGTTCGCCACCTAACGTACCCAAACGTCGAGGTGATTGTGGTCGACAACGCGTCATCACCCGCGCTGAGTACGCAGGTCGATCTAGGTACGTACCCGTTCGTGCGGCTAGTGCGGAGCGAGAAAAACCTGGGCTTTACCGGGGGCAATAACCTCGGCATCGAGGCGGCAAAGGGCGATTATTTCTTCATCGTCAACAACGATACCGAGCTGGAACCCAACCTGCTCGACGAACTGCTGAAGCCGTTTATGCACAATCCGCAGGTCGGGGTGGTTTGCCCTAAAATTCGCTTCTTCGACGCGCCCAATCTGGTGCAGTTCGCCGGATACGGACCCATGAACATGTACACGGGTACGGCGCATCTGGTGGGGTTCAACCAGCCCGATGGCCCGCAGTTCGACGCTCCCGCCAATACACCCTTCGCCCACGGCTGCGCCATGCTCGTCAGCCGGGCGGTCGTGGAACGGGTCGGTCGGTTTGCCGATCGGTTTTTCCTGTATTACGAAGAGCTCGACTGGTCGCAGCGCATCCGCGACGCCGGTTTCCTGATTCAGTACCAGCCCACGGCGACCATCTGGCACAAAGAGTCGGCGTCGGTGGGGCGCGAGAGCACGCTACGGACCTACTACCTCACCCGCAACCGCATTCTGTTTATCCGACGGCACGGTTCGCTGGCGCAACGGCTTATTTTTTACGGTTTTTTTGCTACCGCCGTACTACCCAAGCACATGGCCTCGTATTTGCTGAAAGGTCAGTGGAAACACGCCAAAGCTTTCGTCGATGCCACCGTCTGGAACGTCTGGAACGGAACGGCTTCACCGGTTTAAGTTTCGTAGTTTTAGGTTTCGAGTCGTCAGTTTATCGGCAAGCACGCCATCTGAACGCTCAAAACTGAAAACGCAAAAGCTCATTGTATGCCCGAATCCATCTCCCTTTTCCTGAGCCGCTGGCGCTACAATCCCTGGGTCTATGGGGGGATGGGCATTGGTATGGCTTTTTTGGCGGGGGTGCTCATCGCCAAGATGGGTATTATGGGTGGGCTGGCGGTTATTGCCATACCTATTGGCATAGCCGTACTGCTGGCCGTACTGCTGGAGCCTAAGATCGGCGTTTATCTGTATGCCAACCTTAGCTTTCTGATTGGCGCCGTCCGGTTTCTGGATACCGACGTTCAGGTTGGGTTAGGACTCGATGGGCTGCTCATGCTCACCTTCGTGGGTACGTTGCTCAACGCACGGCGCATGGCCTGGCACCGGCTGAAGAACCCCGCCTTTTTCTGCGTATTGATCTGGCTGTTCTATACGATTCTGGAGTATTTCAACCCCAACTCGCCTTACCCACCCGCCTGGTTCTACCACGCCCGGTCGTTTTCGCTCAGTTGGGTGTTTCTGTCGTTCATCGTGCTGGTCAACCCTATCACCCGCGACGATGTCTGGCTACTGGTGAAGACCTGGATTGGCTGGTCGGTTCTGGCCGCTTTCTGGGGCTTTAAACAGCAGTACGGCCACGTTATCGGCCTGCGCGACCTGGAGCAGTCAGAGATGAACTGGCTAATGGCGGGGGCCGCCCGGACGCACATCCTTTGGGGGCAGCTTCGGAGTTTCTCGTTCTATTCCGACGCCGGCCAGTTTGGCTCCGAAATGGCGGGCGTTAGCCTTGTCTGCATCATCCTGTTCATGGCTGAAAAGCGGTGGTTCTACCGACTCGTGTACCTGGCACTGGCTTTGTTTATCTTCTGGGGCTATGCCGTATCGGGTACGCGCTCGGCGTTATTTGTCTTGCTGGGTGGCTTTGGTGCGTTTCTGGTCCTACAGCGCAAGCTCGCGCCCATCCTATACAGTGCCATGGTGGGCATACCCATTCTGGCCATTTTGCTCTACACGCATATCGGCGACAGCGTGTATCAGATTTACCGTATCCGGACGGCGTTGCGGCCCACCCAGGATGAATCGTTTTTGGTGCGGCTCGAAAACCAGGAACGGCTCAAGCATTATCTGGCCGATCTACCCTTCGGAACGGGTATCGGTAGTTCGTCGGGGGCCGGGGTACGTTTCTCGCCCTGGCACTGGGCCGCCCAAATTCCGCCCGACAGCTGGTACGTACAGCTTTGGATCGAAACGGGCGTTGTTGGGTTAGGGGTGTATCTGTTCATGCTGGCGGGCATTATCCTGACGGGCATCTGGCGACTCTGGCACCTTAAAGACCCGAATACGATCACCCTGATGCTCGTCCTGCTATGCGAATTCATCGGTATATGCGTCGTGAGTTATTCCAATCCCATTTTGGGGCAGTTCCCGACGAGCACCATGCTTTATATTAATACTATGCTCTTCGCCTCAGCCAACCGATGGGATAAAGGCTAATGTACAATGGTTAGTGTACGATGGGCAATGAGTAGGCAGCGGCCTAATAACATACGTTTAACACTAATGCCTGCGGTTTAGCGCTTAGTCATTGTACGTCGTGCATTGAAACACACTATGGATATTATTTGCGTAGGTCAGACCACTTGGGAAGGCGATTATCAGAAAGCCATTGTGCAGTTGTGCTGCGAGTTGGCCGTTCGGCACCGCGTTCTGTATGTTGATTACCAGCATACCGCCAAAGACTGGTTGATGGGCGCGCTGGGCCGCCAGAAAGACGTACCTGTGCGGAAAATTGCCCGGCTGGAAAGCCCACTAACGACCAAACCCGGCGAGCAGGGCAGCACCGTGCACGTGTGGCAACCGCCTATGATGTTGCCAATCAACGCCTTACCTACCGCCGCCCACGACCGGCTGCACTCGCTAAACATGACGCGGTTGCTGGCAGGTATGCGGGGCGTCATGAATCAGTTGGGCTTCCGGAACCCGATTGTCATTAATGGTTTTCATCCGGTTTTGGGCGTACCGATGCTGGGTCAGTTGAACGAAGCGGCCACCATCTACTACTGCTTTGACGAAATGGCAGCGGCCCCCTGGATGCGGCAGCATGGCCTGCGTTATGAACGCGAATTTCTCCGCCGCGTCGATGCGGTTGTGACTACGTCAGAAGCGCTGCTTCAGAAAAAATCGGAGCTACAGGCCAATGCGTTTTGCGTGAAAAATGGGGTCAATTTTGAGCTGTTTCATCAGGTACGTGCGCTGATCGACCAACATCCGCCCACCCGCCCCGTAGTGGGTTACCTGGGTTCCGCCGACAGCCGCGTGGACATCGATCTGGTAGAGCACTGCGTCAAAACCATGCCCGACGTGACGTTTCAGTTTGTTGGCGAGGTCAGAGAGCCGACGATCACAAGCCGGCTGGGTACGTATCCGAACGTAACCTTCACGCCGCCACACAAGCCCGAACAATTACCCACGCTCCTGGCGGGGTGGTCGGCCACCATGATTCCGTTCGTGTGTAATCCCCACACGTACACCATCTACCCCCTGAAAATTAATGAATACCTGGCGGGCGGCCTGCCCGTTGTATCAACGCCCTTTTCCATTCTCGACGATTTTACCGGAATCGTCAGTATGGCTGAAACGCCCGAAGCGTTCGCCAACGCCCTTCGCCACGCGCTGACCGACCAATCGCCGGAACGCATTCAGGCGCGTATCGATATGGCCCGCGCCAACTCATGGGCGCACCGAGCCAAAGAATTTGAAGCTGTCTTTGAGCAGGTATTATCGGGTAAGTTGATTATGAACTAGCTTGTGAGTGGGTCGTTACGCTACCCGCTGCGTTCACGTCACTCCTTCCTTTTGTCGAGACCCAACGGCCCAACGCTTCATCGTACTGTTTGAGCAGCCGGGCCGGGTTACCGCCAACGACGGAAAACGGCGGCACGTCGCGGGTAACAACGCTTCCCGCCGCTACCACCGAATGCCGACCGATGGTTACGCCCGCCACCACAACGGCGTTTGCCCCAATCCAGCAGTCGTCTTCCACCACAATGGGGCGCGTCGAGACGGGTTGATTCTTGATAGGTACGTCGATGCGCTCATAATCGTGGTTGAGGCCCGACAGCACCACATGCTGGGCGGTCATGACATTGTTGCCAAAACACACAGGACCAATTACGGTAGAGCCGACTCCCAATAAGCAGGAGTCTCCAAACTCTACAGACCCTACTCCATTGTTTACCAGGCAGTAATCTTCGATGATCGACTGCGCCCCAAGTCTGAATGTATTGAATGGCAGCACATCTAACCGCGCCCGCCATTGAATCTGGGCCGTGCGGTGATGACGATGCACGAATGGGTTCACAAACCAACTCACCCACCGGCGCGGCCTGGCTTTGCGGGGATGTACCAGCGCATACAGCATGAAGCGCTTCAGGGCCGGTTTCTGTACGATATACTCTTTAATGCTCATAGTTAGCGGGCTGAACAACTAGTAGTATGGCTGCTGGCATTGCCTACTGGTGAACCGTTCTGAGTTGACGGCATACGCTTAGCATCCACTATAGCGTCTAGTCTGACAGCCCCATAAGTTCTTGACGGACATATGGGCCACCTGGTCACTATCTTATTTCACCTCCGCGATATACAGGCCGATTGGCAGGTGTCCTTCTCGGCCAACCCTAACGAATTTAAGGGATCGTAGTACGCCTGTACTACCCTTTTGCGCACTTCAACGCCCGCCTCTGCCCGGTCCGTGCCAACCCGTGGGCGCACCGCGCAGACCACAAAGCCAGGTTAGATCAGGTACTGGCATATAGAAGGGTGCGGGTAGATGCCTCAATATCGCTTCACGACCCGCACTTTTTCGGCGACTCCAGCTACATGAAGGTAATACGCGCTCCCTTCCTGACTGACGGTGGCATGCGGGCGATACACCGAGTGATCGACGTAGCAGTATTCATCCTGCTGCCAGCGCTCGCCATCGCTGAACACAAACACCGTTTCCCGATTACGAAAACCGCTAAACTGCCCTTGTAGATTACCCTGTTTGACAATGGTCATGGCCCTGTTGAGTTAGGTAGATTGATGGATATCCTGCGCGGCCCATAGCAACGTCAACGCTTCGACCTGCGAGCGATGCCGGTCTATGTGGAAGCGCAGGAATTCGAGCCGCTGCCCGAACGTCATGGAGCCCGAAATGGGGTGCGGATGGGCTTTTCGCAGTAAGTCGTCTTCCTGGAGAATAGCGCAGAAGTCGGCCAGGCTGGCTTGCAGGCCGTGCAGCGCCGACGCCCAGTAGGCCAACGGCCCACCCATACGCGGGGCCGCGACCGCTGGTACCCGTTCGTTTTCCTGCCACGTTCGCCGGATCACCTCTTCGATGGACAACCCATCGTTCGGGCCGACACCTTCGTAGCTCACCGTCCCCGCCCGGATACCCAGCAGGGTTTTCCACATGCCCAGGATACCGCCCTGCTCCGCCCAAAACAGGTGCTCGGTGATATCGACGGCGCTCCACCGACTAGGGGCCGGTTTCCACTGCGCCGCTGCCTCGTCTAGATTGGCTACCGCATCGAGGTAACGCTGACGGGCAAGACCGACATCATGCAGCAGGTGTTGGGTGGTTGTCATAATGCTGATTGGGCAAGGAATAGCAATATCGCAAAACACTGACAGCCAGTGATTACCGCTTACTAATCCGTTCCTAGCCAATACCGATCTGCCATTGAGTGCTCTAATCCCGACTTCTCAACAAAGTTTGGGATCTACTAGGCTCATTGTTAGCGCTTGACCAGCCAATTCCGCAAAAAGGAAAGCAAGCCTACCAAGCAGCATAAAAGACCGGCACCACGCAAAACGGCTCCCCAACCAAGGACGTAATAGGTATCGGCAAGTTGAACCGAAAATGTCTCCCTTATCCAGAAAGAGGCAAGTAGGCACACCAAGCCGACACCTAAAACAAGCAATTTACCACTCATCGATTTAGTACCCCGTCTAACGTACCTAGGCGATTTCCAGCTGTCGGTATTTGCCGGGTTGGTCAGGATCGGGGACGAACCAGGCGGGGTTACCCTGCTGATCGCGCCCGAGACGGGCTCCGGGTACAGGCGGTTGGTGCGCCAGCCACGCACCAGAGGTTGTTTCGGTAACGGCCATCGGGAAGAAGCCCGCGCGGATGAGTTCGTTGGCACTGTCGATACAGGCGTCGCGGATCGCGGCTAGCTCGGCTTCGGTATGGGCCTCAGTGACGAAGCAGGGAAAGCCGTCCCAGATGTGGATGCCTTTCTGCCGCATCAGCGTGAAGAGCAGCTCGCCGTAGGGTACGTCTTCCGTCCACTTCAGGCGCCACAGCGAGCCAAACTGCGCGGCAAACAGGGGTAGCTTCAGGCGCGTGAAGGCCGCATTGAGGCTTTCGGCAATAGTTTCGGCGTGGCGGGTTAGCGTTTTTTGCAGCGCGGGACCTTTCTCTTTCAAATGCAGCAACGACGCTTTGGCCGACGCCAGTGCCAGCGGATGCCGCACGAACGTACCGGCAAAGTACGTGACGCCCACCTCAGGAATCGACTCGTCGCCGTACTCCCAGAAACCACCATCGAGCGCGTCCATAAACGATTTCTTGCCCGCGATGATGCCGATGGGCAGTCCGCCGCCCACCACTTTCCCGTACGACGCCAGATCGGCCTGAATTCCGAACAAGGCCTGCGCCCCGCCCGGATGCATGCGGAAACCGGTGATGACCTCGTCGAAGATGAGTGCCGTGCCCGATGCTTCCGTAATAGCCCGCACTTCCTTGAGGAAAGCCACCGGCTGGAATTCGGCGCGGCGGCTCTGCACCGGCTCAACCAGTACAGCGGCCAGCTCGTGCGCCCGTTCGCGGATGATACGCAGGCTTTCGTCGGTGCCGTAGTCGAGGATGAGCATATTCTGCACCGACTCAGGCATGATGCCCGCCGCCGCCGGGAACGACTTCAGCTTTTTGGTACCACGCACGAGTACTTCATCCACAATGCCGTGGTACGAGCCCGTGAAGGCCACAATCAGCGAGCGGCCGGTGATGGTCCGGGCAATACGCATGGTGCCCAGCACCGCCTCCGAGCCGGTGCTGCATAGGGCAGCCCGCTCGTTATTGGTCATGTCGCAGAACAACTCACAGACTTCGCCGGCCAATTCGTGTTGCGGTCCTACTTCAAAGCCATTTTCGACCTGCGCGTGCAGCGCTTCCTTGATGAAATCGGGCTGATGGCCAAACATGGTCGCGCCGAATCCGTTGAGGGCGTCGATGTACTCGTTACCGTCGACGTCCCACAGCTTGCTTCCTTTCGAGCGCTTGATCACGATCGGGTAGACCAGTTCTTTGGTCTGCGGCCGGAAGCCCGATACCACCCGCGGATCGGCCATCTGGGCGCGGTGTTTCTGCGTGTAGGCTTTACTCCCAGCGGTTTTGGCGTTGTAGGTCTGCGTCAGATCGGCCAGAAACTGCTGCTGTTTTGGGGTCAGGTTGTCCGTTTTCTGCCGCTCGATCCGCGCCGTAGCGCCAAACGGTTTTTTCAGTTCCACCGCTTCCTCCGGCGTGATGTCGGCGGCGGGCTGAAAGCGGGGGGCTGGGGGCGTGGGGGGTAGCGGTGGAACGGGGGTTGTGGGCGCAGGCGACACGGCCGTTGGGTACGTTGCCGCCCCCTGCCGCATGCTCCCTGCCCCTTGCCCCATGCCGCCCTGCATCAGCGCCACCTGCCGGGCCAGGAGTTGCAATTGCTGAGCAATGAGGCCCAGCGCTGAGTCGCCGCCGGGTAGGGCAGGCATCGGGTCGAGGCTCGTGGTCCCGTATGTAGGTACGTTCGTAGGTACGTTACCCATGGGCGGTACGGGTGCCGGGGCGGGCGCGGGCTGATGCGTTTCGGCAGGCAGTTGGGTGTCGAGGTAATCGGCGACTTTCTGCGGCGTATCCAGTTCGCTGCTCAGTTGCCGGAACGAGATGGGCACCCCAAACGAACTCCGCAGACTGATCGAAATCTGGGTCAGCAGCAGGGAATCGAGACCCAGTTCGAGGAAGGTATCATTGGCATTCAGATCGACCAGATCAATGCCAGACGCATCTTCCAGTAACGTCTTGATTTTGTCGAGTAAATGTTCGCTTCGCATAGGCGTAGGTACGTCGGTCGGAGCCGGAATGACTAACGTGTGGGTTGTATCTGAGTTAGTTATAGGTACGTTGGTAGACGAGGGTGCGATGGGCTCATCGGTCGGCAACGTCACGTTCATCTGCGTCGGAATCAGGGCCATGTGGCCAGCCGGTGAGTCGATCCAGCACCGCTTACGATTGAACGGATAGGTTGGTAATGGAATGCGTTTTCCGCCCGAACCGGCAAACACGGCGTCCCAGTTGGGTGTGAGCCCCTGCTGCCAGAGCGTACCGAGGGCCATCAGGATGGCCTGCTCTTCGGTTCGGTCGGGGGTGGGTCGGTGCAGACTGGCTACCGTCACGACGGTGCGCGTACCGGCCTGCTGTCGGGCCAGCGTGGTTGAGCTGAAGCCCGGCCCCACTTCGAGCAAGACGGGTTGCCGCAGTTCGAACAGGGTGTCGAGGGCGTCGGCAAACCGGACGGTTTCGCGCAGATGCTTGGCCCAATAAACCGGGTCGGTCGCCTGCGCATCGGTCAGCCAGGTGCCGGTTACGGTCGAAACAACGGGTTTCTGCGGGCGCTGTACCTGTACCTTTTCCACAACGGCCCGGAACGCATCCACCACGGGGTCCATCATAGCCGAATGGAAGGCGTGGCTGGTCTGCAACACGCGGTTTGGCGTTTGCTGTTTGTCGAGCCGCTGCGCCAGCGCGGCGATGTCTTCATCGGGCCCCGCCACCACACACAAGCTGTGGCTGTTGATGGCCGCCAGCGACAGGGTTTCGGGCAAGAGGGGGGCCACGTCAGCCGCCGACAGCCGCACTGACAGCATGCTTCCCCGCGGGCAGGCGCTGACCAGCTGTCCGCGTGTCGCTACGAGTTGCAGCGCATCGGCTAGCGAGAATACACCCGCCAAGTGCGCCGCGACAAACTCACCGATGCTGTGTCCGCAGAACACCGTCGGCTCAATGCCCCAGCTTTGCCAGAGCTGCGCCAGCGCATAGTTGGTCACGAACAGGGCAGGCTGGGTGTAACGCGTATTTTTCAGCAGTTCTTTCGCCGCCAGATCTTCATCGTCGGAGAACAGCACCGTCCGGATATCGACGTCGAGGTACGGTTCAAGCAGGGCCGCGCACGCATCGACGGCCTGCCGATATACGGGTTTCTGTTCGTAAAACGCCCGACCCATATTGAGGTATTGGGCACCCTGCCCGGGAAACACAAACGCCACTTCGCCGGGCTGCTGTTTCAAGACAACGCGTGGTGTTTTTGTCAGCAAAGCCGGGTCTATGGCGTCACGGCTGGACACTACCGCAAACTGCCGGTGCGCGTAGGCCGGGCGGGTGGTAGCCATCGTATAGGCCACATCAACTACATCGGCGGTGGCTAGCGCATCAGCCAGTTTCTCTGCGTAGGCCGCTGTGCTGGCGTCGCTCTTTGCCGACCAGGTGAGCAGCGTAAAGGCTGGGCTTTGCGTCTGAACAACCTCAGTTCCCGTTGCCCCCCGCCCCGTGCTCCCTGCCTCTTCCAGTACGACATGGACGTTGGTGCCGCCAACGCCGAATGAACTGACACCAGCACGTAGGGGTCCCTCGACGTTCCAGTCGGTGAGACGATCGTTGACGTAGAACGGGCTGCTGCCAAAGTCGATGGCAGGGTTGGGTACGTTGAAATTAAGGGACGGCGGCAACTGGCGGTGCTGCATCGCCAGCACCGTTTTGATGACGCCCGCCACGCCCGCCGCCTGCGACAGGTGGCCCATATTGCTTTTCAGCGAGCCGATTGCGCAGAATTGCCGTTGGGGTTGTTCGCCAAAGGCCATGCGTAGCCCGTCGATCTCGATCGGATCGCCCAGCGGTGTGCCTGTGCCGTGGGCTTCCACGTAACTGATGGTAGCGGGGTCGATCTGGCCGTCGAGGTGGGCGTTGCGGATAGCGGCGGCCTGTCCTTCGGCACTGGGGGCCGTGAAGCTGCCTTTACCACCGCCGTCGTTGTTCACACCAACGCCTTTGATGATCGCCAGAATCGGGTCACCGTCGCGCTGGGCGTCGGCCAGGGGTTTCAGCAGTACCACGCCTGCACCATCACTGAAAACGGTTCCCTGCGCGTCGGCATCGAACGAGCGGCAATGGCCGTCGCGGCTCATCATGGCCCCGTCTTCGTAGAGGTGACCGCTGTGGATGGGGGCCGTAATACAGGCGCCCCCCGCCAGTGCTACCGTGCATTGCCCATTCCGCAGACTCTCGACCGCCTGAGCAATAGCCAGCAGCGAGGTCGAACAGGCCGAGTAGACACTCACGGCAGGGCCCGTCAGGTTCAGTTGGTAGCTGGTTCGGGTGGCGATGTAGTCTTTCTCATTGACCGTCATCGCCTGAAAGGCCCCAACCCGCGCCATCTGCGCCGGATTTGGTAAGACGTTGTTCAGGAAATAAGTGTTGTTGCCGCTGCCCGCATACACGCCCACGATCTCGTCTCGGACCTGCGGCAGGTAGCCGGTTTGTTCCAGCACTTCGTAGGCGATTTCGAGGAAAATGCGCTGCTGCGGGTCCATCATTTCGGCCAGCGCGGGCGTAATCCCGAAGAAAGCCGGGTCGAACTGATCGGCGCTGGCTATGATGCCCCGCGCCCGAACGTACCCAGGATTCGTGCGTACGGCGACCGGAATGCTCGAGTCGATCTGCTCGGGTGTAAAAAACGTGACGGTCTCGCGGCCTTCGGCCAGCACGTCCCAAAGGTCAGCCACCGAGTCGGCACCCGGAAACCGGCCCGCCATCCCGATGATCGCAACATCGCCACTCTCTGCGCGCCGGGCCGCCGTTGGTTGCCGACTCTGTTTCTGCGGAGTCGCCCCCTGCCCGCTCAGGTACGTTGCCAGCCCGGCAACGGTTGGGTATTGGTATAGTTTCGTAATGGGTAGTGTCTGACCCCGTTGAGCCAGTTGGGCCACGGTCTTCTGCGCCAGCAACGAGTTACCGCCCAACTCAAAAAAGTTGTCATCGAGACCAATAGGGCTGATTTGCAGCAGTTCGGCCCAGATCGCCGCGATGGTCTTTTCCTGTTCCGAAACGGGTTCCCGAAACAACGTACCCAGCGCCGGCCGGGTCGACTCGGGTTTGGGCAGACGCAGCTTGTCGACCTTACCGCTGGTGGTGCGGGGCAGGTCGGTTAGTTCGATAATATGCGCCGGCAGCATGAAATCGGGCATAGTTGCCGCCAGGTTGGCCCGCATGTCGGCCACGTTAGCTTGCTGCCCGGGCGTCATCAGCACGTAGGCCACGATGCGCTTCAGACCCGCTTCGTTTTCGAGGGCCACCGCCACCGCCTGCTGCACGTCGGGCAGGTGCGCCAGTGCCACCTCGATCTCGCCCAGTTCGACCCGATTGCCACGAATTTTCACCTGATCATCAGCCCGACCCTGAAAGTCGAGCAGCCGCGTGCCCTTGTCGTCAGGTACGTAGCGGGCCAGATCGCCGGTGCGGTAAAGCGTCAGGGTGCCTTTCTCCGGGTGTTGCCATTGGATGAATCGTTCGGCGGTACGCTCGGGTTGATTCAGGTAACCCAGCGCTACGGGCGGGCCACCAATGCACACCTCCCCTACCTCGCCATCGGGCAGCAGCGTCAGCGTGTCCGACAGAATCAGCACCTCAGCGTTGGCAATGGGCGCGCCAATGGGCGGCAACTTGGGCCAGTTGGGCGCATCGCCGGTCAGTTTGTATTGGGTCACCCACACGCTCGTTTCGGTGGGGCCATACACGTTCATGAGCGTGGCGGTGGGCAGCTCGGTAAAAAACCGGCGGATCTGCGGCGTAATGCGCAGGCGTTCACCACCCGTAATGATTTCCTCGAGCGAGGCCGGAAACAGCGATTGCGCCTCGGCCGCTTCACAGAGGTATTGCAGCACCACATAGGGCAGAAACACCCGATTGATCGCATTATCGACCATAAACCGCAGCAACCGGCCCGCGTCGAGGCGGTAGCTGTCATCAATCAAATAAACCGTACCACCGGTGCTAAGCGGCAGGAAGATTTCCTGAAACGACGCGTCGAAGCTGAGGTGGCAGAACTGAAGCGTACGGCTACCAGGCCGGGCTGGGCCCTGCGTTGCCTCCCAGCGGAGCAGGTCGATCAGCCCGGCATGACCCAGACACACCCCTTTGGGAACACCAGTCGACCCCGACGTATACAATACACAGACGTAGGGCGTTCGGGTTAGCGGGTTGGGGGCGTCGGTCGCTGTCTCCTCATCAGTACGCACCACAGAGAGGCCCAGTTCGCCATATAGGTTCTGAGCCCCATCCGTCAGGCAATGCGTCAGGTGGGCATTGTCGATCAGTTGCCGAAGGCGGCTGGCTGGGTACGTAGGGTCGAGCGGCAGGTAGGCCTTGCCCGCTTTCAGTATGCCCAACAGCTGACTAACCAGCGACAGTCGGCGGGTGGTATCGATACCGATGACAGGCGCTTCCGGGGCCTGACGAAGCAGTTGACTGGCAATCCGATTGGCTACTTCGTTCAACTCCGCATAAGTCTGCGAAGCGCCTTCGATCACGACAGCGGGCTGCTCGGGATAGCGGCTAGCCATTGCCTCAACGAGTTGATGAACCTGCTGCGCTTCCGCAAACCAACGGGTGGTTGCAGAAAAAGGGGATGTGTCAGTTGGCCGGTTCGTCTGCATAATAGAGTCAGCTCAGGTAGGCATCAGGGCCAGTACCAACACCGTGCCCGTATAGCTATATCCTTTAGACGAACTCAGTCTCATTGGGCCACATTGGGTTAACTTATTGTAGTAACAAATAGGCGATAGTTATATAAGATCGGTAAAATCTATGGAGATTTTACTTAAGTAAATGCAACCAATTTGTTATACGATTTTAGAAAACTCTATTATTTGGCTGTAGTAAACCAAAAAATTAATCATATATATATGCACATACACTAATTAAACATTCTATAGAAAGACTAGTGTTTATAGAGGAATTTAAAAGTGACGAGCAACCTCTCAGTCAATTTCAATCTGGTAGCCTCTAAAATTTATTGCAAAACCCTCGTTCGTATTCGCGTCGTCTCCAACTTACAATGGTTTTCAGCCGCTCGAACTGGGTAAATACAGCCTATTTTAACTAGTAAATAACTGATAATGAATAGCTAACCAACGAGTGATTACGTAGTGATTGTTGGGAAAGCGCGTGGAATGAAATTCCATTTTTAGGAAGGCGCGCGTATCTCTCGGCGTAAGGCACAAACTGAATTTTCGATTGACTGAAACCGATAGTATCGTTATCGACCGCCTAATAAACCGTCAGTTAAATCGCAGTTAAGCACTGTGACGTATGAAACTAATACCTAGTCTAAAAGCATGTATTTAACGAACTGGCCGGTAGGTACAAAAAAAAGAAGTCGGTGGCACTGATCATTCAGTCCCCGACACAGTCAATTCAGCTTGGAAGTGACACGCCAGTTTTTAACACCCATAATGCCTGTTGTGCACGACGAAAATTTAGCAATAGTCGTGCCAAATTTCTCCAAAAAAGAAGTTGCAGGGAAAACCTAGCCATAATGAAAACGTCATTGAAACACTTGCTTATCGTTGAGGAAAACCCACACATCGTAACGGTTTTAACCCAAACCTTAAGAGCAGATTACCAAATAACCGTAGCCACCAATAGCCGCGACGCGGTTCGTATGTTGATACAGGGCCGTAAGTTCGATTGCGTGATCACCGAACTCGACCTGCCCTTTTTCGACGGCTTAGAATTGATCAAGCTGGTCCGTATGAGCAAGCTCATGGGCCGCACCCCCATTCTTGTTTTATCAGAAGCGTTTGACAGCGACACTCGGATTGCCTGCCTCGAAGCCGGTGCCGATGGGCACATTGCCAAGCCGTTCAACCCGCTCGAAGTGAAAGTGAAGCTTCAGTCGATGACTGGCCGCTCGGTGTTTGGCCTGGAAAAGGCTGAAGCTCAGGCTGTGCCCGTTCATTCAGCGCTGCTGAAGCGGTTCTGGTCACCCGGTTCCCTGAATCTATAATCGAACCGTACCAGGTCAATTGCCTCATTGCCCCTGGTAACAGCCGCCGGTAACCATGTCTGCTTATCCTACACACCACAACACATCACCGACTATGAATGGGCAACAAGCGCCATGTCTAGTGCTGGTTGATAAAAATGAGGCCGTATTTAGCCAAATCAGCAACTGGCTGGATTCTTCCTGCCTGATCCGCTGGTACCAACGGATGGACGATGCCATCGCCTGGGTACGTGACCGCCGTTCCACCTCACTCATCATCATCAACGAAACCGAAGCCAGAGCCGATTCACTCGCGGCCCTGCGCGACCTCACTATCCAACGCAGTGTGCCGATTCTGCTGCTCTGCCAGACCGTTACCGACCGGGTAACCCAGCTGGCGATGCACACGGGCGTTACCGACCTGCTCACCCTGACCGATCCAACGCACCTGGAGCGCCGGATCAAGTTTTTTCTGACGCTGATGCGCCGGGTAGCCACTCAGCCCGACGCGGAGGTGGAAGGGCAGGCTTTTACGTTTCAGTTACCGACTTGGAAGCGCGCCATCGACATTGCGGCCTCTCTGCAGGCCCTGATTGTGTTCAGCCCGCTGATGCTGCTGGTAGCCATCCTCATCAAACTCGACTCGAAAGGGCCGGTCTTCTTTAAGTCGAAACGGGTGGGCTCCAACTACCGCGTTTTCGACATGATCAAATTCCGCACGATGCGGACCGATGCGGCCACGATGTTGAAAGACATGGCCTCAGAGAATCTGTACAACATCAACGGTGCAACCGACGAAACCCCGCAGGTCAAAGATATTTGCGAAGAATGCGCGTTGATTGCCTCCTCTTGCCAGCGCAAGCTCTTCCACAACGACCGCTTCGTCTGTGAGCGCCAATACCTCAAACAAGGCGAGAAAGGCGCCACCTTTGTCAAATTCCGGAATGATCCGCGCATTACACGCCTTGGCCATTTCCTGCGCAACAGCAGCATCGACGAACTGCCGCAGCTGATCAACATCCTGCGCGGCGACATGTCGCTGGTTGGTAACCGCCCCCTGCCGGTCTACGAAGCGGAAAAACTAACGGCCGATCAGACGGTGAAGCGCTTTGCGGGTCCGAGTGGTCTCACAGGCCTGTGGCAGGTGCAGAAACGCGCCAAAGGCGAAGCCAAGATGGATGAGCAGGAGCGCATCGCCCTCGACATCGAGTACGTCGAAACGTTCTCGTTCTGGAATGACATGAAGATCATTTACAAGACGTTTTTCAGCCTCTGGCAGCAAGAAAACGTCTGATTAAGCAACGGTGCGGACTAAGCGGTGAGCACGTAACGCACGACAAATGCGCGGCCCAGCCGTACCCTCACCGCCTGTCGTTTATTACTCACCGTTTTGCCTCCCATGCTTCTCATCGTTCTTTTCTGGTTACTATTTGCGCTGGTCGTCTATACGTACCTAGGCTATGGCCTGCTGTTGTGGGGCATTGTACGGGTGCGGCGAGCGCTGGGTATTGGTCAGCGGGTATTGCCGCCCATGGGTGAACCCGCCGACGTAACGCTGGTTGTGCCCGCCTACAACGAGATCGACTGTTTGCCCGCCAAGTTGCAGAACTGTCTTGATCAGGATTACCCCGCCCATCGGCTACATCTGCTGTTCGTGGTCGAAGGGTCGACCGACGGCTCGGCCGAGTGGCTCGAGGCCCAACGGGCCAACGTACCCAACCTCACCATTTTATCGGGGACCGACCGGCTGGGCAAAATTGTGGCGATGAATAAAGCCATGAAGCGGGTGAACACACCGCTCGTAATCTTTACCGACGCCAACACGCACCTTAACCCCGAAGCCGTATCGCGGCTGGTTCGGAAGTTCGACCTGCCCAACGTAGGGGCCGTAACAGGCGAGAAACGCATTCAGATGGAAGCGTCCGAAGCCGCTACTGGCAGCGGAGAAGGCCTTTACTGGAAATACGAATCGTTTCTGAAACGCCTCGATGCCGAGTTGCACACGATTGTGGGCGCCGCCGGCGAACTGTTTGCCATCCGCACCGGCCTGTTTGAGCCCGTCGAGGCCGATACGCTGCTCGACGATTTCATGATTTCGCTCCGGATTGCCGCACGCGGGTATCGGGTCGAGTACGAGCCTAACGCCTACGCCCTCGAACGCCCCTCGGCGGCTATTCGCGAAGAGCAGAAACGCAAAGTGCGCATTGCTACGGGCGGCTTTCAGTCGATTGCCCGATTGTTGCCCCTGTTTAATATCAGCCGGTATGGCTGGCTGAGCTTTCAATACGTATCGCACCGGGTACTACGCTGGGCCGTAACCCCGTTTTGCCTGCCGTTACTCTTGTTGCTGAACGCGCTGATCCTGCTACAATTGGTATACCAGAATGCGTCAGGCCTGGCTATTGGCTTCTGGGCCATTATGTTCCTGGGCCAACTTGCCTTTTACAGCCTGGCCTGGATCGGCTACCGGCTTGAGGATCAACAAACCCGCTGGAAGCCCGCTTTCGTCCCCTTCTATTTCACGTTCATGAACTGGTGCGTGCTGCAGGGGTTCGTTCGTTACCGCCGTGGGGGGCTTTCCGGCATCTGGGAGAAAGCCACTCGCGCAGCCTGATAACTTCAGGCTTACCTACCGCCCATTCAATTCCTACGCGGAGCCGCCCGTTGCGGCGTAACTTGCCGTTACCTAAAAAAAATAGGTGGCACATCCAGCTTATGTAGAGCAGCTAGGCTGTGACAGGTTGGCACACTTTTCGTCAGAAGAGATAGACAGCCTACGTCAAAAACCCCGTCGACATTCGTCGGGTTCTCCATTTCAATCGCCCATGAACCGCTTGGTATCATTGAGTTCTTCTTATCGCTTTTCCAGCAGTCTATTAATCATAGCGATTATCTTCACCTCCGTCCGTGGCTACGGGCAAAATGCAGGAGCGCGGGGCATGGTATCGTTCGGCAAGTCGGCGGGATTGGCCAGCGACACGCTGTACCTGGACGTCAATCAGGATATTGCCGTGCAGTTGTTGCCCTTCGAGCAACTGCTGAAAGTAGCCATTGCTTACTCGCCCCTGATGAAGTATCAGCGCGAAGTGGTGGGCATCGCCGATGCCGCAACCAGCACCACCAAAGCGCAGATCCTGCAGAACATCAGCGCGGGGGGCGGATACGCGTGGACCAATCAATCGCTGGGCGGCAACACCCGGTCGAGTGTGCCGGTTACGCCGGGTACACCGGGCACCAACCCAGACGTGAACACAAATACGTCGGGACTGCAACTGTCCAATGGCTACCGGGCGGGGGTCGACGTACGTATTTCGTTGTTCGATCTCTTTGGCCGTAAACACCAGATTCGGCAGGCAGTTGCCAATCAGCGGGCCGCTGAAGCGCAGCTCGACGTGCTTGAACTTCAATTACGGCAACAGTTGATTACCTTGTATCAGGATATGATCACATCGCAACAGATCTTGAAGGTGCGGTTGCTCGACGAACAAGCATCGTTGGCCGCCTACCGCATCGCCGAGGCTGAATTGCAAAAAGGAACGATTACAGCCACGGCTTTTGCCGCCTCGACTACCCAGTACGCACAAACCAAATCGTTATCAGAGCAACTGAAAGGCGATTTTTTGAAACAGGTTCACTTTTTTGAAGCCTTGATGGGGGTACCCATTCAACGGCTGAAACGATAACATACATGGGTCGAACGTTCAACGGCGTCTTGCCAGCCCGCTGCTCTGCTACGTGGCAGCACCGCGTTGAACGTTGGACATTGAACCAGCTATAAGACTATGTCACTCGACGGATTTTTAAGGTTAATGAAACAGCACGCCCTGCTGTTTGTGTTGCTTCCGGCCATTACGGCGGCGACCGCCTTCTACGCTACACGCCATGAGAAGAAGGTCTACAAATCGGAGTCGACACTCTATACCGGGCTGGCTTCAGGCTATAACCTACTGAGCGACAAGCAATCGTCGTTTATGGACCGGTCGACAGGAGCCTTCGACAACCTGCTGACGACCCTGACCTCCAAAGAAACGCTGTTGCAGGTCGGTATCAATCTCCTGGCCGATCACCTCCAGTTGCGGGAGTCAGATAGTCTGGTATTGGGCTGGAACGGTTATCAATGGCTCGAGCAGGAACTTCCCCGGCCCATGCGCGATGAACTGGGTCTGTTTGGTCCCACGCCAAGGCTGCGGAGAGCTCTGGACAGCCTGGCCAAAGCCGCTACGCCAAACCCCATCAAAACGCTGCTCTTTACCTCCGATTCGCCGTATTCGGTTGAGAGCCTGACGATGAAGCTGAAAGGGTCGCCGCGCAAAAACAACAATGACGTGCTCCTGATGGAGTACGAAGCGAATGACCCCGCCGTAGCGCAGAAAACGTTGATCTACGCCATCGACGTGCTCAACCAGCGCAACACTCAATACAAAACCTCGGAGACAAACTCGGTTGTCAACTACTACCAGACCAAGCTGGGCGAAGCCAAGACGAAGCTCGATCAGGCCGAGGCCCGGCTGCGCGCCTTTAACGAAAACAACCAGGTGCTCGACTACGACGAGGAAGCCCGGAACGTTGCCACCGCCCGCGAAGCCCTCGGCGACCAATACAACCAGGAGTTGATGCGTCGCGACGCTGCCAAAGCCTCTCTCGACGCTATTAACAAACGCATGGGGCAACAGGGCAACGTATCGGCGGCCAACAATGATCTGGCCGATAAACGCCGTAAACTCGCCACCGCCGAAACCCAACTAGCCAACGCTCAGGCCTACGGGCAGCCTCGCCACATCATCGCTAAACTACAGGCTGCCGCTAGCCAGGCCGCTGAGGAACTGAAGGCGAGCGCCCAACGCTATGATGCCGCCACCAGCACCTCCGACGCCCTGCCGCAGGCTACCCTCGCGGCCGACAAGCTGAACAAGCAGTTGGAGTACGACGAGTCGGTAGCCCGGCTCCAGGTATACACCCGGCGCATGCGGGAGTATCAGAGCAAAACCAACAGCTATGGCCCGCTAGGCTCGCAACTACGCCAGCTAACGCTCGACCGCGAACTGGCCGAGCAGGAATACAAATCGCTGAAACAACAGGTCGACCAGTCGCAGACCCGCAAGCAGGACGTTGAAGTAGCCGGCAAGCTACTGACGCTCGACGCCCCGAATTTCCCGCTCGAACCGCAGGCCTCGAAGCGCAAGCAAATGGTGATCATCGGGGTAGGCGTCGGCATTTTTCTGGCGTTGCTGCTAACGGCCCTGCGCCTGTGGATGGATAAGCGGATTCAATCGCCCGAGCAGGCCGAAAGCCTGATTGGGTTACCCGTATCCGCGTTTTTTCCGGTTGTGAAGAACCCGCTATCGACGGCCAAAGCGGCCCGGGCAGCGCGGGTGATGTTCGAGCAATTGTTCAACGCCGTCAACATCGAGATCGCGCAGGTCAAAGACAAGCCTTACCCGCCCGTCATCACGTTGTTCAGCGTGCTACCCAAACAAGGCAAAACGTGGGTGGCCAATGGCTTGCTGCGGCTGGCCGAAGAGTCGGACCTACAGGTGGCCTACTGCTACCCGGCCTCGACCGGTAAAGAACGCCGGGAATCGAACCTGGGCATAACGTACCTGCCCTATACCGTCCGTCCCGATTTCATGAACGTAACGGGCGTCGACTACCTGATCGACGCCGAACACGAATTTGATTCGACGCAGTTCGACCGGATTTTCCTGGAAATGCCCGCTCTGGTCAACCATCAGATGCCGGTTTACCTCCTGAAAAATACCGCACTCTCGCTGTTGATCGTCGACGCCAACAGCACCTGGAGCCGGGCCGAAAAGCAACTGATGGCGCTCTACGAACGCATCACCCGGCAGTCGATCCTGCTGGTATTAAACAAAATCGGCGGCGACTACATCGATAATGCCAGCGCGGCGGCTGATATCGAAACACCTGAGCAAAAACGGAAACTTCAAACTGAACGCCGGGGGTAGAAGTAACATAGCATTAAAAGCTATTTTTGCTAACCACACCAGCTGACCGTAGTACATGTCTATCGCACCACCCCTACCCGCTGTTGATTTTGATCCGTTCGCCGGACCCGAGCTGATTGGGGTGGTCCCTATGACCGAATCGCAGGCCGAAATCTGGCTGGCCTGTCAGTTTGGTGGGGATGCTGCCAGTCGGGCCTACAATGAATCGGTATCGCTACGGTTTACGGGTAAGCTTGACGTTGATGCTTTTGAGCGAGCCTGGGCGATGCTGGTGCGTCGCCATGAAGCGCTTCGTTCCACCTTTAGTCCCGACGGGCAACACCTGTGCATTCTGGCCGACCTGGCTATTCCGCTTCAGGTTATCGATTACAGCGATCAGCCCGACAAAGCAGCCACGGCCGTTGCTGACCTGACCGAAGCCGACGCCAACTACCTCTTCGACCTGCAACACGGACCGCTGGCCAAAGCCACGCTCCTGATTTTGTCGGAGACGGCCCATCATTTTACGCTCACCGCTCACCACATCGTTTGCGATGGCTGGTCAACGGGGATTCTCCTGCAGGATCTGGGTCAGTACTACTCAGCCTACGTGCGGGGCCTGTCGTTGAGCTTGCCCCCCGCGCCACAGATCAGCCAGTTTGCGCTGGAGCAGCAGGCGTTTCTGAACAGCGACACTTACCGCGAAAGCGAAGCGTTCTGGCTGGATCAGTACAAGACGGGAGTCCCACCAATTGACCTGCCGACCGACGTACCCAGGCCCCGGCAACGTACCTACGCCAGTCACCGCTACGACGTGGCCTTGGACACCGCGCTGGTACAGCAACTGAAGCAGGTAGGCGTGAAAGCGGGCAGCAGTTTTGTGAGCACGCTCACGGCTACGTTTGAACTCTGGCTCAGCCGCCTCACCAAACAGCCCGACGTGGTGCTGGGCCTCCCCGCCGCCGGGCAACCCGTCGCCGACCGCTACTGGCTGGTTGGCCACTGCGTCAGCCTCCTTCCTCTACGCAGCACGCACCGGGGCGACGAAACGTACCTGACGTACCTGCGCCGCCGCCGCACCGAACTGCTCGACGTGTTTGAGCATCAGCGCATCACCTTCGGGCGGCTGCTGAAAAAGCTACCCATCCCCCGCGATCCGTCGCGCGTCGCCTTTGTGCCAGTCGTCTTCAACGTCGACATGGGCCTCGACGAAGGTGTGGCATTCGAGGGCCTGGCGCTACAACTGCTGAGTAACCCGCGGGCGTTCGAAAACTTCGAGCTATCGCTCAACGCAACGGGCTCCGAACAGACCCTGATTCTGGAATGGTCGCACAATGCCCAGCTCTTTTCGGCTCAAACCATCGCCGGGTTCCATTCGTCGTTTGTTGAGCTGCTGAAAGCCGTCGTCGCCAACCCCGATCAGCCATTGGCGACGGTTGGTATATCCCCCAGCGCGCCAAAGCCGCTGAACGGCCACGCCAAAGTCAGCCCGGCTGCGCCAACGGCTATTTCGGCTAAAGGCAGTGGCTACACCCGTGAAAAAGGCCTTACCACGCTGCTGGCCGATACGGCCATGCATTTCCCGGACAAAGTAGCCATTCGCTTCAAACAGGAATCGCTGACCTACGCCGACCTGGATAAGCAGGCCAATCAAGTAGGGCATGCGCTGCGCGCGCAGGGTATTCGGCCGGGCGACCGTGTTGGGCTGGCCATCGACCGATCGCTACCGCTGATCGTGGGCATGCTGGGCATTATGAAAGCCGGCGCGACATACATCCCCGTCGATCCGCAGCATCCAACCGACCGCATCAACTATATCCTGACCGACGCGGGTTGCGTAGCCCTGCTAACGTCGGCAGCGCATACCGGCCGGTTCGATCTGCCTGATGCACGCGAGTTGCTGGTCGAAACCCTCTGGCCAACGCTGAGTCAGTACCCACAAACCGCCCCCGATCAGCAGCCGACCGGCGCCGACATTGCCTATATCCTGTACACGTCGGGCACGACTGGCCGGCCCAAGGGCGCGCTGATCCGGCATCATAGCGTGGCCAATGTGCTGTTTAGCGTGGCCAACGAGCCGGGTCTGACGCATACGGACAAGACCATCGCGCTGGCAACCATTGCCTTCGACCTAGCGGTGGTTGAAATCTATACGCCGCTGCTCGTCGGGGCCGAACTACTACTCATCGACCCGGCCACGGCCCGGAATGGCGAGGCGCTGGCGCAGGTGCTCGGCGATCCGTCGATCACGTTTATTCAGACCACCCCGGCGACTTTCCGGGTGTTGCTCGAAGCAGGCTGGCGCGGCCACAAGGCCCTGCGCGTGATCTCCTGCGCCGAAGCGCTGCCGATGGATCTGGCACACACGCTGCTCGATCTGTGCGCCGAGCTCTGGAATTATTACGGCCCCACCGAAACGACCATCTACGCCACGGGCAAGCGCATCCGCAAAACCGATGAGCGGATCACCATCGGTTCGGCCATTGCCAACACCCGCATTTACGTCGTTGATGAAAACGGGCAACCGATCACCGACGGCCAGCCCGGCGAGCTCTGGATTGCGGGTGAGGGGGTATCCAATGGCTACCTGAATCAGCCTGAACTGACCGCCGAAAAATTTATTGACAATCCGTTCTCGGCCACGCCCGAGAAAATCTACCGCACGGGCGACCTCGGCCGTTACCTCGACGGCGGCAACACCGCCGATGCACCCACCACGGGCGATATCGTGTACATGGGCCGTATCGATCAGCAGGTAAAGATTCGCGGTTTCCGGATCGAACTGGGCGAGGTTGAGCACACGCTGGCCAAAAGCAATACCATCAAAGAAGCGGTGGTGATGGCCCGCGAAGACCGCCCCGGCGATCAGCGGCTGGTGGCCTACGTGGTCCCCGACCTGAGCCAGTTCGACAGCGCGGGTATGGACTGGCAGCAACGTTGGGATACCATCTACGAAGCGGGCGTTAAAAGCCAGACCGACCACACCACCGCCGAGCTCGATCTCGACGTGGTCATTGCCGAACAGCTCTCCAACCAGACCGATATCCGGCAGCAGGCCGACGAGTGGCTGGCCCAGTCGCTGAAACGGCTACGGACGCTGCATGCCAAACGGGTGCTGGAAGTGGGATCGGGCGCCGGGCAACTGTTGTTTGAACTCGCCACCGATACCGACCTTTATATTGCCACTGACTATGCCCAAACCGCCATCGACAACCTGAATCAGCGCGTTCAGGCCAACCCGATTGGCAAGGGGCAGGTGCGCGCGCAGGTGGCCATGGCCGACGACTATTCGATGGTCGCACCGGCATCGCTCGATCTGGTGCTCATCCACAGCGTGGCGCAATATTTCCCCGACGTCCGGTATCTGCTGAAGGTAATCGAAGGGGCGGTCAACGCCACGCAGGCGGGTGGCTGCGTCTTTGTGGGCGACATGCAGAGCCGCCGTTTGCAGGTGCAGCACCACACGTTCGATCAGTTGCAGCGCACTGCCGACAGCCAGCGCGTGGCCGATTTCCGCCGCATTGTGGAGCGGCGGGTGAAACTCGACGATGAACTAATGGCCGACCCCGCTTTCTTCTACCTGCTGCCAACGCTGTTCCCGACGATTGGGGCGGTGGACGTGCAGCTGCGCGAAGGCCATGCTCTGAACGAGACCACTAAATACCACTTCGACGTCTGGCTTTACGTTGGCAAAAGCGCCGATGAGGTGCCGCCTCAGCTCCTGGCCGACCAAACGCTAGACTGGGCGTCTATTGGTACCGTCGAGGCGCTGGAACAACAGCTGCACCAGCTGCCAGATCGAACCCTACGGCTGACCAACGTACCCAATGCCCGTACCGCTACCGACCATGCGCTTGTTGGCTGGCTGGATAACGCGGCCGATGACCAACCGCTGGGCGAGCTGAAAAACAGGCTGGGCAACGTACCTGCGGGCGTCGACCCCGATCTGTTCTGGCCACTGGCCGAGCGGTTGGGCTTCCGGGCGCACGTGCGCTGGGCTTCCGACGGGGCCGACAACCGGCTGGAGGTGGTCTTTATCCCGCAACATCGCGCCGATGCCCTGCCAACGCCACCAGCGGGTCTGCACCTGACCAACGCGGCCCCCCGCGACTTTGTTAACGAGCCGCACGCGCCACTGCCGACCATCTCGAAGGAGCAACTACGTACCTGGCGGCAGGAAGCCGCCCAGGCGCTGCCCGACTACATGGTCCCGACCGACTTTGTGGTGCTGCCCCGCTTTCCGATTACGCCAAACGGCAAAATCGACCGCAAAGCCCTGCCCGCGCCGGCCGACGTTCGTCCCGAGGC
Source organism: Fibrella aestuarina BUZ 2 (assembly GCF_000331105.1). Classification (NCBI taxonomy): domain Bacteria; kingdom Pseudomonadati; phylum Bacteroidota; class Cytophagia; order Cytophagales; family Spirosomataceae; genus Fibrella; species Fibrella aestuarina. The sequence goes on along the minus strand of NC_020054.1, from coordinate 877,589 downwards.
CGCGCCGGAATCGACCAACAACCAACCGACCACGCCCGAAGAAAAACTGCTGGCAGGCGTGTGGAGCAGCGTATTGGGCATTGAGACCATCGGCGTCGACGACAACTTTTTCGAGTTGGGTGGGCACTCCATGATTGCCGTGCAGGTGATGACCCGGCTCGAAAGACAAACCGGCAAGCGCCTGCCTTTGGCGTCGCTCTTCGAGTACCCGACCATCCGGGCCTTGGCCACGCTCATCCACGAAGACGCCCCCGAGGTCAGGTCGTGGAAATCGCTGGTGCCAATCCGGCCAGCGGGTAATCGCGAACCACTCTACATTGTACACGGCGCGGGCCTCAACGTGCTGCTGTTCAACGCCGTCGCCAACAACCTTCACCCCGACCAGCCCGTCTATGGCCTACAGGCGCGGGGCCTGAATGGCGTCGATGAGCCATTCCGCAGCATCACCGAGATGGCCGAGGCTTACGTATCGGAGATCGTGCAGCATAACCCCACGGGGCCTTACTCACTCAGCGGCTTTTCCTTCGGTGGAATCGTCGCCTACGAAATGGCCCGGCAGCTGCTGGTGCAGGGCCGCGAAGTGAGTCTGGTGGCCCTGTTCGATGCCTATGCCTACGACGCCGGCCGCAGCAACCCGTGGTGGCAGCGCAAAGCCAACGGCATCAGCGAGTTTATGGGCAAGGTCGGCCACACGCTCCGGCTCGTCAGGCAGCACGGCTTCCAGGGCATTTCCTACAAAATGCAGTCGATTGACCGTAAGCTGATTAAGCAATACTGGTGGCTCAAACCCAGCCGCCGGGCCGGGCACATCTTGCAACGAATGGCCATTCGGGCCTATTGGCAGCTCAAATTCGGGCAGGCGCAACAGCAGGAGGCTATTTTTGACACCACCTTCCGCATCGAAGCCATCAACGACGTGGCCCTTGAAAACTTCCAGCTCCTACCCGCCGACCTGGAGGTACACCTGTTCCGGGCCACCATCCAGACGTTCTTCATGGACGACTATGACTACTACGGCTGGCGCGATTTTGCCCGCAAAGGCGTCCACGTCTACGACGTACCCGGCGAACACAGCTACATTTTTGCGCCGCCAAACGATAAAGAGTTCGCCGCCAAACTACAGGCCGTGCTCGACAAACGGGGCAGATAGCCACGTACCTGAATGCATAAAGGGCGCTAGACCAGTTGGTCTAACGCCCTTTATGCGTTGAAAAAGACCTTATCGGTGAAATGCCGTGCCGATAAACTGAAGCGCATCGGGCAACCCGGTTCGCCAGTAGGTCCAGGTATGCGCGCCATCGCGAACCCGGTATTCGTGCGGAATCTTTCGGTCCGTCAGGGTGATGTGCAACCGGGCATTGGCAGTGCTCAGAAAATCGTCGTCGCCGCAGTCGATGTACCAGCGCACTTTTTTGAGGTCATTTTCGGGTGCCGAAGACGCCAGCGTGAGCGGGCTGTTGCGCTTCATGTGGGCCGTAATACGCTCGTCGCCCTTTACCGGGCCGCTAAACAGCTGGGCAAAAACCGTATTGTACTGCTCCTCGGGCATCGTTTTCATGGATTCTTCCGTGAACACCGCCGCGCTCAGCGCCGCACAGGAGCCGAACAGATCAGGGTGGTGCATCGCCAGTAACAGCGAGCCATGCCCCCCCATCGACAGCCCCGATACGGCCCGGAAATCGCGCTTGGCCCGGGTGCGGTAGCTGGAGTCGATGTGCGGGATGAATTCGGTCACGAACATGTCTTCGTAGCGCACCTTGTTCTGGAAATCGTTCATGTACCAAGTGACGCCCGCATCGGGCATGACCACGATCATGGGGGGCAGTGTGCCGTTTTTGATGCCTTCGTCGAGCAGCCGGTCGGCTTCGCCAAACTGAAGCCAGCCGGTTTCGTCGTCGGTGTAGCCATGCAACAGATACACCACCGGGTAGCGGCGGTTCGATACGTAATAGTCGGGGGGCAGGTAGATGGAGTAATGAACGGCGCGGTTGAGCAGCGAACTCGACATCGAAACCCGTTCGAGCAGGTGCGGCTGCGGAGCCATCACCACCGGCATTGGGCTAGTAGGTAGGTTGGGATTGGGTTGGCGGCGGCGATTCTGGGCGTGAGTGGCCGTTACAAAACCGAGCAAAACCAGCAAAATCAGGTGGCGCATAGATCGATATACCATGGATGATGACCGGAGTTTGTTATCTACACTAATAACGCTCGCCCGCACCCGATCCGCTGAAATCACCCCCACCAAATCGTAAATGCGGCTGATTTTGCGCGTTGGCGGTGGCCTGTACGCTCGCAATCGTGCCAATATGCTTTACCAGCGCGTGGGGGGGCTCATCATCAGGCTCATCGGTAAAGCCCTGGCGCGGCTGGCGTAAATACCGAATCAGCAACACGGCGACTCCAATCAGCAGCGTCCCGTCGATAGCCAGCACCACCGACCGGGGCCAGCTGATGTAATAATGCTGGAAAGTAGCCACCGCTGCCGCCACGCCCAACGTACCCAGAATCAGCAGCATGCGGTTCCGCTGCCGGATACCGATCGTCAGGTACGTGGCGGGCAGGCCGAGGGTAAACAGCCAGAACAAACCGGGTAGCGCAATCTGCGGCGACACGGGTGCGCGACGGTCGAGCAACAGGGCGTTGAGTTCGCGCACGACAAAGTAGTTACCCGCCGCCAACAACACCCCCAGCGATAGCCAGCGCACCACGCCCAACGCTTCGGCATAATAAGCACGCCGGGGCTCCTTCCGAACCAGCGCAAACAACAGCCCGGATATGCCCATCAGCGCAAATGGCATCGCCGATTGGCCCCAGCTAAAATCGAGCAGCCGGTCGAAAATGAGGCCGTAAAACAAGCCCAATGCCAGGTAGCTCAGCATGACGTCGCCTGAGTACCAGATTAGCGCCAATAGTACCGGCAGGGATAATAATGCACACATCCAGAACGGCGGGTACTGCCCACCGTAGCCGCTCGCCACAAGTTCGATCAGCCCCCAGCTACCAATGCCCGCCGCCGCTACCAAGAGGGCATTGTCGGTGCCGTTGCGACAAATCTGATTCTTCTGAACGAAGTAGCGGGCAAACCACACGATCGCCACGGCATACCCGATCGACAAGGTCGCGAAGACCACCGACCCACTCACCGAAAAGGCCTCAAACTGAATCATAAACAGGCCGTAGAGGCTCAACACCGCCAGGATGGCAAACAAAAAGGCCCCGATTTCGAGCCAGGGGTTGGTTTGCCGGAAGCGCTTCGGAAAGGCCTGTTGGATGGCGGCAATCTGCTCGGGCGTAACCAGTTGCTGCGCCTTCCAGCGATCGACCTGCCGCAGAATTTCGCGCTCGTCAATATGATCCGGATCGTAAAGCATAGGTAGGGTTCAGGTACGTTAGTTCAACTCTTTTACCGTGGCCTGATAGCGTATGATCAGGTAATAAACCGCCGCCACGCCCGTCAGCACGACATACAGCAGGTAGGCGTCAGCCGCCCAGCCCAGGCCATCGGTCACGTCGAAAAACAGGTAGGTCAGGCCAATGTAGCCATACACCATCGCCATGAGCGTGTACAGGAACGACCGCCGTTGACGGGCCAGCCACTCGTAGCCTCCACACACCGCAAACAGGGTCAGTGCGTACAGCCAGCGTCGCCCGCCGAAATTAAAGATGCCCGCCAGCAGCGCCAGCAACACCAGATTACCGGCAAACGTCAGGATCGTATCGGTAAAATGCGGTTTGATCCGCCGCCGTTCGAACACCATCGCCACCGCAATCAGCAACGTACCCAGCCCAATCGCCGTCAGCACCGTACCTTCGTCGAAAAAGTTGGTGCGCAGCCGCAGTTCGAGCGGGCGCACGGTGAGGCCCACCCACGACGCCAGTGCCGTGAGGCCCATACCCAGCACGCCCCGGTGGTCGAAGCGGTAAGCCAGCCCCAGAAACAGCACGGCGGGCAGAAACGTGGCCAGCCCATAGCGGGTGCCAAACACGTTGAACCGGTACTGCGCGTAGCCTTCCAGCGACAGAAACAGCAAACACGCCAGCAACAGCGCATAGTCGCCAAATGTCGATCGGCTCGGTGCCGGATCGGGAGAGAGCGGCGGGCGGTTGCGCCAGGCAAACACAAAACTGACCACACACAGCGCCGTGATGCCCCCAATAATAGCCACGTCACCGATTTCGTCGTAATGTTCGTAGATCAGCAGCCCCAGCCCCGCCGTCAGCAGCAGGATTCCCACATACAGCAGTGCCCGCAGTTCGTAGTTGACCGACAGGGGCCGTTGCCGCTCAAATCGGGCTAGCTCGTCGGCCTGTTCAGGCGGTAGTAATTGCCGCGCTTTCAGGGTTTCCAGCACATCAATTGGGGACATATTGGGGCGGGTTTTTGTTGTTTACTATGGGAACGCCGCTGACGAAGCCGAAACAGATTGACGCCAATTTTAATGGATCGTACAACATTGTTTCGACCAAAAACCAGCGTTAGTCCACCCGAATCGGCGTCATTCGCGTTCCAGTCATCCTATGCAAAAAGTCATCCTGCAGCCGCGTTATTACTGGCATAATTTCCGATACGTGCTCGATTTCGTGCGGCGGCTCTACGGCGGACTGCTCAACGAGGCCGAACACGATTTCCTCGACCGCTTCGATGCGCTCAGCGTCGACGCGCAATGCCTGTATGTACGATGCAGCAATCGCAAAGGTGTCTTCTTTCGGGTCAATAAATTCAATTATCGCGAAATAAACGAGCTACCGGTTACGCTCGACGAACTCATCCGGGCGGGATTTCTGGAACGGCTATCGGCCCGCCACGAAGGCATGGGCAGCGAGGCGCTCGACGTGTTTACCAAGGCCGACCTGCTGGCGCTGCTGCCCCTCGAAGCGGAGGAAATTCGGGCGCTCAACAAGCTGAAAAAGGAGGGCGTGGTGCGCTATGCCCTCAACGAACTCGATTTTGGCGAAGTCGTCACCAGCCTCACCACCCGCGAGTCCGTCGTGAAGGTGGCGTTCGAAGCCGAGGTGATGATGCTCAAGTTTCTGTTCTTCGGCAACCGCGGTTCCGACATGACCGAGTTTGTCATGCGCGACATGGGCATGATGAACTTCGAGCAGTATGACGACAGCAAGATGACAGCCCGGTTCCGCAACCGGAAAGAGGTTGAAGACAAGCTGCTTATCTCGCTGACCAACGAAGCGTTTTACGACCTGAAAAACGCCGAAACGCCCGCCACCGACATTTACAATTGGTTTCTGAACTGGAACGAAACCCGCCCCGACCTGGCCGACATCGCTCTGCCGGGTTACCAGAAGCTCGTTTGCCGCGTCGGGAGCTTTCTGGAACGCCAGAAACTCCCCGACGAAGCCCTGAGCGTCTACGAACTGACCGACCGCTCGCCCGCCCGCGAACGCCGCGCCCGGCTGCTGTTCCGCAACGGCATGGCCGACGAAGCGCTGGCGCTGCTGGACGAAATCGCCGTGACGCCGCAAAACGCCGAAGAACGCTTCTTCGCGCAGGATTTCCGGGAGAAGATATTGGGCACGGCCGAAAAGAAACGTACCCGAAAAGCCACCACGCGCTTTTTGTCGGAAGCCGAGAGCGTCGATATTCCGGCGGCTTACCGGCACCATGTCGAAGCGGGCGTGATGAACTACTACCTGGAGCAGGGTTACGACGCGGCCTTTACCGAAAACTACCCCTGGCGCGGGCTCTTCGGGCTCGTTTTCTGGGACATTATCTACGACGCCAACGTGTCGGCCATTCATCACCCGTTGCAACGCGCCCCATCAGACTTTTACCTGCCCGATTTCTACCTCCGCCGCGAAGAGTTGATGAAAAAGCGGCTAACCGAACTGACAAGCCGGGAGGCCTGGCGGCGGCACGTGGGACGTACTTATAACGGCAAATACGGCATCACCAACGTGCTCGTCGACTGGAACGACGAACTGCTGAGTCTCGTCAACCAACTCATCGACCTGATCGATCTGGAACAACTCGGCCTGATCTTGCTGGAAATGGCCCGCAACGTGCGCGAACACACCCGCGGCTTCCCCGACCTGCTCATCTGGAACGAAGCGGGCGAATACAGCTTCGTGGAGGTCAAGTCGCCCACCGACCACCTGGGCTCACAACAACTCCACTGGCTGCAATTTTTCGAGACCATCGGCGTGCACGGCAAAGTCGTGCGGGTGATCTGGGCGCTGTAATGGTGTTTTACCGAAAAAGCATACATTTGTTCACCATGAGTAAACTCACGCGATAAGGTGTATGTTCAACATTATAGCTCGCCGTACGCTACTCGACTATTGTCAGTCTTATCCACAAGCGGCCAATGCACTTCGACAATGGTATACCGAGCTACAGGGACAGTCCTTTGCCAACTTCAATGAACTAAAAGCCTTATACGGGAATGCCAGCGTCGTAGCCGACGATCGGGTCGTTTTCAATATCATGGGTAACAAATATCGGCTGGTTGTCCGGATGGTATTCGACTACAAAACCATTCAGATCAAATGGTTTGGCACCCACGCCGAGTATGATAAAGTTGATGTAAAAACGGTGCAGTACGTGAAGCCATGACACTAAAGACACTCAAAACCGAGCAGGAATACGACGAACTGATGGCGTGGATTGATCAGCAGTTCGACAACAAAGTACGTCCCGATAGCCCCGAAGGTGAAGCCCTGCAGGTGTCTTTGCTGCTGGTAAAAGCGTATGAAGACGAACACTACCCCATCTTACCTCCTGACCCAATCGATGCCATACGCCTCAAGATGGCGGAAAAAGGCATTCGGAACCAGGACTTTGTTGGTAAGCTGGGCAGCAAAAGTTACGTATCCGCCGTACTGAATCGTCGCAAACCGATGACACTGCACATGGCCAGGTTCTTTCACAAAGAGTTAGGCATCCCTGCGGCCACCCTGTTAATGTAACAGGCCTTACTTCTTCATGCCCAGCCGCAGAAAAATTGGGAACCGGACTTCGCGGGTGCCTTGTGTACCCCAGGCGCGGCGGAAATCGCCGTCGAACTGATCGATGATGTCGTAGCCGTTGCGTTTCCGGAAGGCCTGCACCGCCGACCAGGTACGTAGGTAGTTCATGTACCACTCCACCAGCCACTCGCGCCGGGCGACAAACCGAGCCTCTTTCACGTTCTTGAACGGGAACGGCAAGTCGCGGTACTCGGTCTCGATGTGGCGGCGCAGCGGGTCCCAGTACGGGCCCAGCACGTTGGTATATAGGTAGCGTAGCAGCGCGTCGACGGCGGGCGTGACTTCGTTCAGACCGTAACCCCATTCGGCAATCACACCATTGGGTTTCAGCACCCGGTCGGCCTGTTCGTGAAACGCGGGTACGTCGAACCAGTGCAGCGCCTGCCCTACCGTGATCAGGTCGAAGGTTTCGTCGAGAAAAGGGGCCTGTTCCGCCGTCGCTTCCTGGTAATGGATGTTGTGGCGGTGCGTCGCATTCTGCAACTGCTGTAGGCTCAGATCGGTCGCCTCGACCTGCTCGAAATAGTTCGACAACGCCACCGCCGCCTGCCCGTTGCCCGTAGCACAGTCCCAGGCCGTTTGCCGACCAGGTACGTTGGCCATCAAGAAATCATACAGCTCGCCGGGATAGTCGATGCGGTAGCGAGCGTAGATCGAGGCGTGTTCGGAGAAATAGTCGGGCGAGGCCATAAGCAGACGGGGCGGGATGAAACCGGTGTACGAAGCTATAACGAAACCGGTTTCATCCTATCCCTGAAAAAGACGGCTTATCGATCAGCGGCGCGCCACCACCGCCTGCCCTGCCGGTTTTCCTTTCGCATCGATCCACTCGACCGATTTGGTTCCGGCGGGCACCCACAGCGTCCGGCTGCTTTGCGACAGGAACGAGCTTCCGAAAGGCAGTTCAATACGTTGTTTTTTGCCGTCGGCCAACGTCAGCACCGCCGCCACCTGATTGGGTTTCGCGCGCAGCAACTGCCCCGACGTACCTGACCGGAAAGCGCACATTGGTCCGCGGTTTTGCGTAGCCACCAGCAGCCGGTTGCCACGGGCATCGGGCAGGGACACGAGGCCTTTGGCGTTGCCCGGCACGCAGAAACCACTTTCGGCCAATGATCGGGGCACAAAACCGCCTTTGCCATCGCCGCGCAGGTACAGGCCGTTAAGCGCATCGTAGCGCCCCACCAACACCTCGCCGCTATAGTCGTTGCCAACGGCTAGTATATCGAGGTTGCCGTCCTGGTCAACATCCTCGGCGATCATCCCAAATAAAGGCGCCAGTTGAGCCTGCATCGGTAGCGGATGCAGCTCAAACTGCGGCGACCCATCCGCACCGTTCCCTTTGTTTTCGATGTACATCGACCGGAACTCGTTGGCTTCGAGTACCATCGCCTGCTGTCGTTCTTCGGGCTTGAGCAGTTTGTCGATACTAGCCTGGGTGAAATCCTGGTATTTCTGGAAACGCCCCCGCAGCACAATCATCTGCTTAATCAGGTCGTCGCGACCATGAAAGGTAAACTCACGGGGTTCCCCTTTTTCGTCGGGAATGTATATTGTCGGAATAGCGTCGTAAAAGCCGTTGTTGTCGAAATCACCGGCGTAGATGCGAACCGGGTAGCGGTCGCTGGCGCGCATCCGGGCGTTCAGGCCCAGATTGCCGGCCACGTAGTCGATGTCGCCGTCGTTGTCAAAATCGCCCGGCGTCAGGGAGCTCCACCAGCCTTTGGCTTTGCCCAGTTTGGCGTCGACGGGTTTTAGTTGCCCTTTGTCGTTCTGTAACAGCGTCAAGGGCATCCACTCACCGGCCAGCAACAGATCGGGGTCTCCGTCGTTGTCGGGGTCGGTCCAGATGGCATCGCAGATAAGGCCGATGTCCGTCAGCGTGGGCGCGATTTTAGCCGTTACGTCGGTGAACTTCGGCTGACCGGGGCGGCTGTCGTTGCGCAACACCAGACTCGACGTGGGCTTGGGGTACTGATCGGGTACTACCCGACCACCCACAAACAGATCGAGGTCACCATCCCCATCGATATCGGCCGCTTTCACGCACGATTTGCTGGTCATGTTGACCGGCAACGTACCTGACGGAGCCAGCGCAAAGGCACCTTTCCCGTCGTTCAGATAAAGTCGGTCCTGGAACGTCGGCGTGTTGGCCTGCCCTTCCACGCCGCCACTGGCAATGTACAGATCGAGGTCGCCATCACCGTCGGCATCGAACAGTAACGTACCCATGTCTTCTTCGGGCTTCTGCGATGGCTGTAGCACGGGCGACGCAAAAGATTGGGTATCCACGAACGCGCCCGATTTGCTTTGCACCATAAAGCGCCCCTGCTGCCCACGCGCCCCACCAATGAACAGATCATCGAGCCCATCGCCGTTGATGTCGCCCACGCTCACGGCCGGGCCAAACTGCGAGAGCTTATGCGGCAGCAGTTTTTGCGTGTTGTAATCGATGTATTCGGGTTCGGTATGGAACAGCGCCAGCCCAAGCGAGTCGGATACGTCATGCATCAGTGGTTTTGGCAACGTACCTGCCGGTGTAGGGGCTTCGTTGGCGTCCTGCTGCCGGAGCGTCAGCACCTGATTGGGTTTCACGTTGCGGAGCGTCTGTTGCCGGGCGGGTTGGCCATCGTGCGCGGGCCAGACCACGCGCAGTTCGCGGATCACCGACACGTTGCCCAGCCCGAAATGCCCCACCGGCTCCACTGTCGAGAGGTAACCGCGGTAAGGGCTGTGCTCGTATACCTGTTGCTGCGGCTTTTTGCCGTCGGTGGTTTCGTACAAAATCGTGACGAACGCACCCAATCCCATCCGGTTCCGGGCGGGCCCTTCAAACTTTAGCCGTAGGTAACTGGCTGCTTCGGGTTTGCTCTCGACCAGGTTATTGCGGTACACAAACGCCGAGTCGTTGATGTTATTGACCACGTAATCGAGGTCGCCGTCATTGTCGAGGTCGCCATAGGCCGCCCCGTTCGAGAATGAAGGCGTTTTCAGGCCCCATTGCTCGGTGACGTCTTCAAACGTGGGTACGTTGCTGGCGTCGTCGCTGCCCCGGTTGCGGAAGGCGTAGTTCGGAATTTTCACCACCGGAATCTGATCGAGCATAAACCGCTTGGTAGCGACCGACGAACTCTGCGCCCGAAACGACACGAAATCGCGGTCGGTCACGTCTTTCGGAAAGCCGTTGGTTACCAGCAGATCGCGTTTGCCATCATGGTCGAAATCGACCAGCAGCGGCGACCAACTCCAATCCGTTTCGGCTACGTCGGCCAGCAAACTCACTTCGCTGAAGAGCGGCGCGCCCGCCTCCACACGCTGGAAGGGGCTGGGTGTGGTAATGCCCAGTTGTGGCGTATCGCTGCTCAGGCCCATCGTGCCGGGGCGCGGCCCCTGATTCAGCTGAAGCGTATTCCGAACGAACTGATAATGAAACCCATACTGCTCGTTGTTCAGGTACGTCTGGTAGTTGTTGGGGCCCACCAGCATCTTCTTGCGGTAATTGTCGCGCGGTAGCATATCCACCGCCACAACGTCCATCAGCCCGTCGTTGTTGACGTCGGCCACGTCGTTGCCCATCGCCGAGCTGCTCGTGTGTTTGAAGTACTGCGCCGCTTCGTCGCGGAAACCCGTGTGTTTGCCCCCCGCATGCTGATTGATCCATAACAGGTCATCGGAGAGGTAATCGTTGGTCACGTAGACGTCGCGCCAGCCGTCGCGGTTGAGGTCGGTGATGTTCAGCCCCAGCCCGTAGCCTTCCATCAGAATGCCCTCCGGCTTCGACACGTTGGTAAATACCGGGTGGCCCCGTTTGGGGTCGAAATCATTGCGATACAGGCGGTCGGTGGTTTTCGATGAACCGTCTTTGACCTTATCATGGTAAGCGCCGGGGCTGCCCGCCTCGATCGTATTGGTGAGCACATAGAGGTCCAGGTCGCCGTCGTTGTCGTAATCGAAAAAGGCGGCGTTGGTTGTGTGGCCGTCGTCGGCGATGCCGTAGTCGGCGGCCATATCCCGGAAGGTAGGCACGTCATTCTTCAGGCCCTGATTCACGTAGAGCAGGTTCCGGCGTTTCACCGAATCCTTGCTGACGGTCGCCCCAACGTACAGGTCCATCAGCCCGTCGTTGTTGATGTCGACCATCGCTACACCCGAACACCATTTGCCGCCGCCCCCGACGCCCGCTTCGCTGGTGATGTCGCGGAACTTCAGGTCGTGCGAGCCGGGTTCGGTCTGGTTCAGAAAGAGCCGGTTGGGCACCTGATTCCCGCTAAAAAATACGTCGGTTCGGCCATCGTTGTTGAAGTCGCCCAGGGCCACGCCGCCGCCATTGTAGATGTATTCGAAGTCGATGATGTTCATCGAATCGTTATCGACAATGCGGTTGGCGAAGGTGATGCCGGTTTCGTCGGCGGGCAGGAGCGAAAACAGCGGTTTCTGCCCAAACTGGCAAGCCTGCAACAATGCAATCAGACTAAGCGAAAGAACGAGGCGAAGAGGAAAGGTCATAACGGTACTTTACCGATGAGTTATCCGGTAAAATTAGGAAGATACAAGGATCAAACAGCATTTACAACCTTGACTACTGATGTTTCACAATTGGGAGAAATGAATCAACTTTGACCGTCCCTGCTGACTCACCTCAGCGCCCGGATTCGTTTAACTTTTGCGTGATGACTTCATTTTACACCTACGGGCTGGTCTTTGTGGGCGGCGGGCTGGGAAGCATGCTGCGCTACCTGCTCGGGCGGCAGTTACCGGCTAGCCTGGGCGGAACCGCCTTTCCGTTGTCCATTCTGGTCGTCAACATCCTGGCGTCGGCCCTGCTGGGTGCCGTGATGGGTTGGGTAGCCACCCGCCCCGACCGTGAGCCCTGGCGCCTGCTGATTGGCGTGGGCGTCTGCGGCGGCCTCAGCACGTTTTCCAGTTTTAGTCAGGACAACCTCATGCTGCTGCAACAGAACCGCTATGGCGCGGCCTTCCTGAATATCGGCCTCAACGTGATGGGCTGTTTGCTCGCCTCAGCGGCCGGCTGGGGCCTGATGGCTTCTTCCGCTCGCTAACCCACGTTCACCCCGCTCCAACCAACGGCCACTCTATACTGACCTATGATTTTCGCGTCTAAACCACGTCGGCAAAGCCACCACCGCGCATTGTATCCTGTGCTTTGTGCCGTTCTTTTGTGTATGCGTTCGATTAACCCCGCTGCGGCCCAAACGGCGTCGCAGGACATCGCCCGTCGGCTGTTCGAGACCCACGACACCTTCAAAGACACCACGTTTACCCACCGCCGGTTCAAGCACAAAGACATGGTGCCGGTGTTGCAGTCGCTCGGTAGCCCGCTGTCGGTCAGCCAAATCGGTGCATCCACAGAGGGGCGGAGCATCCATCAGGTGCAGGCCGGAACGGGCCCAATTCCCGTACTGCTCTGGTCGCAGATGCACGGCGATGAAGCCACGGCAACGATGGCACTGTTCGATATTTTTCGGTTTTTGCAGGCTTCGGGCGACGAATTCGATGCCTTCCGGCAGAATATCCTGGCCAAAACGACGCTCTATTTTGTGCCGATGCTCAACCCCGACGGAGCCGAACGCTGGCAGCGCCGCACCTCGATGGACATCGACATGAACCGCGATGCCCTCCGGCTGCAATCGCCCGAATCGGTGTTGCTGAAAGGGTTACAGCAGAGTTTGAAACCACTGGTGGGTTTTAATCTGCACGACCAGAATCCGCGCTATAGCGTGGGCAACACCAACCGGCAGGCGGTGGTGTCGTTTCTGGCTACGGCCTACGATCAGGCCCGCAATGTCAACGACGTGCGCCGCCGGTCGATGCAATTGATCGTGGGCATGAATCGCGTGTTGCAGCAGTTTATCCCCGGTCAGGTGGCGCGCTACGACGACGAGTTCGAGCCGCGTGCTTTTGGCGATAATATCCAGAAATGGGGCACCACGCTTATTCTGATCGAAAGCGGCGGGCAAGTAGGCGACCCCGAAAAAATGAGCATCCGCCGACTCAATTTCGTGGCGATCCTGACAGCGCTGGATGCTATCGCCAACGAGTCGTACGGGCAGGAAAAAACGCAGGAGTATCAGGCCATTCCCGAAAACGGTCGGCAGTTGTTCGATCTGCTTATCCGCAATGCGACGGTGATGCGCAATGGGCGACCCTACAAGATGGATCTGGGCATCAACCGCTATGAAGTCAGCACGGATTCGGCGCGGACATTTAGCTACCGCAGTACCATCGAAGACCTCGGCGACCTCTCAACCTTCTACGGCCTGACCGAACTCGACGCCACCGGCCTGACGCTCATGCCCGCCCGCCTCCACCCCGACACGCTCGACTCACTCTCAGGCCTGCGCCGCCTCGACCTATCCAAACTGCGCGAAGACGGTGTCGTGGCCTTCCGGGTTCGCTCAGCCAAGAAAAATACCTTTCCGAAAGCCCCCGTGCACGTTCTCTGGGAAGGAAAACTACCCGGCCGGCCACCCGGCTTAGGCCAACCCGCCACGTTCCTGCTCAAACAGGGGCAACGTACCCAGCACATAGTGGTCAATGGCTTCCTCGACGACAGTGGCAACGGACTGGTGGACTGACAACTTACTTACTACTTAGAAACCCTTTTAAGCACCTAATAAAATATAGTTGAACGATTCTACCAGTAAAGAATACTATACCAATAGCTGTTTTGTAATCAATGTGTATACTTGCAGAATTAATCACCTGTTAATTCTACACATTTACTGTATGCGTTCTTCTTTTTTACCAATCCGTTCACTGCTTCTCAGTACACTTGTTATCGCGGCTATTACCATCGGCTGTAAAGGCTCAGACCCGGCTGCTGCTGCCGACCTATCGGGCAACTACAAAGTCACTGCCTACACGGCTTCGGCCAACAACCAGACTATCGACTACATACAGCTCTTTGCGGGCCTGGGTAGTAAATGTTTTCAGGATCTGATCATTTCCTTAAAAGCTGACGGGAATGCGACGAGTAACAGTCCTGCTTCCTGTAACTCAGGGGGAGCACCGGTTGACGACTTTAATGGTGCAAAATGGTCGGTGAATGGCTCAACGCTAACATTCAAAGAAGCAGGCCAGCCTGATAACAATTGGACCTTTACCCAATCAGGCTCCAAGCTGATGCTGAATCAGACAGCTACTGTGAATGGTGTATCAGCTACCTACAAAATGGAATTGACCAAGCAATAAGCGACTGGTCAGTAAGCAAAAAGAAAGGCCCCTCACCACATCGGTGAGGGGCCTTTTAACTAATTCAGATTCTTGGTCAGGTAATCGACGTATTGCTGATAGAGCAGCACGTAGGTCGTGGGGCTGTAGGCGACGCCGTGGGCGCCGGGCGGATAAATGCGCAGATCGGCGTCTTTGCCCGCGTCTTCGAGGGCGTTCATCAACTGGAAGGTGTTGCGTACGTGTACGTTCTCGTCCATGGTTGAGTGGGCAATGAACATCTTACCCGCCAGGTTCTTGGCGTAGGGCGACACCGCGCTTTTGGCATACGCCGCATCGTTGTCGGGTAACAGGCCCATGTAGCGTTCAGTATAGATGCTGTCGTACAAGCGCCAGTCGGTGACGGGAGCACCCACGAGGGCTACCTTGAACACGCCGGGGTGCGTCAGCATGGTGTAGCTGCTCATGTAGCCGCCGTAGCTGTGACCGCGAATGGCCATCCGGTTGCCGTCGATGTAGGGAAGTGACGCCATGTAGCGGGCCGTTTCGGCAAAATCGAGGCTTTCGTATTGGCCCAGCTTCTCATACACCATCTTCTCGAAGGTGCTGCCGTAGCCGCCGCTGCCCCGGTTGTTGGTGCTCACGACCACGTACCCCTGCTGCGCCAGGTATTGCTGCCAGGCCTGCCCGTGCCACTCGTTGTAGACCGACTGCGCACCGGGACCACCGTAGATGTCGAGTACCATCGGGTACTTTTTAGCGGGGTCGAAATCAGCCGGCTTCAGAATCGAAATGTCGATTTTCTGTCCATCCTGCGTCGTAAAGGAAGCCAGCTCTTTGGGCGCGTACACGTTTTTGCTTACGAAATCACGTACCCGGGCGTTGTCTTCCAGCGTCTTGATGAGCTTGCCCGACACGTCGCGCAGCTCGACCTGCGTGGGCGTCTGCACGTTGGAGTAGCGGTCGATGAAGAACTGCCCATTGCGCGACATGTTGATCGCATGCCGGCCAGCCGCCGTGGTGAGTCGCCGCTTATTTTTACCTGTCACGTCGATCACATAGAGTTGCCGCTCCATCGGCGAGGCTTCGGTGCTCGTGTAATAGACCTTGCCCGCTTTCGGGTCAATGTGCTGAATCGTCGACACCTCGAACGTACCTGACGTGACTTGGTTCAGCAGTTTGCCGGTGTAATCGTAGCGGTACAGGTGTGCCCAGCCATCGCGCTCCGACACCCAGTAGTATTCCTTCACGTTTTCGGGGAAGTAAAACAGGTGATCGACACCCGCGAAGAAATCGAACACATCGACCCAGGTCTTCGACGTCTCATTCATGATCGGCTTGGCCGCGCCGGTGCGTGTGTCGGCCATGTAGAGCGTCAACTCATTCTGCTTGCGGTTCAGGTGTACCACCGCCAGTTGCCCTTCCTGCGACGTCCAATAGATGCGCGGGATGTAGCCTTGCTGGCCTTCTACCTGCATAAAGGCGATTTTGCCGTTACTGATCTCGACCGCCCCAATTCGAACGCTGGGATTGCGGTCGCCCACGCGGGGGTACGGCAGCGAGTCGTACGTTTCGCGGAAGCCCCGGTAATCGGTCAGGCGGTAAATGGGCACGGCGCGCTCGTCGGACTGCCAGAAGGCGATAAACTTGCTATCCGGCGACCACTGCCAGGCCTGCGCCAGCCCAAATTCTTCTTCGTAGGCCCAGCCAAACCGGCCGTTGTAAAACGCCGGTTTGGCATCACCCGTCAGTTGCGTTTCTTTCTGGGTGGCGAAATCAAAGACAAACAGGTTGCCGCCCCGTTCGTAGCCTACGCGCTTGCCGTCGGGCGAAAGCTCCGCCGTTTGGGCATCTTTCGCGACCAGCTTCAGCACTTTGTCGGCGAGGCTGTACACGTAATAGTCGGAAATACCCGACCGGCGGTAGACGGGCCGGAAATTGGTCTGAAAAAACAGGTTCTTCGAGTCTTTCGACCACTGGAACGACTCATAGGCAAAGGCTTTGTCGGTGCCGGGAAACTTCAGTTGCGCCGCGTCGAACACGGTTTCTTCCTGCTGCGTGGCCGGATTCAGCGTTTTGATCGTGCCCGCCCGGTCGAGATACGAGAAGCGCGTGCCGCCGTCGATCCAGTTAATCGAGCGTGGCCCGGTGGAGCCGGTGAGCTGGCTACCCGAGCGGATCGCCTGTTGCAGATCGGCGTAGCGGGTTTTGGCAGTTTGGGCCAACCCCGTAATCGTAACAAAGAGGAGCAGTACCGCTCCGCTAATGCGTGTGTTGATGGTCATTTAGTCGATTTAACCGGTGCGCCGGTTCGGTTCAAAAGCCAAAGTTCATTCTTCTTCTGATAATATGCCAAGCATCCATGAACTTTGGACTTTAAACGCTGAACCCTTAGTTTTCAACATGAAAATCAACAAACTGCTCGTAGCCAATCGGGGCGAAATTGCCCTGCGCGTGATGCGTACCGCCCGCGAAATGGGTATCAAAACCGTGGCTATTTATTCGGAAGCCGACCGCAACGCTCTGCACGTGCGCTATGCCGATGAAGCCGTTTGCGTGGGGCCGGCACCTTCGTCGCAATCCTACCTGCGCGGCGATGCCATCATCGACATCTGCCAGCAGTTGGGCGTCGACGCCATTCACCCCGGCTACGGTTTTTTGTCGGAAAATGCGCAGTTTGCCAGGGCGGTGCGTGAAGCCGGGCTCATCTTCGTGGGGCCGTCGCCCGAGAGTATCGAGGTGATGGGCAGCAAGCTCGCCGCCAAAGCCGCCGTCGCCGACTACGACATCCCGATGGTGCCCGGTACACCTAGCGCCATCACCGACCGGACCGAAGCCAAAGTTATTTCGGCCAGAATCGGGTATCCCATCCTGATCAAAGCCTCGGCGGGCGGTGGTGGCAAGGGGATGCGGATCGTGGAAAAGGAAGCCGATTTCGACGAGCAGATGGACCGCGCCGTGAGCGAAGCCATTTCGTCGTTTGGCGATGGGTCGGTATTCATCGAGAAATACGTGACCTCGCCACGACACGTCGAGATTCAGGTGTTGGGCGATCAACACGGCAACATCATTCACCTGTTCGAGCGCGAATGCTCGGTACAGCGGCGGCACCAGAAAGTGGTGGAAGAAGCCCCGTCAGCCATCCTGACGCCCGAGATCCGCGAGGCGATGGGTAAGGCGGCGGTAGGCGTGGCGCGAGCCTGCGGCTACTACGGTGCAGGCACGGTCGAGTTCATCGTCGACGACCAGTTGAATTTCTATTTCCTCGAAATGAACACCCGCCTTCAGGTCGAGCACCCCGTTACCGAACTCATTACGGGCGTCGACCTGGTTGAGCAGATGATCTACGTAGCCGAGGGAAAGGCCCTGACCATCAAGCAGGAAGACTTGCACATCAAAGGGCACGCGATGGAGATCCGGGTGTATGCCGAAGACCCCGCCAACAACTTCCTGCCCGACGTGGGTACGTTAGATACCTACGTGCGCCCGCAGGGCAACGGCGTTCGGGTCGATGATGGGTTCGAGCAGGGTATGGCTATTCCCATTTATTACGACCCGATGATCGCGAAGCTCATTACGTACGGCGACGACCGCGAAGCCGCCATCCAGAAGATGATCCGGGCTATCGACGAGTACCAGATTTCGGGCGTACAGACCACGTTGGGCTTCTGCCGGTTCGTGATGAACCACGAGGCTTTCCGGTCGGGGCAGTTCGACACGCATTTCGTCAACCGCTACTTCACCGCATCGGCGGACCGCCCCGACGTGCTGACCAGTACCACCATCAGCCCCGCCGAAACCGAATTGGCTGCTGTGCTGGCAACGTACCTGCTCGACAGCCAGAAGACAAAACCCGCCGCGACAACAGCTACCGGGCCCGCCCGCCCCGCCAGTCAGTGGCGCACGAAGCGGTTGCACTAACGAAAAAGGCCCTGCCAGTACTGGCAGGGCCTTTTTCGTTAGGAACTTGGTCGTTTAACGCACCGATACGATTTCGATATCGAAGGCAAGCGGTGTGTAACCCGGAATGCTTGAGTAACCCGTAGTGCCGTAGCCTACTGACGATGGAAAAACAATCGTCGCTTTTTCACCAACTTTCAACGCACGAATACCCGACTCAAATCCCCGGATAACCGACGTCGACCCCAGGGCAACATCAAACAGCTGTTTGCCTACGTTCGAGTCGAACACGGTGCCGTAACGGAGCAGCTTACCCGTATACCGAACGCTCACCGTTTGCCCATTGATCAGTTCTGACCCGGTCGTAACCGACTGCGTTTTGCAGATCCGAACCCCATCCTGTGTCTGCGTAGTCAGCGTCAGCTTGTTGCGAGCGATGTAGTCGGCGATTTGCTCATCTTCCGTCCGCAGTTTGCGCAGCGTCGTATAAAAACGAATGGGCGTGTTGGCGGGCAACCCTTTGTACTCGGTATTCTGGAACGCCGAATACGATGGAATCAGGTAAATGGCCGACTCGCCCTCCCGCGTTTTCGACAACCCGATGTCAATACCCGGAGGCAGACTCCCGATGTTAAACCGGAAATAGGCCAGCGAATCTTTCTTTGTACTGTCGGCCCGGTACTTGCCATCGAGCGAGGTAATCAGGTACGTTACTTCGGCTTCATCGCCCGAGGCGGGCAGGCGCCCCGCGGTGTTGGGCGTCGTGATCGCATAACGTACCCCGGCTCCCGCATACAGGTAGTTCTGCGGCTGCGTTTTCGCGAAGGCGGCAATCGCCGTCGTGTCCTTTGCAAAGGTGTCGGCAGTCGTGTCTACGTAGTTGTCTTTACACGAGAGGAAGGCTGTAGCGGATAAAACGGCGGCTACAAGCGCCATACTGGCTTTACGCATAAGGAACGATTGTTGGTTGATGGCCGGTTGGATCAGCCATTAACATTTTTTATAAGTACCCCACTTTTTAAAGGAACGTTGGAAGCTGGGTTAAAAATTTACGGATTCCCCATTTTTCAACGCTCTAAATCGCGCAGCATCAATCTGTTGGGCAGCCAGTGCTTTTTTCATATCCGTCACGGGCTCGCTGGCCCCGTCGTCGGCCAGCGGGAAGGTACCGAAGTGAATCGCCACGCTTTGTTCCGAACGGACATCCTGGTGTACCCGCACGGCGTCGGGAGGGCCAATGTGCACCGGTGCCATAAACCAGTTGGGTTTGTAGGCACCAATCGGGATGAGCGCCAGCCGCAACGGACCAAACTGCGCCCCAATCGCTTTGAAGTGCGGCCCGTAGCCCGAATCGCCCGCAAAATACACATTCCCAACGGCTTTGCTGGCGATAACGTACCCCGCCCAGAGCGTGGCGTTGCGGTCAAACATGCCCCGCCCCGAGAAGTGCTGCGCCGGTACGCAGTGCAGCGTCGTGGTCGGGTTGATGGGTACCGACTGCTGCCAGTCCATCTCGGTCACGTTGCCGACACCTTCCTGCTCCAGAAACGCCTTCACCCCCAGTGGGCAAATAATGCGCGGCTTGTCGCGAGCGGCCAGCTTCTTCACGGTACCAATCTCCAGGTGATCCCAGTGGTTATGGCTCAGCAGCAGCAGGTCAATGTGAGGCAGGTCGTCGAACCGGATACCGGGCGGACAATTGCGAGCCGGGCCGATGAACGAGAATGGGCTGACGCGGTTCTCGTAAATGGGGTCAGTGAGCACGTTCAGCCCGTCGAACTGCAACAGCATGGTCGAGTGGTTCACGTAGGTTACCCGTATCGGGCTGCGGCTGGCCGAGTCGCCGGGTGGCGTGGCATTGGCATCAACACGGGCCGGTGGCGCAGCACCGGGGGCATCGTCGTGAAAAGCGGGCCAGGGCTCCGTGATCTCGTGATTCAACTGCCACTTCAGCACGCCAGCCAGCCCTTCGGGCTGCTTGGCACCGGGCGTAAAAAACGTTTTGCCGTTGAAATGACCGGATACCGGGCCCGTGTAGCGTGGGGCCGAAATCCAGTAGCCAATCAGCAGCGCGATCAGCACAACCAGAATAAGAAGAGCCAATAGGCCCAGCAGAATTTTTGAGAGCATAACCAGCGGAACGAAGCGCCGCTGCAAAGGTATCGGTTCGGCCGAAAGATGGCCCATCCGCCGCGAAGTTGCCGGCGTACACAATAGGCCTGATTTTTGTAGCGGTGCGGTTATCGCCTCAACCCATTATTTGTGTCAATGCCTACCCCCTTCCGAACCAGCCTGCTCCTCGTGGCCACGGCCCTGACCTTCGTGGCCAGCCTGACCAGTTTGATGGCACAGTCGCGGAAGCAGGGGCAATCGCGAAAAGGTCGCTACACGTTCCAGGAGCGCGTTTCGAGCCGCTTCAGCACCCCCTCACAGGGCCCGGCCGTTACCCTGGCCACATCGGCTACGCAGCCCGTAGCACCCGTCACGGCGGTGTCGATCATGCAGCGGCAAACCTATCTGGATGGACAGCAACCTGCCCTTCGGCAGCGCAACCGGGTTGAACTGAGTTTCCACCTGCTGCCGACCCTGACCTGGAACAGCGTAGTCGGCTCAGGTACGTCGGCCCGCTTCGAGAGCCCCGGCGCCTCCCTGCAATACAGCGTAGGCCCCAGCGTGGATATCTACGTCAGGCAAAATCGCTATGCCCTCAGCACCGGGCTCTGGTATACGGCCAAAAACGTGGGCTTTGTCCACCCGGCAAGCGATGGCGGCGGCCTCTCAACTTATAATCTGCAATACATCCAGCTTCCGGTCACGATGAAGCTGATTAGCGATAACCTTATAAAAACCGGCCGTACCTACGTGCAATATGGCGTAATCGTCGACGTGAAAGTGGCCGAGCGGGCGCTTGATAAGGCCCGTAATGTCTTTTACCAGCGCAACAGCAGCCGCAACCAGTTTACACCCACTGATTTTGGGTTATTGATCGCGGTGGGCTACGAACGGCAGATCAGCCCCACTAATTCGCTTATCGTCAGCCTGCAGTACCAGCGCAGTGTCATCAATACCACTACCCTGCCCGAGCTTTCGTCGAAAAACAACCTGCTCGCGCTTGGGGCCGGATTAAGCTTTTAGGCTTGGCATTGGTCGTTTGCTTCCCGTCATTTGTCGTTCAACGGATATAACTGACGATCAACTCATGCAAGAAGCCCTTCACGACGCGGCCAAATTCAAGTTCTGGAAGAGCCAGCTCGAAACCAACGGCCTGAAAATCAACAAAATCGACGAACATTTTATCCGCCGACGTACCAATGGCGAGGTGCTGTTTGCCATGCTCACCGTCGATGCCGACACGCCCGAAGGCGATAAAATCCCGCCGGTCTGTTTTCTGAAGGGCCATGCTGCTTCGGTGCTTGTCTGCCTGATCGACGAACAAACCGGCGATAAGTTTGTGGTATTGGTGCGGCAGCGGCGCATCTCCGATGGCTCGCATACCTACGAACACCCGGCCGGCATGGTCGACACCGACGATGACCCCACCGACACCGCTGCCCGCGAGGTAGGCGAGGAAATTGGTCTCACCCTCCAGCCCGACGAGTTGACCAAGCTGAACCCGACGCTTTGGTTTCCCAGCACCGGCACCAGCGACGAAGCCATGCATTTTTATTTCGTCGAGAAAACGATGCCCCGGGAGCAGATTATGTCGTTCCACCTGAAGAAAATCGACAGCGACTCTGAGTACGAGCGGATCACCTCGGTGGTGGCCACGCTGCCCGAAGCCCACAAGCTCGTCACGAACGTAAACGGGCTGCTGATTCAGTTCCTGTATCTACACCACGTGGGTGATTACGACACGATGCGGAAGTTCTGATTGCAATCGATTGCATAAAAGTAGAACACCACTTACTTTTGCTGAGTAAGTCGCACCTAAGCCCGGCTTTGCTTTTTATTTATCATGGCTCAAATCAATCTGACACTCGGCGACAAGGCCTATTTCCCGTTCGTCGAGAAACCCATCGCCTACGAAGGACGCGACTCGGATAACCCGCTGGCGTTCAAATTCTACAACCCCGCACAGACCATCATGGGCATGCCCATGAAAGACCTGTTCCGCTTTGCGGTGGCCTACTGGCACACCTTCTGCGGCACCGGGGCCGATCCCTTTGGGCCGGGCGTGAAGCACTTCCCCTGGGATGCCGGGAAAGACCCACTGGGCGCCGCTTTCCAGAAAGCCGACGCCGCCTTCGAGTTTATTACGAAGATGGGCATCGAATACTACTGCTTCCACGACGTCGACGTAGCGCCCGAAGGCGACTCGAACCACGATTTTGAAAGCAATTTCCGTAAGGTTGTCGATTATCTGAAGCAGAAGCAGCAGGCGAGCGGCGTTAACCTGCTCTGGGGCACGGCCAATCTCTTCTCGCACGAGCGGTACATGAACGGCGCAAGCACCAACCCCGATTTCCACGTGCTGGCGCATGGTGCCTGGCAGGTAAAAAACGCCATCGACGCCACCATCGAACTCGGTGGCCGTGGCTACACCTTCTGGGGTGGCCGCGAAGGCTACATGTCGCTGCTCAACACCAACATGAAGCGCGAGCAGGAGCACCTGGGCCGCTTCCTGCAGGTGAGCCGCGATTATGCCCGCAAGCAGGGTTTCAAAGGCGCGTTCTACATCGAGCCCAAGCCGATGGAGCCGACTAAGCACCAGTATGATTTCGACGCGGCTACGGTCGTGGGCTTCCTGAACAAATACGGGTTGCAGGACGATTTTGAGCTAAACCTCGAAACCAACCACGCTACCCTGGCCAATCATACCTTTGCGCACGAGTTGCAGGTAGCAGTCGACAACAACATGCTCGGCAGCATCGACGCCAACCGGGGTGACTACCAGAACGGCTGGGATACCGACCAATTCCCCGTCGACGTGTATGAACTGACCGAAGCCATGCTCGTGATTCTGGAAGCGGGTGGCTTCAAATCGGGTGGGGTGAACTTCGACGCCAAAACGCGCCGGAACTCAACCGATCTGGACGATATCTTCATCGCCCATATCGGCGGGATGGATACCTTCGCCCGGGCCGCTATTGCCGCCGAAGCCATCCTGACCAAGTCGAAATACAAGCAACTCCGTACTGATCGCTACGCCAGCTACGACAGCGGGGCCGGTGCCGACTTCGAAGCGGGTAAACTGACCCTCGAAGACCTCCGCCAGTATGCCATCGACAACGGCGAAGCCAAGCAGGTCAGCGGTAAGCAGGAACTCTACGAGATGATCGTGAACCAGTACATTTAATGTATGATGTATAGTGTATAATGAATAATGGGCTGGCGCGTCTTACTCTTGCGCCAGCCCATTATTCATTATACACTATACATTAATCCTAGCAGTTAACGCAAGGGGTTGTAAGTCACGAAATTCCCGTTCGTTAGCCTGAATACGGGCTTTCCTTCTGTGTCGAAGGCCGTGAAGGTCAGTTTACCCGAAACCTTGTTACCAGTACTAGAGCCATACTGGTCAATGATTTCCAGCGTTCCCGAAACGCGGTAAGCCCGCCAGTCTCTCGGTAAATAGGAGTCGAGCGAAGCGGGGGCTGTCTCCCCTAAAAATTCGTTAAACGATACTTTCAACGGAGTTGCCGCTTCGGATGAAATGTCATACACGCCCTTCTTGAGGGGTTTGAGGCCTACACTGTTTTCGAGTCGAATTTCATATCCGTCGGTTGATATAAGCGTATGCCGGTAATAAGTGGGCGTTGGATACGGAGGTTGGTATAAATTGTTGGTTTCCTCACTATTGAGCCGCTGTTGGAAGAAGGAAGTTTGCCTGCCAACTCGCTCAAGACTAGCCGAGAAGGTGTCGGAAGAGCTGTTGCCACAGTCAGTTTGGCTGATGGACAGTCTGTCAACAACGGCCTTCAACGTAATCGGCTGTAACGTTCTGGTGTTTAGCAACGTCACGTCCAGGTCCAACGAGAGTTCGTTGTCGGTCGTGTTGTAAACGAAATTGCTGATGTTGGCCGACCGCATCGGCGCGAACGTCGACGTACGGAATTCACCAGCATCGCCATCAAGTTTGGCATATAGCAGTTGGCCGTTTTTCGACAAATGAAACTCTACCGAATACGGAAAGTCTTTGACTGCAAACTCTGCACTTTTTCGGTACATATTAAAGCTGAAAAAGATCGAGTTACAGTTTTCGTTTGCCGACTCGCGGTTCAGTATGTTGTACTGCGTGCCATCAACGGTAAACCGGGCAACTGGCCGTGGCGCTATCTCGGGTTGCCCTTTTCGGGAACAACTCAAGAGCCCCACGACAAAAAGCAGTGTCAATATCGATGATTTCATAACAGCGTGTTAAACGATCGGAAACATAGGATATGTGAGCAACACTAGTTATGAAATTAATCGAACGGGCACAAAAAAAGTCACCTAGGCCGCCGCTTAGAGGCTATTCCCACGCAGGTAGTCGCCAATCGGCATGCGGCGTTTTCCTTCGGCTTGCAATTCAGTGATGTTGAGCCAGCCGTCGGCGGCTTTCACGAGCAGGTTTGTTTTCCCGTCGGTATGGGCCTGTCCGGGGGAAGCATCGAACGGACTTTCATCGGGCCGGTCCGCCGGTGCGGGCGTTCCGCTGGCTATCTCAGCGGCGTAAATCTTGTAAAACCGTTCGTTAATCGTCGTCCAGGCGGTCGGGTACGGCGAAAGACCCCGGATGAAGTTGCGCAGTTCGTTAACCGGCCGATTCCAGTCGATTTCAGTATTCTCGCGGTTGAGTTTGGGCGCACTTTTTTCGTCTCGCGGCTCGGGCTGTGGCGTTCGTGGGTACGTGCCGGCCTCAATCGCCTGCACTGTTCGCAGCACCAGCGCCGCGCCGCGTACCATCAGCCGGTCGTGCAACGTACCCGCGTTGTCGTCGGGGTAAATCGGCTCCGTTTCCTGGAAGATCATCTGCCCAGTGTCGATTTCTTTTTCGATGAAAAAAGTAGTGACGCCGGTTTCGGTTTCGCCCCGGATAATGGCCCAGTTGATGGGGGCTGCCCCCCGGTAATCGGGCAGCTTCGATCCGTGCAGGTTGAACGTACCCACAGACGGCATGCTCCAGACCACTTCGGGCAACATCCGAAAGGCCACAACTACTTGCAGGTCAGCCCGGTAGCTGGCCAATTCAGCCAGAAAAGCCGGATCGCGCAGTTTTTCGGGCTGCAAGACGGGCAGCTCCGCGGCCAGGGCTGCTTTCTTCACCGGTGAGGGTGTTAGTTGCTGCCCCCGCCCCGACGGCCGGTCGGGTGCTGTAATGACGGCGACCACGTTGCAACCGCCCTCCAGCAGAGCTTGCAGACTGGCCACCGCAAAATCGGGGGTGCCCATAAACACAAGGCGTAATTTCTCGTTCATTATTCGTAAATCGTACGTCTATTGACAAACGGCTGACCAACTTCGTACATTTGTTGATACGCTGTCTACTTCCAATGCGACAACAATACACAGTTCTCTCCACCGAATCGGGTACATACGCACGTACCAGTTGGGTTTTCTGACAAGGCTGCAAAACAAATGAAATTGCTTGCAGAACGGTCGGTGGACCGTTCTTTTTTTATCCCCCTGGGGAAAGACATTACTGCATTATGGCTAAGATTAACTATTACACAGAGGAGGGCCTAAACCGCCTTAAAGCAGAGCTTAATGACCTGAAAACCAAGGGCCGGGCGGCCATTGCACACGCGATTGCCGAAGCTCGCGACAAAGGCGATCTGAGCGAAAACGCTGAATATGACGCCGCCAAAGACGCGCAGGGGCTGCATGAACTGAAAATCTCGAAATTAGAAGAAGTCCTCGCCAACGCCCGCCTGCTCGACGAATCGTCTATCGACGCCTCGCAGGTATCGGTTTTGTCGAAAGTGAAGATAAAGAATAAGAAAACGGGGGCCGAGGTAACGTATACCCTCGTTTCGGAAGAAGAGGCCGACCTCAAACTGGGTCGTATCTCAGTGGGTTCCCCCATCGGCAAAGGCCTGTTGGGTAAGAAGGTCGGCGACACCGCCGAGATCACCATTCCCGCTGGTAAAATCGATTTCGAAATCATCGATATCAGCCGGTGAACCCATTGGGTCAACGTTCAAAGAG
Source organism: Fibrella aestuarina BUZ 2 (assembly GCF_000331105.1). NCBI lineage: Bacteria > Pseudomonadati > Bacteroidota > Cytophagia > Cytophagales > Spirosomataceae > Fibrella > Fibrella aestuarina. The sequence continues at coordinate 851,387 of NC_020054.1, read as the reverse complement.
CTTTGTCAACGGACACTTGGGTGTTATGGCGACGCTCTTTGAACATTGATCCTTGGGCTATGAACACTTATCGTTCGTATACCACAAAATCGAACGCGGCTTCGTGGCGTCCGTCGGCGGGGTGATGGTGGCGACTCACTTCGCGCCATTGCGCTTTGTCAAACTGCGGAAACTGCGTATCGCCGTCGTAGGTACGTTGGATTTCGGTCAGGTAAATACGGGTGGCCAACGGCAGGGCCGCTTTATAGATTTCGCCGCCCCCAATCACAAAGATTTCGGGTGTTCGGGTTTCATCCCCCTGTTCTTCAATTACTTTGGCTGTCTCAATCGCCTCGTCGAGGGTGTGCACCACGGTGGCCCCATCGGGTTTGAATGCCGTATTGCGCGTCACGATAATATTGGCCCGCTTGGGCAGCGGCTTACCCAGCGCCTCAAACGATTTGCGCCCCATAATGATAGCGTGACCCAACGTATGGCGCTTGAAATAGGCAAAATCGTCGGGCAGGTGCCAGGGAAGATCGGGTTTGCCAGTGGCATCATCGCGCCCGATCACGCGGTTCTGGGCCATGGCCGCAATTAAGCTAATGTGCATACAGTTCGTTTAGCCGTTTTCAGTTCAGGTGTTTTGGGCGGAAAGGCACAAAGGTACAGCCGCCGGAGATTTGACCGCTACGGTAGGCGCGACAGCGCAAGACGGTCTACCCCGGCAGCAACCAACGCGTCGAGTTCGGCTTCTGAAGCGCCATCGGCTACAATGCAGACACCCAGCGAACGAGGCACCGCCGCCCGAAAGGCCAGCGCCTTATCGAGCGAGAACGAGGGCGGCACTAAGCCTGGCAGCGGCATGCCCGTGCTATTCTTCAGCCCATCCACGCCCGCATCAGCCGCCGTCTTGATCATACTGAGCAGTTGCTCGTCGGTGAGCAGGGCCTGTTCCAGCACCACCGTCAGCGGCACTTCCTGCGCGTGGGCGGCGGCGGCCAGCTTCACCAGCTCGATCTTCAGCCAGACCGACGTGGGCGACAGCAGGGCCGACGTATTCAGCACCACATCGATGGAATTGGCGCCGTCGGCCAGCGCCAGCTCCAGTTCCTGCTGCTTCACCTCGGTGCGCTGGTAGCCAAACGGGTAGCCAATGGCCGCTGTCAGGGTGGCGGGGTGTGAATCGCCCAGTTCACGTCGGTGTTTTTTCACCCAGAACGGCGCCACCACCAGCCCCAGCAGTCCCAGCTGATTCACCTCATCGAGGGCGTCGTACTGCTCGTTAATCGTAACGTTGGGGTAGAGCAACGTGCGTTCGATGTAGGGAAAAAGATGATTCATGGAAACTTAGTTTATTGTTTCTAGTTTGTCGTTTGACGATGGTTAGCCGCGGCTAACGGCCGCCGTACTGGCTAACTACCAACGACAAACGTCAAACTACAAACCTTTTTTTGTTGCTTTGTACGCACTACAAGCTAACCACTACCAACTATGCGTTTCTTCACGTACCTACTTGTATTTGTCTTATTGGTGCTCGGCGTTTTGTTTTTGCTGACTGGCTGGAGCTATTCGGATGGCGAACGGGCCGGCACTGTTTCCAAATTCAGCCGCCGGGGCTACCTGTTCAAAACCTACGAAGGTGTCCTGAACGTGGGCGGGTTCTCAGGTGAAACTGGTTCACTGACGCCACAGTTTTTCGATTTCTCGGTGAAAGACGATGCTGTCGCCCAGAAAATCACGGAAGCCGTTAAAACCGGGCAGCGCGTGACGCTCCATTACGAAGAGAAAATTCTGCGCCTTCCCTGGAACGGCGAAACCAAGTATTACATCACCGACGTGGAGTTTGTGGGCCAAACGCCTTACGGCCAACAGCCCTTCGGCGGGCAGCAGCAGGTCCATCCGCAACCCGGCACGCAACAGCCAGCCCAACCCACACCGGCCCCAGAATCGCAATCGGTAACCGCCGATTCGGTCCTGTAACTGACCAACATCAGGTAATTACCTGCGAAGCGCCGTTCGGAATACACGAACGGCGCTTTTTGTTTCGGTGTACCTTTGGGGCTATGCTGACGATACTCGACAAAACGTTTGTCCCTTTTATTGATCGTGATACGCTTCAGAGCCGCATTGCCGAGCTGGCCGAGCAAATCAACCGCGACTATGCCAACCGCCGACCGCTGATTGTGGGCGTACTGAACGGGGCCGTGCTGTTTACCGCCGACCTGCTCAAGAACCTCACCATCGACTGCGAGATCACGTTTATCCGGGTGGCGTCGTACGATAAGACCCATTCGACGGGACAGATCAAGCAGATCCTAGGGCTATCGGAAGTAATCACCGGCCGCGACCTGATCGTGATCGAAGACATCGTTGATACCGGACTGACCATGCAGGAAGTGCTGCGTCAACTCAACGAGAAAGAACCGGCGTCCATCGCCATCGCCACGCTGCTGTTCAAGCCCGCCGCCCTGCAAACGCCGCTCGACCTGACCTACGTCGGGTTCGAGATCGACAACCAGTTTGTGGTGGGCTACGGCCTCGACTACGACGGGCTAGGCCGGAATACGCAGGCCATTTTTGTACTGGAACAACCGTAACGGCGCACGCCCCTGCCCTGCTATCGTTGCGGATTTACGGATGAATTCACGTCACTACCCCCTTCTTATTCTGGCCCTGGGCGCGTTTTTCTACCTGCCTTTTCTGGGCCGCGTTCACCTGTTCGACTGGGACGAGATCAACTTTGCCGAATCGGCGCGGGAGATGCTCGTAACGGGCAACTTCGCCCGTGTGCAGATTAACTTTGAGCCGTTCTGGGAAAAACCACCGCTGTTTTTCTGGCTTCAGGCAACGGCCATGTCCTGGCTGGGCGTGGGCGAATATGCCGCCCGGCTGCCCAATGCCCTCATCGGCATCGCCACGCTGCTGACGTTCTACCGCGTGGGAACGTACCTGCACGGCCCGCGCTTCGGGTTGTTATGGGCAGTGGGATACCTGGGCGCGCTCACCCCGCACCTGTACTTCAAAACGGGCATCATCGACCCCACGTTCAACCTCTTCATTTTCCTGGGCGTCTGGTATACGTACCTGGCCGCCCAACGCCACGACAAACCGAAAGCGGGCCAACTCGCCGCCCTGGCGGGCCTCTTTGTTGGGCTGGCCATCCTGACCAAAGGGCCAGTGGGCGCTCTGCTGGCGGGCCTCACGTTCGGCATCGTGTGGGCGCTGGCGCGGTTCAGGCCGCTGCTCCGGTTTGGGCACGCACTGCTGGCCGTGGGCATCGCACTGGGCATTGCCTCGTTGTGGTTTGGGCTCGAAATTATCCAGAATGGCCCCTGGTTTTTGCAGGAGTTTATCGAGTACCAGATTCGGCTCTTCTCCACGCCCGACGCCGGCCACGGGCAGCCGTTCTACTACCATTTCGTGGTGGTGCTGGTGGGCTGTTTTCCGCTGTCGATTTTCGCCATCCGCTACCTCACCGCCTCAACCGACCCGCGCGACTTCCGGCTCTGGATGGTGGTGCTTTTCTGGGTGGTGATGATCCTGTTTTCGATCGTCAAAACCAAAATCGTGCATTATTCGAGCATGGCCTGGTTCCCGGTCTCGTACCTGGCCGCCCGGCACATCGCCGACCTGCTGGCGGGCCGCGTGGCCTGGAACCGCTGGTTAACCGCCGGGCTATTGCTGATTGGTGGCCTGCTCGGATTGCTGCTGACGGCCCTGCCCGTGGTGGGTCGGTTCAAAGCCATGCTGATACCATACATCAACGACCCCTTTGCGGTAGCCAACCTGCAAGCCAACGTAACCTGGGGCGGCTGGGAATGGATTATCGGGCTGGCGTATCTGGCGGTGCTGCTCACAGCCATTATCCGGCTGGGGCACTTTGTCCGGGCCCGGCGCAACAACGTACCTGAGAACAGCCTCCCCGGCCCCATCTGGGCCCTGTTTGGCGCTACGGCCGTTTGCCTGTGGTTGTATCTGGCGCTGATCGTTCCCAAAATTGAAGAGTACGTGCAGGGAGCCGTTGTGCGCTTTTACACCGAGCGGCAGGGGCAGGACGTTTATGCCGAACCAATCGGCTACAAAAGCTACGCGCAGCTGTTTTACTTCCGCAAGCAGCCCCCTGTAAACCCCAAAACGCGCCAGTCGGACTACCTCCTCAACGGTCCGGTCGATAAGCCAACGTACCTGATTACCAAGATCACCGTGGCCGATCAGTACCGCGCTAATCCCAACCTGCGACTGATCCGCGAAGAAAACGGATATGTCCTCTTTGAGCGGAAGTAGGCCGTTGAAGCCCTTTCCGGTTTGGGTGAGCAGCGCCGTGGGGAAAGCTCGTGGCGATTTGTTATCTTTAACCACCTTAGCCGATAGGTGGTTGAGGACACATGCCTTCGATCTAAATGTCCCTTACTTCCGCTAAGGATTCCTCTTTTCCCTTACAGGCTCTACCCAAAACGCCCACCGGCATAGTCGGGCTGGACGAAATAACCGGAGGTGGCTTACCCAAAGGACGGCCCACCCTCATCTGCGGGAGTGCTGGCTGCGGCAAAACCCTCTTTTCGATGGAATTTCTGGTGCGCGGTGCACTGGAGTTCGACGAGCCGGGCGTTTTTATGGCGTTCGAAGAAAAAGCCGACGAGCTCGCGGTCAACGTGGCTTCGCTGGGGTTTAACCTCCAGCAGCTTCAAAACGACAAGCGCATCAAGCTCGACTACGTGCGCATCGAACGCAGCGAGATCGAAGAAACCGGCGAGTATGATCTCGACGGGCTCTTTATCCGGCTTGGCTACGCCATTGACAGCATCGGCGCCAAACGTGTGGTGCTCGACACCATCGAAAACCTGTTTTCGGGCCTCACCAATCAGGGCATTCTGCGGGCGGAGTTACGCCGTCTGTTTGAATGGCTGAAAGAAAAGCAGGTGACGGCCATCATCACCGGCGAGCGCGGCGCAGGTACGTTGACCCGGCACGGCCTGGAAGAATATGTCTCCGACTGCGTGATTTTGCTCGATCACCGGGTCGACAATCAGATTTCGACCCGCCTGCTCCGCATCGTCAAATACCGGGGCTCGGTACACGGCACCAACGAATACCCTTTCCTGATCGACAAAGACGGCATTTCGGTGCTGCCCGTTACGTCGCTTACCCTCGATCATGCCGTATCTACCGACCGGGTTTCGTCGGGGATCAGTTCGCTCGATCGGATGCTCGATGGCAAAGGCTATTTCCGGGGCAGCAGCATCCTGGTTTCGGGCACGGCCGGTACGGGCAAAACCAGCATTGCGGGCAGCTTCGCCAACGAAACCTGCCTACGCGGCGAACGTTGCATCTTCTTCGCCTTTGAAGAGTCGCCGCAGCAGATCATCCGCAACATGGGCTCAATTGGGCTCAACTTACAGGCTCACATCGACTCCGGGCTGCTGACCTTCCACGCCTCGCGCCCCACGCTCAACGGCCTTGAAATGCACCTGACGGTCATCCACAAGCTGATCAGAACCCTTCAGCCCCGGGTCGTCATTCTGGACCCGATCACGAACCTCATCACGGTGGGGTCGATGAGCGAGGTAAAATCGATGCTGATCCGGCTCATCGACTTCTTGCAGGCACAGCAGATTACGGTGCTCTTCACGGCCCTGACCCGCAACACCGTCGTTGAGGAACAGACCGACGAAGGCGTCGCGTCGCTGGTGGATACGTGGCTCCTGGTGCGCGACATCGAATCGAACGGCGAACGCAATCGGGGCCTCTACGTGATGAAGGCGCGGGGCATGAAACACTCCAACCAGGTGCGCGAGTTTGTCATTACCGATCATGGCGTGGACCTGGTCGATGTGTACCTCGGCCCCGAGGGCGTCCTGACTGGTTCGGCGCGCGAAGCCCAGCAACTACAGGAATATACCGGCGAGGCCCTGCGCGACCACGCGGTTACCCGAAAAGACCGGGAAATTGAACGCAAAAAGCTGGTCCTCGAATCAAAGATTGCCAGCCTGCGCGAAGAGTTCGAATCGGTTCAGGACGAACTAAATAAAACCTACATCGAGGACGAGCTTCGGAAAGAAATTTTGCAGAAGAACCGAGAGCAGCTTACCCGCAACCGCCATAAAGACGAGTAAACAGGGGCGCCAACCCGCTAGTTACTCGATCGGGGGTCAGCTTGCGCATCTCTGCACTTTCACCATAGCACACACGTCCAAGGGAATGAATACGAATACAAATGAGCAGGATACCATCTGGGAATTGCGGCTCTACATTGCTGGTAACACACCAAAATCCGTGGCGGCGCTGGCCAACCTCAAGCGATACTGCGAAAACAACCTGAAGGATAATTATGTCATCGAAGTAATCGACCTGCTGATTCACCCTCAGTTGGCCGAAGGTGATCAGATTCTGGCCGTGCCGACGCTGGTTAAAAAAGTGCCCGAACCGATTCGGAAAATCATCGGCGATCTGTCGAATGAAGAAAAAGTACTGGTTGGGCTGAACATTCGCCCGGCAACGTCTTAACATGAATACCCTCGACCCAACCGATGAACCCACCCCTGAAAACGGCGACGCGCCCTATCAGCTCAGCCTATTTGTAACGGGGGCTTCGGTCAACTCGGTGCGGGCCATTACCAACCTTAAACAGCTTTGCGAGACGTACCTGCCCGGGCGTTACGCACTGGAGGTTATCGACGTGCATCAGCAGCGCGACATAGCCGAACGGCACCAGATCATTGCCTTACCGCTGCTGATCAAACGCTTACCCCTGCCCGAGCGGCGGCTGATCGGTGATATGTCGAATACCGAAAAGGTGCTCCAGGGATTAGGCCTAGCTGCCCCTTTTGCATGAACGCAACCCTGACTTACGACGAGCTTCTGGCTGAGAACGAACGGCTGCGCGAGCAGTTGGAAGAAGCCACCGAGACGATCCACGCCATCCGTACGGGTCAGGTCGATGCGTTGGTCGTAACGGGCGACGACGGGCACGAGCTTTACACCCTGAAAACGGCCGATCAGACCTACCGGGTTTTTATCGAAACCATGAACGAAGGGGCCGTCACGCTGAGCGCCGGTGGCCTGATCGTGTACGGCAACTCCATGTTTGCCTCGATGGTGGGGCTTCCCCTGTCGCAGGTGATCGGTCTCCCGTTCGACAGCTTTGTGGCTTCTGAGAGTGCCTCTGCCTATCAGCAGCTCGTCGAGATGGGCTGGGCCGACAAACACCGCGTCGAGATGACGCTTTGCGACCATACCGATCACGCCATTCCCTGTTTGCTGTCGGTAACGGCCCTCGACCTCGACGAAGGCCCGTCGTTAAGCGTTATTATCACCGACCTGACGAGCCAGAAAGAAACCCAGCAACTGCTCTCGCTCAACAACGATCAGCTAAAACGGGCCAACCGCGCGCTGGAAATCAGCAATAACGCACTCAACCTGTCGAATGATAACCTCCAGCAGTTTGCCTACGTGGCCAGCCACGATTTGCAGGAGCCCCTTCGCAAAATCAGGTCGTTTGGTGAGCTACTGAAGGCCGACTACGGGGCTAGTCTGGGCCATGAAGGCCACGACCTGATCACACGCATGAACGCCGCCGCCGCCCGCATGACGCTGCTGATCAAAGATTTGCTCGATTATTCGCGGCTGACGACGCAGCAGGTACCGTTTAGGCCCGTCCCGCTCGATGCGCTGCTGACCGATGTGCTCGATGACCTCTCGGTAGCCGTGTCGGAATGGGGAGCCAAGATCGAATGCACCGACTTACCCGTGGTACAGGGCGATAAAGTACAGCTTCGGCAGCTATTCCAGAATTTGCTGAGTAACGCCTTGAAATTCCATCGTACCGACGTTCCGCCGCATATTCAGCTTACCGCCCGCCGCGTGTCGATGGCCGAGTTACCCGCTTCGGTGCAGCATACGATTCCGCCCAGCCCAGTACCCGATCAGGTCTTCCACGAGATCAGCGTGACCGACAATGGCATTGGGTTCGACGAGAAGTACCTCGACCGTATTTTTCAGGTCTTTCAACGACTACACGGCCGCCGGAATTATCCCGGCAGCGGCGTTGGGCTGGCTATATGTCGCAAAGTTGCTAACAACCATCGGGGTGAACTCACGGCCGAAAGCAAGCCTGGTCTGGGGTCAACCTTCAAGCTCTACCTACCGGCTTAGGGTCGCGGCATCGTCCGTACCCAATAAACCATCTGCTTGTCCGTATCGGTGGTTTCGCCAATATCGGGCCAGCTAAAGGTGCTTTGGAGGCGGTCTTCCCGATGGTAACCCCGGCTAAGCCAGAACGCATCGAGTGGCTTGTAACCCGCCGGGCGGAGCGGATGGTCGGCGGGGCGTTGTACGGCACAGAAGCACGTGGTTGGGTACGTGCCGAAGCTGGCCGCGTGCGCCTCTCGTTCATCGAAAAAACGATGCCCTAAACCCATACCCCGGTAGCGAGGCAGCAAAATGCTTTCCCCGAAATAAAAGACCTGGTCAAGGGCGTAGTGGGCTTTCCGAAAAGGTGCCTGCACCTCGGGCGTTTCGTCGAGCAGCGGCAGGCAGGTAGTAGCCCCCACCAGCTCATCACCATCGAAAACGGCAAACAGCAGCGAACGCGCTGAGCGGGCGTAGGTTTCCAGGTACGTTGTTTCGTACGCAATCGAGCCTTCGTAGAGGTACGGAAAGTCACGAAAGACCGTGATCCGCAGCCGCGCCAACGGCTCGAACACCGCCCGAAAACCGGCACCCGTATAACGCCGAAAGGTCAGATCAGCCATGGGGAAAGGAGAATGAATAATGGATAGTGTAGAATGACGGGCGTCGCTAACGAAGCGTTGTCAGGCTAGCGGAGCCATTCTACAGTATCCATTATTCATCCGTTTTAAGCCACCAGCGATTCCCAAAGGGGGAGGTTGTAATACGTGGTAACGCGGGTAATCTTGCCATCGGTCACGTCGAGAAACGAACCGGCAGGCAGTTGGTAGGTCTGGCCGTGGGCTTCGGGCAGATCACCATCGGTTTTCTTATACACCCCGTTGACGACAAACTCACAGGCTACGCGCGAAGGCGCCGCCGGACTCGTCAGAATCACCAGGTCAGTAAGGGTTTCGTCGTAGCAGTCGTCCATATGCTGAAGAAACTGCGTAAAGAGGTCTTTACCGGTACGCGACGAGCCCTGATTGCTGTCATGCCGAACGTCGTCGCTCAGCAGCGCCAGCATAGCCGACCAGTCTTTCCGGTTAAACGCGGCATAATACGCCGCTACGGTATCGTGTGAAGTCATAGAAATATTCCACCGTTCAACGGGCATACAGTGACCATTGGACGGTGGACTTAATTTATTTCACCTCTACGTCGTAAATCTGAACGCGGTTCCAGAGGTGTTTGCAGCTATCCACAAACGCCAGATGGATCGGGTGTTCCTGGTAGATGTCGTGCGTCGCTTCATCGGCGAAGGTCAGCAGCAACGCAAAGTCATAGCTGTGGTCGATAACGGGCCGACGGGTTGCCGCTGCCGTTCCAATTTGTGCGGCCTGAATGGCCTCCACGCCCCGCAATGACTCGAGGCCCGCTTTCAGAGCGGCCCGGTCCTCGTCGGATTCGGGGCGGGCCAGCCAGAAGTAAACAGAATGAATGAACATGAGATGAAACGTGATGAGCAATAAAATGAGGAGGGGTAAGTGGTGAGCGATAAGGTAGTTGACACCTAAGCGTATCGTTCATCATTTACTCCTCATCACTGATTAACTATTTTTTTCAAGTTGTTTTACCAAAGCGGCAAAGTCCTTCGGATAGGGCGATTCGACCGTCAGTTCGTCGCCGTTTAGTTTGGTAAAGGTAAGCGAATGGGCGTGCAGGGCCACCCGCTGAATCAGCGGCTGCTCTTCGGTCTCCTGTTTCAGATTGAAATCGCGCTTGATCTGCGACAGAAAAACGGGTTTACCTCCATAGGTGGTGTCTTGCACGATAGGTGCTTTCAGGCACATCAGGTGCACGCGAATCTGGTGCATCCGGCCCGTGATGGGCATGCATTCCACCAGCGTATTGATCCGGTAGGCCCGCAGCGTGTTGAAGATGGTTTCGGCGACCTTGCCCTTTTCCCGGTCAATCTTCACGTGGGTACCATCGCGGCTCGGGGCGATGGGCAGGTAGACCGAAATATCTTCGAAATTATGGACGCCATTGGTGATGGCATGGTAGCGCTTGGCCACTTCGCGGTGTTCAAACTGCATGGCCAGATGCCGGTAGGCCTCCGGGTGTTTGGCAATCGCCAACGTACCTGAGGTCTCCTTGTCGAGCCGGTGCGCCAGTTGGGCGTCGTCGCTGTACGCTTTAGCCAGCCGCAGAATGCTGACGCCCGCCTTATCGGTCGTGCGTTCGTCGAGCGAGGCTACGTGCGGCGGCTTGTTGATGAGGATATAGTCATCGTCCTCATACAGAATGAGGTCGGCGAAATTCAGTTTCATACCACAAAGGTACGGCGTTTACGCCAGTAACACCCGCCCCGCTTCGCCCCGTCCTCAGTCCGACACACCTGCTTCCATCAGTTCGCTTAGGATCTTCTGGGCAGCGATGGAAATAACGGTGCCGGGGCCAAAGACGCCTTTCACGCCCGCGTCGTAGAGGTACTGGTAATCGGCCGCCGGAATAACGCCCCCGGCAATCACCAGAATGTCGTCGCGGCCAATCGCGCGGAGTTCGTCAATGAGCTGCGGCACCAGCGTTTTATGGCCTGCCGCCAGACTCGACACCCCAACGACGTGCACATCGTTTTCGGCAGCTTGCCGGGCTACTTCGGCTGGTGTCTGAAACAGCGGCCCCATATCCACGTCGAAGCCCAGATCGGCGAAGCTGGTCGCGATGATTTTGGCACCCCGGTCGTGGCCATCCTGTCCCATTTTGGCCACCAGCATCCGGGGGCGGCGTCCTTCCTCCTCGGCAAAGCGGTTGGCCATTTCACGCGCCAGCCGAAAGTTCTCATCGTCGGATACCTCTGCCTGATACACACCCGATACGGCCCGAATGGTTGCCTTGTGCCGCCCGAACACCGCTTCGAGCGCATCCGAAATTTCGCCCAGCGTAGCCCGGTGGCGCGCCGCTTCGATAGCCAAGGCGAGGAGGTTTACCTCACCCCCCGGCCCCCTCTCCTTAAAAGAAGGAGAGGGGGAGAAGTCAGAAGGAACGAACGCCGCTTCCACACTACCAGAGATCCCCCCCTCTCCTTCTTTTAAGGAGAGGGGGCCGGGGGGTGAGGTACTAGCCGCCGCCGTCAGTGCGGCTAGCGCGGCTTGCACCTTGGCCTGATCGCGGGTGGCACGTACCTGGCGCAGGCGCTCGATCTGACTGGTGCGTACGGCTTGGTTGTCAACCTCGAGCAGTTCAATGTTTGTCTCGGTCTGGGCGCGGTATTTATTGACACCCACGATCACGTCGCGGCCACTGTCAATACGGGCCTGCTTGCGGGCGGCGGCTTCTTCGATGCGCAGTTTGGGCAGGCCCGTGTCGATCGCTTTCGTCATGCCGCCCAGTTGTTCTACTTCGTCAATCAGAGCGCTGGCTTTGTCGATCAGTTCCTTCGTGAGGTATTCGACATAATATGAGCCACCCCAGGGGTCAACGGCGCGGGTGACGTCGGTTTCGTGTTGGAGGTAGAGCTGCGTGTTGCGGGCGATACGCGCCGAAAAATCGGTGGGCAAGGCGATGGCTTCATCCAGCGAATTGGTGTGCAGGCTTTGGGTGCCACCCAACACCGCCGCCAGCGCCTCGATGGTTGTGCGGGCTACGTTGTTGAACGGGTCCTGCTCGGTGAGGCTGTAACCCGACGTCTGGCAGTGAGTGCGCAACGCCAGCGACTTGGCATTTTGGGGGCCGAACCCCTGCACGAGTGATGCCCACAACACCCGGCCGGCCCGCATTTTGGCGATCTCCATGAAGTGGTTCACGCCAATACCCCAGAAAAACGACAGGCGTGGCGCAAACTGATCAATGCTCATGCCTGCCGCCAGCCCCGTGCGGATGTATTCAAGGCCATCGGCCAGCGTGTAGGCAAGCTCCAGATGGGCCGGTGCGCCCGCCTCGTGCATGTGGTAACCGCTGATGCTGATGCTGTTGAACTTCGGCATGTGGCGGCTCGTGTACGCAAAAATATCGCCGATAATCCGCATCGACGGCGTGGGCGGGTAGATATAGGTGTTCCGCACCATGAACTCCTTCAGAATGTCGTTCTGGATCGTGCCCGACAGTTTCTCGGGCGAAACGCCCTGCTCTTCGGCCGCTACGATGTAAAACGCCATAATGGGCAACACCGCCCCGTTCATGGTCATCGACACCGACATCTGATCGAGCGGAATCTGGTCGAACAGGATTTTCATGTCCTCGACCGAATCGATGGCAACGCCCGCCTTGCCCACGTCGCCCACCACGCGCGGATGGTCCGAATCGTAGCCCCGGTGCGTGGCCAGGTCAAACGCAACCGACAACCCTTTCTGCCCCGCCGCCAGGTTACGCCGATAGAACGCATTCGACGCTTCGGCAGTGCTGAAACCCGCGTATTGCCGGATAGTCCAGGGTTGGCGCACATACATGCTGGCGTAGGGACCGCGCAGATACGGCGGTATCCCCGCCTGCCAGCCTGCCAGTTCCGACGGGGCATCAGCCTGCGTGAAGCGGGGCTTCAGCCGAATGCCTTCCGCCGTGGTGAAGGGCGGCGCGCTGGCCGGGATAGGCGATGAAACGGGGAAAGACGGTAGGTTGGTGAAGTCAGGGCGCATGGCAGTAGGGCTGATCAGGAAAAACGGGCGGGCAGACCCGCCGATAAGCTAACCCAAAATAACGGCTTTCGGCGCACATTCGTGATGCCGCTCCATCCTGTCGGAACGTACCCGGCCTTACGCACCGCCTGACCCCATTTGGTTGATTTAACCGCTACCTTTAGTGGTTTTTACGCACGGCTTATGGTTACCCACCGCTTTAGAACGTACCTGCTGCTCGGCCAACTCCTTATACCACTGACCAGTTGGGCACAAGATGCGCTTTACCCGCCAATTCCTACCGACTCGACAGGGAGCGGGCAGGCAACGTACCTCGCTACGGATTCGACCGCTGTTACCCAACGGAAACGCCGTCAGCTACTGGGCGGCACCACCGTACTCGCGTTGGGAGCCACCTACGTATACCTGGAAAACAAATGGTGGCGCGAGGGCTACACTCGCTTTCACTTCGACAACGGGCGCGACTTTCGGTACGCCAGTAACGTCGATAAGCTGGGGCACCTATTGGGAGGCGTGTTCACCGCCGACGCCTACTACGCGGGTTTTAGCTGGGCGGGTATGGCCCCGAAGCGCGCCGCCTGGTATGCGGCCGGGGCAGCGGCGTTTGTGCAGCTAAGCATCGAGTTCAAAGACGGGTTCTCACCGCGCTATGGTTTTAGCTGGGCCGACGTAACGGCAGGTACACTGGGCGGATTATGGCCGATGGCGCAACAACAGTCGGCGTTTTTGCGCGACAGTCAGTGGAAGGCGAGCTACTGGCAGCGCACCGACAAGTATTTCGATCATCGGGGTATCAAAACGCAGGCGTTCAGCATCGACGATTACATCAATCAGACTTATTGGTTTTCGTTTTCACCCGAGCACCTGGGCGGCCACCGATTCGAGCGGGTGTGGCCTGACTGGCTACAGCTATCAATTGGCGCTGGCCTTGAGGCCGAAACCTGGAGCATTGGCCGCACCGGCGAAGGCGGCCGCTGGGAATGGTATCTGGCGCCCGACATAGATCTGGTCAAACTAGTCAAGCCGCGGCGACCACTGATGAAGACTGTACTGCATTGCCTGAGCTACATCAAAGTACCAGCTCCGACGCTTCAAATCGGGCCAAAACCACGCTTTTGGTGGATTTATTTTTGAGTGAGATTCTGAGCAATTTGTTTTTTTAACGATAGCGTTAATTACCTATACCTACATCGATTATAGGACTATTCTTACTACAATCTTCGGCTATACCTGCCACACACCGTATATAAAGCCGATTATTTCGGTATGCTTTGTATTTTATTCTGTTTTCGATTAGTTTAGAGGACCGTAAAATAATTAGCCTACGGGCTTCCTCTTGTTTTAACCTAACCATGCGATTCTTATTTCAGATCACCCGGCGGCCTCTGGCTCGTCTGGGGTTACTGATACTAATTTTCGCCACCTGCTGCGTGGCTTCGTCGGTAGCCCAAACCTTTACCCCCGATCAGGCGCATGAAGACATGCTGTACCTGCGGCGGCAGTTGAAAACCTATCATCCCGGCATCGGTTACTACACGCCCGAGGCCCGCATGGAGCAACTTTTCGACTCACTGTACAATCACCTCGATGCGCCCATCGACTACCTGTCGCTGTTCAGGTACGTAGCTCCCTACGTAAGCAGCCTTAAAGACGGGCACACGAACCTCAACCACCGCAACGGCTACCTCAACCGCACCACCCACTATGTGCCGTTCTACATTCGGCAGGTCGATGGCCGGTACTACATCAGCCACAACGCCTCGGAAGATACCACGTTGCGGCGCGGCACCGAACTGCTGTCGATCCAGGGCAAATCGGTGGCCATCATTCACAAGGTACTGATGGATGGCGACCGCTCGGGCTCCGACGGCGATAACCAAAGTGGCCGCGAGCAGTGGAGCCTCACCCAGTTTGCCGATTATTACGCCGCCTGGTACGGCTCCGTCGACACGGTGCAGGTACGTTACCGACTGCCCAACGACACGCTCACGCGCCAAACCCGACTGGCCTGCCCTACGTCGGAACGGTTTCGGAATCTGCTGGCTCAGCGCTACCGCCGCGACTTTGAGCAACAGCCCGACCTGCGCCAGCCTAACCTCAGCGTCCGGCTAGTCGACTCGCTCAGCGGCACCGCCGTGTTGCGTGTGTCGTCGTTTATGAACCCGCGCGGCTTCGATCCGTTCCAATGGCAATTCAAACGGCGCCTCAAAAAAGCATTTCAACAGATTCAGGCTGCCGGGGTCAAGAATTTGGTCGTCGATTTGCAGAACAACGGCGGGGGAGCGGTACTCAACTCAGCGCGGCTGCTGCAATATTGGCTGCCCGAACCGTTTACGGTAATGGAGGGCGAACACATGAAACGGGCGGCCCGCGCCGAAATTGTTACGCGCTGGAATCCGCTGTCGGTGCTGAATTTCAGCATGAATTACAAAGATGACGGCCGGGGCTGGTTTGCCAACCGGGTGGCCCGGAAGCGGTTTCGGCCAGCGGGAAAGCTGGCGTTCCGGGGTAATCTGTACCTGCTGATGAACGGGTCGTCGTTTTCGGCGGCGGCTTCAGTGCTGGCTAAAACGCTCGACGCAGGCCGGGGTACGTTTGTGGGCGAAGCTTGCGGTGGTGCCTATTGGGGCGACTTTGCGGGTCAGTTTAAATACATCACCCTCCCCCACTCGCAGATCCAGGTCCGTTTGCCGCTGAAAAAACTGGTGCATGCCGTCGCAGCTGACCACGCCAACGGTTTCACCATCGAGCCCGATTTCCCGACGTCGCGCTCGTATGACGATTTGCTGCAAAATCGCAACTACACGCTGCATCAGGCCCTTCTGCTCATCAAAGAGGGGGTTTCGGCCGTCCGGGCTACTACCGGCGGCCCCCTGGAAGCGCTTAAATGAGCATAGGGCGTGGGGCTCGGGGCTCGGGGCTCGGGGCATGGAGTAACGACTTGGCTACCCCGCGCACCGAGCCCTATGTCCCACGCTTATTTAAACAAAATCGAAAACGACAGTTTGAACTGATCGTCGGTGGGAACAGCCAGCAGGGTGGGCCGCTCGACGGCATAATCCGTCAGCTTGACAGTGAATTGGCCGTCGAGTTGCCATTGGCCGTTCTGGTCGCGGCGGGTGGCCTGGATGGTCACGGGCTTGGTCACGTTGTGGAACGTCAGCTTGCCGGTAGCCGTCAGTGAACCGTCGGCATTCGTTTTTACGTCCTGGCTCGTGAACGTCACGTTGGGGTATTTGAGGCCGTCGAGCACCTCCACCATGTGCGAGTCGCGGTTTTGGTTCTGGCTGTCGAACGACGCCACCCGAACCACCACGGCCACCTGTTGCACCTGTTTGGTGGCATCGTCAATGACCAGTGCCGCATTGACGTCGCGGCTTACCCCTTCCCAATCGTGCATGGGGTGTTTCATGGCATACGTCACCGTAGATTTGGCCTTATCGGCAACGAGTTTTTTGGGCGCGAGGGGGGCAAACGCGGTACAGATCAGGAGCAGCGCAAGGAGTTTCATGAGTTGGCAGAGACAATAGCCCTTTGTCAGCAGTCAACAGACTGTTGGCGTTAACTGACGACAAAGGCGCACATCTATTAAAATTTCAGGACGATGATGGAGGCCGCAAACGCCCCGAAGGTGGTGTAGGCAGCCGCGCGGTGATAGGGCTTCAGGGTGAAATCCTTTTCAATCTGATGGGCCAGAATGTTGGTCGCCACCATGCCCGCCAGGTGAACAATCGCGAGGTATTTGTGCAGCTTGATGGTGCTGAGACCACGCCGCTGCCCAACCGCCGGGGGCGGGGCCGTCAGCGCCAGCAGCGCCGTTGTGCCGTAGGCAATGTTGATCGCCGTGGCCATGCCTTCGTGCAGTTCTTTGATGCGCGAATAGTCGTTCCCTTTCGCGTTGTATAGTTGCGAACCGATGATTCCCTGCGCGATGAAGCCCGCCAGCGTGACAAAGCCGCCAATCTGATGCAGGCTCAGCATGGTCCGGCGAACCTTCAGTTCCTTTTCACGGCCTTCCACCGTAGGGGGCGACGCACCGACCAGACGCACCAGCCCTTTTTTACCCCAAAACACCCGTTGGGTAAGAAGCATATGGTCGGGCAGCAACGGAGGGGCGGCAATGGAATCAGTCAGGCTGGACAGCAGCGCGTCGGCCGATTCCGCCGCGGGGCGGGTGGTATCCGTAACGGCCGTTGCGGGGGCAGCTACTTTGGTACTGTCCTGCGCCTGTACCATCGAAAACGCACAGCAGCTCAACAGGCCGACTAAAAAGGAGCGAATCATACTCATGTAGGACTAAGCGTTATGTAGGCGACACACGCCCCGTCTCAGTGTCTTGTGTCTGCTGGAGCGCAGACCGACAGACGGGGCGTGTGTACGAAACGGGTTTACGGATCAGGCTTTTACGGTCAGCGTATTGCCATCAGCCGATAGCGTAGCCGTATACCGTTTGAGTGCCGTAGCAGCGGGCCCTTTGTTGACCGACCCGTCGGTTTTGAATTCGGAACCATGGGCTGAGCAAACGATGTCGTCGCTGCCGGAGCGATAAGCGAGCAAGTCCTGCCCTTCGTGGGTACACAACCGTTGCAGGGCTACATATCCGCTCTTGGCGTTGGCAATAAACACGTCGCCCACTTTGAGGGCTGAGCCCGCCGTTTTCAGGCCAACGACGTTGCTGTTGGTGAGGTCAAGCGTAAAGTTGATGGCGCCGGCAGAGGTGGTGGCGTTGCCGGTAAGCCCGTTACTCCCGCTTCCGCCTGTGCTGGGGATAGTGGGCGTGGTCGGTGCGGGATCGCTCGATTTGCACGACGAGAGCGTAGTGCCCATGCAATAGAAGGCCATCAGGGCGGCGGAGCTGAGACCAAGGCTGCGCATGAAATCGCCCCGTGAGATGGCGGCTGATTCGTTGATCGGATCGGTATCGACGGACTGGCTATTTTTGTTCATAACAGGCTGACGTTTAAGGGGCAATCGTGTGTTGATACAGTTAATTAGAGAAGAAAGGGCAGTTACTACATTGGATAAGGCGGTTAGAAGCGATACCGAAGACCGATAAACGCGCCAGTGCTGATCAGTTTCACCCGGAAAACACCTACGCCTTTGAGCGGGATTTTCATGAACGGCTCAACCTGCCAGGATAAACGACCGGTAATAGGCCGTTCGTATCCCATCGACACGTTGATGTTGCTGAAGCCAAACGACCCACCCGGCCGTCCCGCTTTTTGGTTATCCCAACCGGTATTCATCCCGATTCGTGGGTCGGTCGGATCGGCAAATTCATAGGTGTAGGTTTCTCGTTGAATGAAGTAACTCGTCATGCCGGCCGTAGCAAACCAGCGGGCCGGGGCACGTCCGTCGCCACGCGGCCGCAATAGCCAATCGTAGCGCAGGTTCAGCGGCAAGTCAATCATTTTACAAACGCCATCGATCTCCTGCGGAACTAGATAGAAATGGCTATGTAGCGGCGGGTTAGGCCATACATACTCATCTGAATACGTTTGGTACCGCTTGGTGCTGAGCATGGCGCCAGTGTGCAAGCTCAGGCGATCGGTGAGCTGGTATTGCACCGACACGCCCATGTTGCTTCCTGGTCGATCGAAGTTTTTTAGCCCGATGCTGCTTAGGTCCGGCGAGGCGAACACCATCACGCTGAACCGCGATAGCCGGGGTGTTGGCCGACGAGCGGGCCGCTCAACAGCCACTTCCTGTACCTCGACCGCCTGTTTCAAAGGACGATCTACGACACTACTCAGGCTGCTCGCCGCCGAGAGGGCAGGCAACCAACGGGCATCCGTCGCCAGCGGCGTTTCGGCCGGCACAGGCGCCTCAGGTACATCCATACCGGGTACATCCATACCGGGTACGTCCTTACCGGGTACGTTCGTGCTGTGTACGTCTGTACCGGGCACCTCCAGAGTAGCGCGTGCAGGTACGTTCTTCGTCGCCGCTCGATCGGGGGCTCCGGGCCACGTTTTAGCCAGCACCAGCGCGTCCATCATCCCCGTGCCCGGCTGCCGTCCAGTTCGTTTGGCGCGGGCCACTCGATTCGTCAGCGTGAGCCGCGACGGCTTCCCCGCCGTACCGACTGGCTCGCCCGCATGAGTAGCAAGCGGCCGGTCGGCTAAGGTCAGGGGCGACGTTTCAGGCTGTGTTATTGGCTGTCGAACAGGCGCAGTGGAGGTTGGCTTGTCGGTTAAGGTAGGCTGGTTAGCCGTTGCGGGGTTGGACTTATTTAGTGCCAATGTAGGCGACTCATCGTTTCCCGACGCAACAGGCGCGGGAAGCGACGTAGCTTCTGACGCTGTTGCCTGCGGTTTAGCCGGCTCCCGAGTCAATGCTCGGTCCGCTTCAGAGAGCGGGGTGGACGCGGCGGCCTGTCGTGGTACCGGGCTGGTCTTGATTGCCCCTTGCTGATGAATACCAGCCGCCTTAGGTACGTAGATTAGCCAACCGAGTCCCCCCAACAACAAGAGCAGCATGGCCCCAATGCCGCCCCACCGGCTAATCTGGTCAAACCAGGTACGTCGGTCGTAGTCATCCAGTCGGCGCGACATATCGGTCCAGTCGGCCGGATCGAAGGGCGCGTCGAACTCTTCAGCTGATTTTCTGAAGAGTTCGTCCAGATGGTTATCGGGCCACTCTTCCATACTCATCGCTCGTTTTTTTTTGTAGCAACAGCCGCAGATTTTCCCGCGCCCGCGCCAGGTTCGATTTCGACGACCCCACCGAGATACCTAGCTGCGTGGCGATCTCGTCGTGGCTGTACCCATCAATGGCATACAGGTTGAACACCATCCGATAGGCTGGCGTCAGTTGCTGTACCAACGACAGCAGGTACTCATGGCTCAACCCGCTCAGGGCGTCGGCTTCCTGACTCATCAGGTGTTCGGCGGCGTGCAGGTCGTTCTGGTAATAGTGCGGCGCGGCCTGCCGGTAATAGTCGGTAGCGGTGTTGATCAGGATCCGGCGCAGCCAGGGCTTGAAGGGTTGCGCCGGATCATATTGGTGTAGCTTCGTAAACACTTTCAGGAATCCATCGTTGAGCACTTCCACGGCTTCTTCGCGGGTCTGCGTGTAGCGCAGGCAGACGCTCATCGCATAGCCATAGAATTGCCGGTAGAGCATCTCCTGGCTACGCCGGTTATGGCGCAGACAGCCTGCCAGCAAGTCAGGTAGAGCCTGTATGGACGGCGGATTCGCCATAAAACGAGCGTCGAAGCGTTATAAATCAAGCAATCAGAAGCAACTGACTAGGGCGCATCCGGGGAGTCGACATACACAATGGGCCACACACCCGGCCTGGGTACGCTAACGCCCTTGGTAACACCACGCTGACCGGCATCCGGACCAAAATAATAGAGCGGCCACCCTTTATACGTAAGTTGTGTGCGACCGGCGGCCGTGGTCGTAGCAAAATCGCTCGCTTTCAAGATCGACGGAATCGACTTGATCGCCGAACCTTCCCAAATGGGCCAGGTCGCGTTGTTGCTGAAGTCGGCCTTGGTGTAGTTGTTCGTTCCTTTCTTGTCATTGGCGAAAGCATACAGCGTTTTGCCGCCTGCATCGGTGAAGTAGAGCGTCGACCCGGTGCCTTCCTTATAGTCTTTCGTGTATGATTTACCGTCGTTACCCACGAGTTGCGCCGACGCGATCATCACCGTGTAGTCGGGTTTGGCTACGTACCAGACCTTATTGACATTCTCGCCGAGCACGTCGCCTGCTTTCGTATCGCTTTTGTAATAATACAGCGGCCAACCCTGAAAAGCGGTTTGTTTACTGCCATCGGCGCGGGTGATGGTTGTGAAATCCGCCGCAGCAAGACTCGTACTCAAGGTAGGCGTTTCTTTGTAAAAAATGGGCCACGTATCCAGGCACTGACCCGAGCAGGCTGATTTGCCCGTGACGTCCGGCGCGAAGAAGTACAGCGTTCGTCCATTCTGGTCGGTGATGACGTTGCCGAGCGAGGTCGGGTTGACCTGAATATCGGGACCGGGCGTCGCTTCGGTGTCTTTCTTACAGGCTGTCAGCGCAGCAACGAGCGAAGCCGTCGACAGCATAGCCACCAGAAAAGAACGGAAAAAGTAAGGTTTGTACAGCATAATTTTCAACTGATTTTCGGAGAGAAACATGACAGTTGAACCGGTTCATTACGCTGTACGGAAAGCCTTCGCCGCCGGTTGCGTCGGCAGGAAAAGTTTTTGGACGAAGGACTTGGGGCGGGGGCTCGGGGCAGGGAGCAAGGTCGTCGATCTATCCCCTGCCCCGAGCCCCCTACAAATCAGCGAAGCGGCGGATGCCTTTGACGAAGTAGGCCCAGATAAAGCTTTTGGGGAAAAGCGGTACGGTGGTGGTAGCCTGCCGTGCCAGGGCCTGCCGCTGCGGCCGGAGCCGGGGGAGCCAGCCGTAGAACGCGAAATGTGCCCGGATGATGGCCCAGATGGCTGCCAGTTCGCCACGTAGCAGCAATGGCGCCGCCGAGAGGCCATCCACGATCAGGCGAAACAGCAGTAACCCCCACGGATTGCGTTGCGGTAGGTTTTTGTACAGCATCGCGAGGCTATTGCGGTAGTTCAGGTACGTCTTTTTCGGGTTGGTTTTTGCCAGCGTACCGGCCCCCACATGGTACACCACCGAGCCACCGCAGGTCCAGACTTCGTAGCCCAGCCGCTGCACCCGCCAGCACCAGTCGATTTCTTCCATATGCGCGAAAAACGACGCGTCGAACCCGCCCGTTTCGTGGAAGACCGACGCCTGCACAAACAGGCACGCCCCCGACGCCCAGAACACCCGCCGGTCGTCGTCGTACTGGCCCGTATCGGGCTCGAGCGTATCGAACAGGCGGCCCCGGCAACCGGCAAAGCCCAGCCAGTCGAGGTAGCCACCGGCTCCGCCCGCATACTCGAACAGCTCGGGTTGGGCGTGCATCCTAATCTTGGGCTGGCAGGCGACAGCCTTGGGGTTGGCCGCAAACAGGTCGAGCACGGGCCGGATCCAGTTGGGCGACACCTCAACGTCGGAATTGAGCAGGCAATAAAACTCGGCGTCGATCTGCCGGAGGGCGGTGTTGTAGCCACCGGCGTAGCCCTCGTTGGTGGGCAGTTGCAGTATACGTACCTGCGGAAACTGCGCGCGCAGGTACGTTACCGAATCGTCGGTGCTGGCGTTATCGGCCACATAAACCGAAAAGCCGTCGGCGTGTGCTAACACCGACGGCAGGAACCGGGCCAGGAAATCCCGCCCGTTATAATTCAGAATAACAATGGCTAACTGCATACTATGATGGCACCGCCGCGTCATCTGTACGGTACGCCGCTACGTTGCCAATCCTTTATCCCATCAGGTTACCCAAGTCCATGCCGGGAATGTTGGGCAGCAGCCCCTCGGTGGCCTGCTGGATGTGCGCCTTAATTTTCGGCTCGACGTTATCCATCGCCTTGTTGATGGCCGCCACGATCAGATCCTGAAGCATTTCACGATCATCCGGCTTGACCAGATCGGGGTCGATGTCGAGTTGGATGAGTTGTTTCTGGCCATTTACGGTGGCCCGAACCAGGCCTGCGCCCGATTCGCCGGTGGCACTGATGGTGTTGAGGCTATCCTGGGCCGCTTTCATTTTGGCCTGGATTTCCTTCATCTTCCCCATCATGCCCATCATATCGCCAAGATTTCCAAACATAGCTTTACTGAACAAGGAGTAATGTATAGTGTATAATGAACAATGCGGTCCGCCGGGGGCGCATCATTCTTTATACCTTGTTCATTACACATCGTTCGGTTCGTTTCAGTTCATCGGATGAGCAGAAAGCGGCCGGTCCGTTCGTAGGTCTTACCGTTTACATCCTTGATCTTGATGCGATACGTGTAATAGCCCGATTGTGCAGGCTGCCCGTTTACGTCGCCGTTCCAGCCCTTATCGTCTTTGTTGGTCGTGTTGTACACCACGTTGCCCCACCGGTCGAACAGCGTCATGTCTAACTCATTCCAGAACATACCCTTGGGTATGAATTCGTTGTTCTGCGTGTCGCCGTTGGGTGAGAAGGCCGTCGGGACAAACAACCGCGGAGCCAGTTGCACATCAATCGGGTTCGAATAGCTCTCGATGCCCTTCGAGTCAACGGCTACGACCTGATACTGTGTCACCTGACTTTGCGGATCGGGCGTGTATTGCGTCACCCGGCCAATATCGAACTTGTTATCGGGCTGTCCCGTGTTGGGGTCGATCTGGACGATGAGGTACGAGCCGGGCGACTGATCGGAAAACGGCGAATCTTTATTCCAGCGCAATACCCCATCGGGGCCAACCGTCAGCAGGATCGAGCAGGCCGGTTTGGTATAGGCTGATTTACTGCCACACTTGTTGATGACGGCCGTCTGGTAGCAGTAGCTCTGCGTACCGGTGCTGGCGGTTTTGTCGGTATAGGTCAGGTCGTTGCTGGTGCCCAGATCGGTAAACGGACCACCGAACTGATTGGCGCGGGCCACTACCAGCGTGTACACGGCCGCTGGCGTTGTCTGCGGCTGGGGCAGGGCCGACTTCACGTAGACGCCATCACCCTGCACCGAGACGAACACCGACGCGGGTCCCGCAATAGTGCCTGCATCGACGCCCGTCACGCACGACTCGGCCGAGGTGACGATCGTTTGGTCGGGTGTAACAGGCGGGTTGGTTAGTGTCGCTTCCAGCCGGTAGCAGTAGCGATCGCCGCATTGAATGTTGAAGGCATCGGCGTAGGCACTCTGTCCCGAGGGCAACCCACCGACGAGTGGCGCGCCACCATTGCGGTAAATGCGATAGCCCCGGAAACTGTCGTAGGTGCCGCTGTAGGGAATCCAGTTGAGCTTGTTCTGCCGGTCGCCGGCCTGCGCGTTGAGCACCAGGCTACACACTTCCGACGACCGCCGCTCGACACCGCAGGCATCTTTAGCCACCACCTGAAAGCAGGTTACTTTATCGGAAGGAGCGGCCACCGTAAACGGGCTGCCCGGGCTAATCAGCCCCGCGTTGACAAAGGCACTGCCACCCGCGTCTTTGCGCAGGATCTCCGCTGTCGTGCCCGTCGGCGCCTGGTAGCGCAGCGTGATGGCATTATCCGACGAGATCAGTGAATTGATAACCGGATTCACGGCCGAGGATGCATTTTGGGGAACCACCACTGTCTGTGACGACGGCCCTTGACAGCCGCTAGCACCGGTGATCAGCCCGCGTACGGTGACCGTACGCGACTGCGTGTTGGCGTAAGTATGGACGACCGTTTTAGGCCCCGGTGTTGGGTACGTATCACTCGACCCGTCGCCCCACGTAATGGTGATGACGTCATACGTGGCGGTTTCAGCCGTCAAGTTATATGTCAGCGTAGTGCTCAGGGCCGAACAGACTTTGGCTGTAAACTCGATGGGTTTGGGCTGAATCACTTCGACGGTGCGGCAGGCAATCGTGCCCTGCGCCCGGTTGGCTTTCTGCAAAATGGTGAAGCTACCGGGTTGGGTGTACGTAAATGTCGTTGTAGAAATGGTGTTGACATTCACGGCGGGGGTTTTTCCGTCGTACTGATAGGCATAACCCGGATTCTTCACATCGGTGGGTAAGCCCGATACGGTGATAGGCTGTCCCAGACAAACTTTTGCGGGCACAGTAAACGAGCCAACGTTGGGGTCGCCTGGATAACTACCTGTCGGACATTGACCCCACGCCGTATGGACACTAAAAAACAGGCAGCTCCAAAGGGCACCAACCGCCAAAAGCCTGTAAAAAATTGCGCTCACAACGTATTGCTCTTTCGTATAACAACTACTTAAATGATCTGACTTCCTAACGTCGATTGCGCCGTTTTCGCATCGGACGAAACGTATCTTTGTCAGAACCCGTTTTACCCTCGTAAGCCACCTGGGCCTCCGCAACGTACCTGAGTCTGACCAGTTCGTCACAAAAAACAGGCCACTATTCGGTAAAGCCAACGGCTACATGCTATGAACAAAGATACTACGATTATCCACCTGGATACTATAGAGGAGGCGATCGCCGACATACGCGCCGGTAAGATCGTTTTGGTGGTTGATGACGAAGACCGGGAAAACGAAGGCGACATGATCTGCGCGGCAGAAACCATCACGCCTGAGCTGGTCAATTTCATGATCAAAGAAGCGCGGGGCCTCATGTGCGCCCCGCTGACCATTGAGCGTTGCGACGAACTTGGTCTCGATATGATGGTGGGCAACAACACGTCGGTCCACACCACGCCGTTTACCGTGTCGGTCGATTTGCTGGGGCATGGGTGCACCACGGGCATTTCAGCTTCCGATCGGTCGAAGACCATTCGCGCGTTGGTCGATCCTGACACCAACCCCGATGAGTTAGGCCGTCCCGGCCATATTTTCCCGTTGCGGGCCGTCGAAGGGGGCGTTATCCGTCGGGCGGGGCATACCGAAGCGGCCGTTGATCTGGCGCGGCTGGCGGGCTTGAAACCCGCCGGGGTGCTGATCGAAGTGCTGAACGAAGATGGGACGATGGCCCGGCTGCCCGAGCTGCGTGTGATGGCCGATCGCTTCGGCATGAAGCTCATCAGCATTCAGGACCTGATCGCCTACCGCCTACGCACCGAGAGCCTTATCCGCCGCGAAATCGGTGTGGATATGCCAACCGAATGGGGCCACTTCGACCTCATCGCCTTTAAACAAAGCAACACCGACGACACTCACCTGGCGCTGGTGAAAGGCACCTGGGAGCCGGGCGAACCCGTGCTGGTGCGCGTACACTCGTCCTGCGTCACGGGCGACATTTTCGGTTCGTGCCGTTGTGACTGCGGCGGGCAGCTCCACGCGGCCATGGAAATGGTTGAGCGCGAAGGCAAAGGCGTGGTGCTCTACATGTTTCAGGAAGGGCGCGGCATTGGCCTGATCAACAAACTGAAAGCCTATAAACTGCAGGAAATGGGCCGCGACACCGTGGAAGCCAATCTGGACCTGGGCCTGCCGATGGATGCCCGCGATTATGGCGTGGGGGCGCAAATCCTGCGCGACCTGAACGTCCACAAGCTCCGTCTCATCTCCAACAACCCGAAGAAACGCGCGGGCCTGATGGGCTATGGCCTGGAAATTGTAGATACCGTGCCAATTGAAATGCCCAGTAACCCCCATAATGAGCGTTATTTAGCAACAAAGCGTGATAAAATGGGGCACCTATTGAATAAGGTTTAACGTCTGGCGTTCAATGTTCAGCGTTTATGTACTTTATTGAATAAGCGTACACGTTGAGCGTTGACCATTGAACGTCCCTTCTCCTCTTCATGAGTTTCCTTTTCCCGTCTTTTCTGTGGGGTTTATTGGGGCTAACCATCCCGATTGCCATTCACTTTTTTAACTTCCGACGTACCCGGCGGGTGTTTTTCACCAACGTGGCCCTGCTACAGTCGGTGCAGACCAACACCCGGTCGTTTCGGCGGCTGCGGCATTGGCTGGTGCTGGCGGCACGCTGCCTGTTTCTGGCGGCGCTGGTCATGGCCTTTGCCCAGCCCTTCAAGGCGTCGAAGAGTGCCATGGGCCTCAAGCGACAGGGCATTACCAGCTTCTATGTCGACAACTCGTTCAGCATGCAGAACGAGCAGAACGAAAAGCGGTATATCGACATTGCCGTCGGGAAACTCGATGAATTGCTGACGCTCTTTCGCAACGCCACGTCGCTGCAACTGCTCACCAACGATTTTTCAGCCGCTGAGCAGCAAACCACCAACGCCGAAGACCTGCGCGATCGCGTCACGTCGATCAAACTGGCGCAGACGCCGCGCACGCTCGATGCCGTATACCGGCGGCAGCGCAACCTGCTGGCGGCAACCAACCGGGGCGCCGGGCATCAGTTGTTTTGGTTCTCCGATTTCCAGAAAAGCACTGCTGGCGACCTAAGCCGCCTTAAAATCGACACCGCCGATCGGCTCTTTCTGGTACCGATTCAGGCGCAGGCCGTGCGCAACGTGGCCGTCGATTCGGTCTGGCTGGGTACGCCGTTTATCCGCGAGCAGCAGAACAATAGCCTGAACGTGCGGCTTCAGAACAGCGGCAAAGAAGCCGTGCAGAACCTGCCCATCCGGCTCTACATCGATGACGTGCAGGTGTCAACGGCCTCGGTTAACCTACCCGCCAACGGCACCGGCGACGTAGCCATGACCATCAACGTGACGAAGAAGGGCTTTCACCGGGGCCGCGTGGTCTTCGACGACTTCCCCGTTACGTTCGACAACGAATATTATTTTACGCTCGAAGCGTCGCCCGCTATCCGGGTGTTGCACCTCTACGGCCAACGCAGCCCGTCGGATTATGTGCAGGCGGTTTTCGACAACGATAGCCTCTTTAGCTTCCGGCAGTTTACCGCCCAGAACTTCGACGTGGGGCAGTTGAAAGGCACCGACTTGGTCGTGCTCGAAGGCGTGGCGCAGATCGCCGGTACGTTGCGCACCGAGTTGGAGCAGTTTGCCCGGCAGGGTGGTAGCCTGGTCGTGATTCCGCCCTCACAGCCCGATCAGGGTAGTTATGGGCCGTTTCTGGCCGCGCTCAACGTACCTGGTTTGCAGGTTGTTTCATCGGCAGGGGCCACACCATTGCCGGTAGCCGAGCCCGACCGGCGCAATCCGTTCTTTTCCGACGTATTTCAGCAGGGTTTTCAGCAAGAAAGCCTCAACATGCCACAGGCTACGCCCGTCTGGCAGTGGGCCAGCGGCGACCGCCTGTTGACCCTCCGCAGTGGGCAGGCGTTTCTGACGCAGTCGCGCGTATCCAACGGCAACCGGCAGCAGGGCCAACTGTACCTACTGGCCAGCCCACTCAGCCCCGACTATGGCAATCTGGCCCAACACGCCCTCTTTGTGCCGCTGATGTACAAAATGGCCGCGCTAAGCGTGCGGCCGCAACGCGTGGCCTACACCTTCGACGACAACCTGCTGACGCTGCCCACCCGGGCCGGCACCGGGCAGGCTACCGATCAGGCGGTGTACAAGCTGAAGAACAAAGCGTTCGAATTTATTCCGGTGCAACGGGTAGTAGGCAATCAGCTAACGCTGGAACTACCCAAGGCCAACCAGCTCAATGCCGGGCAGTCGATCGAGGCGGGCTTTTTTGAGTTACAACGAACCGATGCTAACGGGCAACCCCAAACCGAGCGCATCGTGGCCCTCAACCACGGCCGGGCCGAGTCGCAGATGAATTTTTACAGCCCGGCGGAGCTTCGGCAGGCCTTTGCCGGGCAGGCAAATGTCGAGGTATTCGATAGCGCGCAGGACCGCGATTTTGTGCAGGTACTGGAGCGCGAAAATGTGGGCACTAACCTCTGGCCCTATTTTCTGATCGCGGCGCTGGCCTTTCTGCTGTTCGAAATCGGCATTATCCGGTTCCTTCGGTGACCCCACAACACCACAGCGGTCTAGTTAGGTAGGCGAAAACCGTTCGCTTAAAAAAGCTGATTTGCGGAACATCTGGGCACCGTTGCTTGTAGTACCGGTTGATATATACGCAACTGCGCTGGCAGGTACGTTTCGCACCGGCCCCGCCCACGACGGGTTGATAACAATCAGATTGGCAGTTGATTGCCGCCGCCACAACCTGACTGTTCGTTGCGTACCTTGCCGACTAATCACATCGAACCAACACATACACAGACACGTACACACATGAACTTCTTTGCCAAAGTCACCTATACCACCCTCGATGAAACCATCGAGAACGTGAAGCAGGCGGTTCTCGCTAACCGCGTTGTGCAGCTCGTCGATTTCAAGCCCGATATGCCGGTCCACGAATTTTACAGCCACCTGTCGGAGACAATTGGTAAAATTCATGCGGCCGATGAAGACATCGCGACGGGCCAACAGGTGAACAACCGCTGGATCGACATCACCTACAACCCGGAGATTCCGGATCGGTACCGGTCGAGCAACACCCGTCAGCCCCTGCACACTGACGACTCGTATGTGGAGCTGAACGGCGAAGAAGCGGTCAATTTCTTCTACTGTGCCTCACGGGCCAAGCTGGGCGGCGCCACGACCTTCGTTGACCTGCCCCTGCTCATCGAATGCCTCAAGCTCGACGGCGAAGAAAAACTGCTCAACGACCTGCTGACTACCGACGTGGTGCACCAGAAAGGTGGTCAGCGTAAAGTGCGCAAGTGCCTCTACGAAGACGGCGAAGGCGGCTATCTGGCCAACTTCAACTTCTTCTGCGTCGACCGCGACGACAACACGCCCGAAGCACTTGATCTGGTGGATCGCTGGCACAAATTTCTCGAAACGCGTGTGATGGAAGCGGGTATCATTACGCCGGTGCAGTTGCAAGAAGGCGAGTGCGTTTTCTTCCACGACGACCGGGTGATGCACGGCCGCAACGCCTTCTTCGCCGAGTATCCGGGTCAGCGCAGCCTCATCAAAGGCAAAATCATCCTGACGCCCGCGACGGTAGAAGCGTAATACTAAAGAGTGAAAGACAGAAAGAGCGAACGAGTGATGGGCTTTGACAGGGAACGTACCTGTACAGCATCACTCGTTCGCTCTTTCTGTCTTTCACTCATTCCATTATGGCACAACTAGGGTTTGGTACCTGGCAGTTTGGCGGGCCGAGTTACGTCAACGACAAGCCCACGGGCTGGGGTGCGGCCGACGAAGCCGAGGCGGCGCAGGCGATCCTGAAGGCGCTCGACGCGGGCATTCGCTTTTTTGATACCGCCGATAGCTACGGGCAGGGTCAGGCCGAAACCTGGCTGGGCAACGCGTTGGCTCAACAACCGGCGGCTGATGTGGTCGTTTGCACCAAATTCGGCAACCGCCGCGACGATGCCAATCAACCTTATCAGGATTATAGCCCAACGTACCTGACCGAAGCCGTCGACGCCAGCCTGCGCCGTTTGCAGCGCGATACCCTCGACATCCTGTTGTTACACAGCCCGCCCGATGCGTTCGACTGGGCCACGTACGACCCGGCTCCCTACGAAAAGCTGGTTCAGGCGGGTAAGATTCGGGCGTATGGCGTCAGTTCCCGGTCGGTGTATGGTGCCCGGCGCGTGATGGAAGCGGGCTTTGGGTCGGTCCTTGAAGTGATTTACAACGCGCTGGATCGCCGGGCCGAAGACCTGCTGTTTACGCATCCCGCCGCTGATGCCTACCAGTTCATTGCGCGGGTACCGCTGGCGTCGGGTTTTCTGAAAACAACGTACCTGACGCAGGATCCGACTTTCGCAACCGACCAATACCGCCACTATCTCCCCGATCGCGACCGCGATTGGCTGCTAAACAGCGTGCGCCAACTGGCCTTTCTGGATCAGCTACCGGGCGGCATCAGTGCCTCGGCCCTGCGGTTTTGCCTGAGCCATCCGCGCGTTTCGGTTGTCATCCCGGGCATGCGCCGCTCCGAGCACGTCTTGGCCCATGTTGCGGCCGCTCAACAGGGTGTTTTGCCCACTGAGAGCCTCGAGGCCATCAAACAAGCCGTACCCGACGTACCAGCGCACTGGAAACCGGCGTAACTTTGCGGAAACTTTTGGCCGGATATGTCGCAGGTAAGGCTTTTCTTTTTACGCTATCTTCCGATCAATTAGTCTCGTACATCCTGTCAGCATCCCTATGAAGCTAAGCGTCGTTATCCCGGCCTACAACGAAGAAGAGTCGATTACGCAGACCCTGGAAACTCTTTACCAGACACTGGTGAAGCATGGTATCGACCACGAAATCTGCGTGACCAACGACAACTCGAAGGATAACACGCTGGCTGTACTGCAAAACCTGCAACAGCAAATCCCGACGCTCGTGGTGTTTACCAACCTCGGCCCCAACGGCTTTGGCTATGCAGTACGGTACGGCCTCGAACGCTTCAGCGGCGACTGCGTGGCCGTTTTCATGGCCGATATGTCCGACGACCCAGAGGACCTGGTCAAGTATTACCACAAAATGCGCGAAACCGGCACCGACGCCGTGTTTGGCTCTCGCTGGCAGAAAGGGGGCAAAGTCATCGACTACCCCGGCGTGAAGAAGGTGATCAACCGAGTGGCCAATTTCATCATCCGGATTATGATGGGCATTCGCTACGACGACACCACCAACGCGTTTAAACTCTACCGTCGCGAAACGATGGAAGGGCTCAAGCCGTTTCTGTCGCCCCATTTTAACCTTACGGTCGAACTGCCGCTGAAAGCCATCGTGCGCGGCTACAATTATGAGGTAGTCCCCAATAGCTGGACAAACCGGAAGTACGGCGAGTCGAAGCTGAAAATCAAGGAGATGGGGAGCCGGTATTTCTTCATCCTGCTTTATTGCTGGATCGAGAAAACGTTCTCACGCGGCGATTACAAAAAGAAAACCGTCAAACCGGCGGTTGAGGTG
The DNA here is from genome assembly GCF_000331105.1 of Fibrella aestuarina BUZ 2. NCBI lineage: Bacteria > Pseudomonadati > Bacteroidota > Cytophagia > Cytophagales > Spirosomataceae > Fibrella > Fibrella aestuarina. Next base: position 820,315 of record NC_020054.1, on the reverse strand, counting down.
AGCCGGTAGGGAATGAACAATGTATGATGCACAATGTATAATGGCGATGCCGATTAAAAGCTTGCGCACGCAGCCAATTGTGCACTATTCATCATGCATTATTCATTAACAAAGACCCCATCAACAACTCGATATGCGCGCGGAATTCCGTCTCCTGCTGGGTACGTTGCTCAGGCGTCCAGCCGCGCTCGACGGCGAGGAGTTGCGCTGTGCGGGGAATGGCGGTTAGCGTCGCCTGCCAGTCGATCAGGCCGAGTCGAATGCGCCGCATCAGCACGTCAGGCAGCGTTTGGGCCATTTCCTGGCGCGCGGCGTAAATAACTTCCGCCTCAATGAAGGGATGATTGGGCGCCAGCCGGGCAATCCACTCGTGTTCTTCGCGCAGCAACCGCAGCACAGCCAGCGCATCGGTACCGTAGGTGTTGGCCAGATGCGCCAACACGTCGGTTGGGTATTCGGGGTAGCTGTCGGCCAGATGCTGCACGTACTGCTTGTTGAAGCCATCCGCCCCCTGGAGCAGCAACGTTTCGGTCACGCACGCGGGCGATTTACCCAGACGTTGGCAGCATACATCAATGGTTTCCTGCGCCATCAACCGGTAGGTCGTCCATTTCCCCCCCATAATACTGACCAACCCCGACCGTTCGTCGACTTCGACCTCATGGTCGCGCACCAGTGCTTTACTACTAGCGTTGGGGTCGGCCTGCAGCAAAGGTCGCAGGCCAGCAAAACCACCCGTCACGGCCTCTACCGGCACAGGTTTCGTCACCAGTTCGTTGACGTGCTCCAGTAAATAGGTGGCCTCTTCGGGCAGTAAGGTGGGGGTATCGGTCGGTTCGGCTTCGGTGTCGGTAGTGCCGATCAGCCATTGGCCGCGCCAGGGAATGGCAAAGAGCACCCGTCCATCGTGCGTCTTGGGCACGAGCAACGCGGCCTGCTCTGTTGTACCGGTGGTCATCGGCAACGCGTTGGCGGGCAGCACCGCATGAGCCCCTTTGCTCGCCCGCATCCGCCGTCCCTGACCAGAGTTAGCCTCTTGCCGGAGCTGATCGGCGTGGGTGCCGGTAGCATTGATGAAAAGGTCGGCCCGGATGGTTAGCGACTCGCCGGTTAGTTTGTCCACCGCCCGAATTGCCGTCAGTTTTCCGTTCGTATTGGTCTCCCAACTCGCCGCCCGGATGTGGTTTACCGCCGCTGCACCGTGCTTGACGGCCGTTTGCACCAGACTCAGGTTCAGCCGAACGTCGTCGAACTGCCCGTCGTAATACAGTACGGCGCTGTTTAGCTTGTTGGCGTTGAAGGCGGGAAAGTGGCGTAGGGCTTCGCGTTTGTTGAGCCAGCGGCTGGGGGCCATGCGGCGGCTACCGGCCAGCCAATCGTAGATTTTCAGTCCTATGGCGTAATACCAGCCTTCCAGCAGTGTAGCGCAGGGCGTGACCAGCGCCAGCGGATGGCAGAGGTGCGGCGCAATGTGCAGTAGCGTACGCCGTTCATGCAACGCCTTCCGCACCAGTGCCAGTTGTTTGGGATCAGCCGTTTTGACGGCCTGTTCCAGATACCGAACGCCACCGTGCACCAGCTTGGTCGACGTACCTGACGTACCGGCACCAAAGTCGTCAGCTTCGAGCAGGGCTACGCGCAAACCACGGCTTGCCGCATCGGCGGCACAACCCGCACCGGAAGCCCCAGCCCCTATAATGCACACATCAAACGGTTCGGTCCGCAGCCGGTTCAGGTGGGAAACGCGGTTCATTTTTTGTCGTATTTCTTCGGCGCATACAGGAAGCCAAACGCTTCGGCTCCTTCGCGCGTGTGCACTTTGTGGTGCACGTAATGGGCCCGCATAATACGGAGTAAGTACGGGTTTTTCGTCTTGAAATTGATCTTTATACGCCGATGCACAATGACATCGTGAAAGACGAAGTAGCCAATTCCGTAGAGCGTGACGCCCGCACCAATCGGGGCCAGAAACCAGAGCGAAGACACTTCCATGCCCACCACTACCAGACCGGTAGCTACGAAACTAAACACCACACTGAATAAGTCGTTTACTTCGAAAAAGCCTTTGTGGTGGTTGTGGTGCGAATGATGCCAGTTCCACATAATACCGTGCATGATGTATTTGTGGGTGAACCAGGCGACCCCCTCCATCGTGACGAGAGTGGCGAGTGCGATGACAACGTTTACGAGCATTTTTGCGTTTATAAAGTAATCGCGTTTGATTGAGTAACGACCAACGCCGGCATAAAGTTGGCGAGCGATACGTTGGCGATGTTGCTTATTTTCGGGCGTTTGCCTATTGTGTAGGTTACGCTTGCAATTTCGCCGAAGGGTCGTACATTTAGGTGTGATCGAAACGCAGTATGGTGGGCAGATCAACTCTCGACTATAAGGCTCTCAAAGACCTGGTTCGCCAGGGCGAGGGCCACTCACTTGAGTTTAAACTCAAGACCAACCATCCCGACAAGATAGTTCGGGAAGTCGTCGCCTTCGCCAACACAGATGGCGGTACACTCCTGATCGGCGTTGGCGATGACCGCAGCATCCCAGGCCTCAAATACGCTGACGAAGACGAATACCTGCTGGTGCGGGCCATTGAAAAGCTGTGCTTTCCGGCGATTCCGTACACGCTTGAACGCGTCTCGCTGCACGACGAGCGCGAGGTGCTGGTGTTTCATATTCCCCGCAGCCCCCACCGGCCCCACTATGTGCTGCCCGACCCCGCCGACCCCGACAACCGGAAGGTGTATGTGCGGGTGGCCGACAAGTCGGTGCAGGCCAGTAAGGAGGTGCGCGAGATTCTGAAAGCCGAACGCGCCGACCGAAATGTGCGCTTCACCTACGGCGACAAAGAGCGCGTACTCATGCAGCACCTGGTTCAGCACCCGTCGATCACGGTCGATTCGTTTGCGATGCTGGCCAACATCCCCCGCAAGATTGCCTCCCGTACGCTGGTGTTGCTCGTGCTAGCCAATGTGCTCGACATCCACCCCAGTGATGTCATGGACAAGTACACCAGTAAGGTGGTGGGGTAAGCACCACACTGAACGTACCTGAGCCTTTTCGGTGTTCTGTAGGTAGTTATGTTGACGACTACACTTCAGAACAAAGTCATTCAGGTACGTGATTTGGGCCTGATCGACTACCAGACGGCCTGGGATGAGCAGGAACGGATTTTTGCCGATACGGTAGCCCGTAAGGTGGCCAATCGGGGCCTCTCGCCCGATGAGCAACAACCCACGCCCAATTACTTGCTTTTCTGCGAACACCCGCACGTGTACACGCTGGGCAAGAGCGGGCATGAGGCGCACCTGCTGGCCAACGACGAGTTTCTGAAGCAGATCGGCGCGACCTACCACCGCATCAACCGGGGTGGCGATATCACCTACCACGGCCCCGGCCAACTGGTCGGCTATCCCATTCTGGATCTGGACAATTTCTTCACCGATATCCACCGCTACATGCGGCTGCTCGAAGAAGCGATTATCCTGACGCTGACCGACTACGGCATCGTGGCGGGGCGCATTGCCGGCCTCACCGGCGTGTGGCTCGACGACGAGGCCGGTCCCCGCAAAATCTGTGCGATGGGCGTGAAAGCGAGCCGTTGGGTAACGATGCACGGCTTTGCGCTGAACGTCAACACCGATCTGCGTTATTTCGATCATATTGTACCCTGTGGCATTGCCGACAAAGCCGTTACGTCGATGCAGCAGGAGCTTGGGTACGTTGTCCCGCTACCCGACGTAGCCGAGCGCGTGCAAACACACCTGATTGAGTTATTTGAGATGAAAATGGAACGTTGAGGTAAGCCGCGTCGATCCGTCCGATCTGCGTCATCTGCGTTCTATCGTTTACTTCATGAAAAAAGACATTGCTTTCTTACCTGTTGAGGGCATACAAGTGGTTGTGGCTCGCAAATTGAACGAACTGAACCAATATGACTGGCAGGTTTTCCTGATCAATCAGAATCAACAACCAATTGAAAACGTGTTTGTTACCTCAAGAGGCTACGGCGAGAAAAATGGCGAAGAGCAAAAAACCGCGACGCTCCGCCACTATTTCGTCAGCCTGCAACCTGGTCAGCATGAGGTAATCGAGACCATCATGCCCGACGTTTTTCACCTGAATAATGAATACTGGGTCAGTTATTTTATTGGCTCCCAGATTTACGACAAAAAATTCATCTTCGTCCCCGACAGCATCACCGAGTCGCACCTGGTCAACGTACCGGCGCTTGGGCTGGAAGGGATATTACACGTTTGAGGCGGCGGGCCTGACGCAACAGGCAGTGGAAACAAACAGTCCATTGCCCCGAGCCCCACGCCCCCTGCCATTTCACATGAGACCTAAACAAACCAACTATAACCGCCCCGCCAAAGGCTCCGCAAAGGGCCCCGGCAAACCATCGAACCGGCGCAAGCCGTCTGGGCAGGAAGCCCAACCCCGCCAACCCATGTCGTATGTCGATGAACTGGCCAACGATGTCGCGGCGTTTTTTGAAATCAATCCTGCGCAACCCTGGTCGACCATGGAGGTCATGGACAATTTTGAGGTTCATGATCTGCGGCTGAAACGAATTGTACAACAGATCGTGGGTGATCTGGCTGATCAGGGCCGCCTGACCCGCCTGCCCGATGGGCGCTATCAGTTCAACGAACAGCGCGATAAAAACACCATTCTCGGTACGGTTGAGCACGTGAGCCCCAACTTTGCGTTTATCGTCCCCGACAACACCATCCGTGATCGCGACAAAGACATCTGGATCCCGGCCGAAGACCTCGGCGGAGCCATCGATGGCGATCAGGTACGGGTCGTCGTCTTCAGCGATTCGCGGCAGCGCGGCACCCGGCAAATCAGCAAGCGGCTGGTGGGCCGCGTGGCCAGCATTGCCAAACGGGGTCGGCCCGAGCTCGTGGGTACGTTGGAAAAGCGGGGTAAAGGCCTCGCTGTCGTGCCCGACAGCCGCCGGATTTACCACGACATCCTGATTCCCGACGATAAACTGGGCGGGGCCGTGCTGAACGAGAAAGTGCTGGTGCGCCTGACCCGCTACCCCGACGCCGGTGACGAAGACGGCCTTTTTGAAGGCGAAGTCGTTACGGTGCTGGGTAAGGCCGGTGAGCACAATACCGAGATGCACGCGATTCTGGCCGAATTTGGCCTGCCGAACGAATTCCCGGCCGAGGTCGAACGCGAATCCGAGGAGATCCCGGTGACGATCGACGAGGCAGAAATTGCCCGGCGGCGTGATTTCCGGGGTGTCACCACGTTCACGATTGACCCCGTCGACGCCAAAGATTTCGATGATGCACTGTCGGTTCGGTATCTCGACAACGGCAACTACGAAATTGGTGTCCACATCGCCGACGTAACGCACTACGTACTGCCCGGCACAGAACTGGAAGAAGAAGCATACAAACGGGCCACGTCGGTGTACCTGGTTGACCGGGTGGTGCCGATGTTGCCCGAAAAGCTGTCGAACGGCGTGTGTTCGCTGCGTCCGCACGAAGACAAGCTGACCTTCTCGGCCGTTTTTGAATTGACGACCGACGCCAAGATCGAGGCTGAATGGTTTGGCCGCACCGCCATCCACTCCGACCGCCGGTTTTCATACGAAGAAGCCCAGGCCATTCTGAATGCTGGCGAAGGGGATTTTGTGAAGGAGCTGACGTTGCTCAACGAACTGGCGCACAAACTGCGCGATCAGCGATTCCGCCACGGGGCCATCAACTTCGAGACACCCGAAGTGCGCTTCAAGCTCGACGAAAACGGCGTACCGCTGGCGGTCGTGCCCAAGATTCGGCAGGACACCAACAAGCTCATCGAAGAGTTTATGCTGCTGGCGAACAAGCGCGTGGCCGAATTTGTGGTGAGCCTCTCGAAAGGGCCCGACGAAAACACGATGGTGTACCGCGTACACGAAGGCCCCAACGAGGATAAGCTACAGGTCTTTGCCGATTTCGCCCGGAAGTTGGGCTACAAGCTCAACGTCACGTCAGACAAACTGTCGACCGCCATGAACAAGTTTATGGCCGATATCGAGGGTAAGCCCGAGCAAACGATGCTGTCGCAACTGGCCGTCCGGACGATGTCGAAAGCGCGCTACAGCACCGACGACATTGGCCACTTTGGGTTGGCGTTCCGGCGCTATTCGCACTTCACGTCGCCCATTCGCCGTTACCCCGACATGATGGCGCACCGCCTGCTTCAGCATTACCTCGACCGGGGCCGCTCGGTGGATCAGGAGGCGCTGGAAAGCCGATGCAAGCATTCGTCGGAGCGGGAAAAAGCCGCCGCCGAAGCCGAACGCGCCAGCATCAAGTACAAGCAGGTCGAGTTTATGAGCCGGATGCCCGCCGATCAGGAATTTGAGGGCGTTATTGCCGGGGTCACCGAGTTTGGCTTCTTCGTCGAGATTCCCGAGAATAGTTGCGAAGGTCTGGTGCGCATGCAGGACCTCACCGACGATTTCTACGAGTACGATAAAGACAACTACCGCATCATTGGCCGTAAGAGCAAGAAGATGTACACCTTCGGCGATTCGGTCACGGTGAAGGTGAAGGAAACAAACCTCGCCCGCCGCAGCATCGACTTTGCCCTCGTCCGTGATAATGCCCAAACGGCACCTGACCGGGGCACGTCACGCCGATCGGGTAACGACGACGGCGATAGCCTAGCCGACCGCCGGGCGAGCCGCAAGTTTAGTGGCTCATCGGGCAACGCGCGCAACGAAACCCGCGCCCGCAAAGCTGCTGGCGATGAAACCAAACGCACCAAAGGCACCGCTCCCAAAGGCCAGAATCGCCGCGGTGGCCGCAGCCGGTAGAAACGAGACCGCTCATTAATCGTAAAAAAAGGGCTAACGTTGATCAACGTTAGCCCTTTTTAGCTTGAGGCTTCGCAAGCCGTAACGCCCGGTTCCAGCCAGGCAGGCGATCAGGTACGTTAAGTGAGTACTAGAAATTGGGACGCCGAAATGATCTGCGTGTTTCGATATGGATGCAACTCCAGTAAGTCGTTGTCACCAGTAATCAAATAATGAGCGTCGGCGGACAGCGCTAATTCAAGAAACTTGTTGTCTTTAGGATCACGGCAATCCGTCACCGGTTGCGATATGGTCAGAAACAGGGCCAGGGCTTTATAACGCTGTAAGAACCCCTGCCGAATTGACAACGGAATGTACCGATCGAACTTGGGACGGGCTAATACAGATTCTAACTCGGCAAACGTATCGGTCGACGTAAATAAAAAACCACTATTCTCTGCCTTTTGAAGCGCGAGCGCCGCGGTTGACTTCGGTAAAATGACGGCGCTAATCAGTGTATTTGTATCAAAGACAAAACGATCAGTCTTCATCACTCAGCAATTGATCAAGCCGCTCGGGGGTCAGCCCATTTTGCGTAGCCTGCTGTTGCATAGCCTCCGTAGCCTGCCAGAAAGCAGTACTCAATTGCTCATTATTGGCAACTTTAAGCGCATTTATTAAGGGGCTGCTCATCTGTCCTAATGGGACTACAATAACCTCGAATGCCTGATCTTCCAATCCCCTGGGTACATCGATAGACAGACGACCATTCTGTGGGCTTACAATCTGTCGAAGAGCGTTCATAAGCAATACGATTTAGCTGTTTTCAGCATAACAACACTAGTTATAATGAGTTCACTCTCAAGCGCCTATCACCTCGCGGTAGAATGCCCGTAGTTTGTCGGCTTCGGTAGTCCAGTTGTACTGCTGTTCAACGGCGAGGCGGCCCCGTTGGCCCATTGCGTGGGCCTCGTCGGGGTGGGCGATCAGGTACGTTAGCGCCGCCGCTACGGCCTCGGGATCGTAAGGCGATACGCAGAAACCACAATTGTGCCGCTCGACAACGTCTTTGTAGAGCGGGAAATCGGCGGTGATGACAGGCAGGCCCAGCGCCATGTACTCAAAGAGCTTCGTCGTGTAGGATTCGGGGTAGTCGCCGACGGGTTTGAGCAGCGCCAATCCGGCAACGGCGCCTTTGGCGTATGGAAGGGCCCGCTGCTGATCGGTGTAGCCGTAGAAGCGCAGTTTCGGCTTCACCGCCTGATAATCGGGATTGGCGTTGAGGGTAGCCTGCGAGAAGGTTTGTCGGCCAAACAGATGCACGACGAAATCCGGGTACGTTCCCTGTAGATGATTGAACGAAGCCAGCAGGGTATCGAAAGCACGCTCCATGCTGAGCCAGCCAATGTAAAAGAACGAGTAAGGCGCTGTGTGTGGATTATAAGAGCTTCGGAAAGGCTCCAGCAACGGCAGCGAAGCATAGTTATACACCACTACCGACGGTTTCCGCAGGTTGGTGTAGGTGGTCAGGTAGCCGTGTTCGGTGAATACGCAGTAACAGTAGCGCCGCGCAAGCTGATCAAGCCCGGCAAAGGCGCGGGTGAGGAGCCAGCTTTTATTACGGGTCTTCAGGTGCATTTTCTTGAATAGGTTCTCCTGCACTTCGTAGATCAGCCGGGTACCACGCAGGCGGAACAGGAACGCAAACGGGATAAACTCAGGTACGTAGAAATGCAGCACGTCGGGCCGGAGCCGCCAGCATTTCCAGACAATTAGCGGGCAGGTGAGCAGGATGCGCCAGATAACCTGCTCGTAGTAGGGCAGGGTGATAAACCGCACGTTCGGGGCCACCGCCGGGTCGGCATCGGGGATGGCGCACCAAACCTCATACGTGTCGGCCAAAGCCGGGCATTGCTTGTAAACAATGCGGGGGTCATGGGGGCGGTGGGCGGTTGTAATGTGCAGAACACGGGGGCGCATCAGTCGGTCATCATCGGCAGCTTACGCAATAGTCAGGCATACGGCTGACTTTACCTTGAAAATCGATGACAAACCGTGTCTTGCTTAACGACTTAGCTAATTCGGCAAAATTGATCGATCGTGGTCGCCAAAATCGGCAACATATTAAAATCGCCATTGACGATCTACGTCTCGGTTGGCGGGCAGGCTACTTGTAGCCATACCGACGCAGTTCCCGGTCGATCTGGGCGTTCCAGCGAGCCTGCGCTCCCTCATCGATGCCGTGGCGGGTTTCGTCGTCGTATTGTTGCTGCCGTTTCCCCAATTCCCGATACATCTCGATGTAGCGATATTGGATATTGCTGTTGTAATCATTGAGCGACAGACTGTCGGGGTTGAGAATCTGCTTGAATTCTTCCATCGCCAGCCGCGCAAGGTCGAAATGCCGCTGCTCGTGGTTCAGGGCGTAGTCGTTGTGGCCGATGGGCTTAACCCACGACTGGCTTTTCAGCATGAACACTTTCAGTTTCAGCCGCACGTTGACGGTCCCCTTTTCTACCTGACTTTTGCCCTCATACGACACACCGGGCATAATCTGCGCGGCATAGCGGTTGTTGACTGGGGGTAACGCCCGGAAATCATCCCAGGTCAGGGGCCGGTCGGGGTCATAGAAGACCGTGTCGCTGCTAGCGGGGGTACGTGTTTTCACGTCAGTAAGCGATACCGCCAGTTTACCCGCCAGCGCAGGTACGTTGTCGACCTCTTTGTTCATGTAGTTATTCAGGTATCGCAGCCCCTCATTGACGCTCTGCCGGATGGTGCGTTCAATCACGTCGGTCTGGCCAACGGGGCGCTGGTAGCGGGCGTTGCCCTGAAAGGTGACCAGCGACAGATTTTCGTCTTCACGACGCACGTCGAAGGCCAGCGTGAGCGCGAGTTTGCCGCTGACGCTACCGCGCGGGCCAGCGGTTTCGATCAGTTTACCCGCCGTTACGCGCAGCACAATCGGGCGCAATTTGGTATTCCGGCGCACAATCTGACCAATGTATTGTTCCAAAGCCGGGCCTGTTCCGCCCTGCAAATCAACGGGTTCAGCGGGTTTATCAGGGCGCAGAATCAGGTTGGCAAAAGGCGTTTTCTCAGCCCGTTGGTCGAGCACGTCGGCTACGTAAAATTCTGTTGGGGTAAAGGGCAGCGGCTCGGGCCGGAGCTGGATGACGGCGGGCAGAGGCGGTACGTGGAGGCTGGTGATTCGGGCGTTGGCGGGGCCGGTAGGATTCATCACGCTGCCCCCGAACAAGAGCCCAACCAACGCCAACCCACCGATCGCAAACTTATTTATAATCAGATACATAGGGGTTTAGGCCAGTAGTGCGGCCCCACATATATATAACGCAGCCAACCGCCCAATCGTGCCGCGACAAAGGCTCGGTTCTCCTGCTGATCTGGCGCGATTTGTTCGTTGCCGATGACCGGTGTTCGGGTACGTTGTTATCTTCAACTACGCCAGATCGATGCCTCCTTTTCGGGTCAATGGGCCGGGTTATGTGGTGGGCGGGTGACAGGCTTGCGCTACTTTTGCACCTGTATGAGACCGTTTCCCAAGTTAATCGCCTTCGACGCCGATGATACCCTTTGGGCCAATCAACCGCTGTTCGATGAGGCAGAAGAAGAGCTCCGTTCGCTACTCAGGCAGTTCGGCACCGACGACCAAATCAATCAGGTACTGATCGACGTACAGGCCGAAAACCTTCATCTGATGGGCTATGGGGCTAAGGGCTTCATGCTGTCGATGATCGAAGTGGCGATCCGCCTGACCGACGAACAGGTACGTGGCACGCATATTCAGCAGATTATTGATTTGGGCAAGGAACTGCTACGCTTTCCGATTGCCCTTATCGACGGCGTGGAAGAGGTGCTTCAGACCCTGAGTGCCGACCACGAATTGATGGTGTTGACCAAAGGCGACCTGCTTGATCAGGAGAGCAAGCTGGCCCGTTCGGGGGTGGGGCAGTATTTCAGTCACGTCGAGATCGTAAGCGAAAAGCACGAAGCCGCTTACCGGCGTATCCTGTCGCGCTACTCCGTGGAACCGGCTGACTTCCTGATGATTGGCAATTCGCTTAAATCCGATATTCTGCCCGTTGTCAACATAGGCGGGCAGGCCATTCACATCCCGTATCACACGACCTGGCACTTCGAAAAGCTGCCCGACAATTACCAGTTGGGCGAGTATGTGCAACTGGACAGCATCCGCGATGTACTGGAGTGGCTTACAACGACCCGTTGACTTCGCGCGCAGTTGCTCAAAACGAAACCGGCCCCGATTCGCAAGAGTCGGGGCCGGTTTCGTTTTGGTATCTATTGTATCTATTAAACAGGTTTACTCAACCAGCATGGCTTTACCGCTCATAATGTCGGCTTCGACGCTCTTGTATTTCACGTCTTTCTTCACCGTGCCGTCGATGTACTGCACCGTCACGCGGGCGTTGCGGTCAATCTTGGCGTTACGAACCGGCAACTGCTTGGGCATGGGAGGTGCACCGGCCCCCGCCGCGTTGTTAGCCGCCATCCGGCGGGCATATTCTTCGGGGCCGCTGGCCAGATGATCGTCGTCGAAATCTTCGATATTGGTGTGCAGTTCGGGCATCGGCTCGGGGCGGCGTTGCGCCGGGGCCGACTGGATTTCCTGCTGCACCTCCTGCGCATCTTCGGCCGGAATATCGGCTTTGGCCAGGAAGCTGATCGTGTCGAAGTTGACTTTGCTGAGGAATCGTTTGAACAGCTCGACCGACTCGAATTTGTACACCAACAGCGGGTCTTTCTGCTCGAATACGGCGTTCTGTACCGACTGCTTTAGATCGTCCATTTCGCGGAGGTGTTCTTTCCACTCCTGATCGATGAGCGACAGCGTTACCGATTTCTCCATTTCGCGCACCACTTCGCGGCCACCCGTTTCGACAGCCAACCGGAGGTCAGTTACGACCTGCAGGTCGTGGACGCCATCGGTAAACGGCACCACGATGTTCTTGATGAACTGGCCCTGCTGCTCCAACACCTGCGTCAGAACGGGCAGCATTTTTTCGGCTACCGCGTGGTTTTTGGCCTGGTAATGCTGCTCCGCCTCGCTGTACAGTTTGTTGATCTGATCGGCTTTTTTCAGCTTGAAGAAATCACCCTGCGACAGTTGCGTGTCGAGACCGAGGTTGGTCAGCAGTTGTAGTTTCACCACCTCGAAATCACCCTCGGCATTGTTGACAACCTCTTCCACCACGTCATACATGGTATTGGCGATGTCGAGTGGAAGCCGCTCGCCGAAGAGGGCGTTGCGCCGACGGTCGTAGATGGCCGTCCGCTGGTAGTTCATCACGTCGTCGTATTCGAGCAACCGCTTCCGCACGCCGAAGTTGTTTTCTTCAACTTTCTTCTGCGCCCGTTCGATCGAGTTGGTGATCATCGAGTGCTGGATAACCTCGCCTTCTTCCAGCCCCATGCGGTCCATCAGTTTGGCGATACGCTCCGACCCGAACAAACGCATCAGGCTATCTTCGAGCGAAACGAAGAACTGTGACGTACCTGGGTCACCCTGACGACCCGCCCGGCCGCGTAGCTGCCGGTCGACGCGCCGCGACTCGTGGCGTTCCGTACCGATGATGGCCAGACCACCCGACGCTTTTGATTCGGCGGTGAGCTTGATATCTGTACCCCGGCCAGCCATGTTGGTGGCGATGGTTACGGTGCCGGGCTTACCCGCTTCGGCCACGATTTCGGCCTCGCGCTGGTGGTATTTGGCGTTCAATACCTGGTGCTGGATTTTCCGCAACGTCAGCAGGCGGCTTAGCAGCTCCGAGTTTTCCACCGAGGTGGTACCCACCAGCACCGGACGCCCTTTGCCCACCAGTTCAACGATCTCGTCGACGACGGCGTTGTATTTCTCCCGAACCGAACGATATACCTTGTCTTCCTGATCTTTACGGCTTATGGCGCGGTTGGTCGGGATGGCCACCACGTCGAGTTTGTAGATCTGCCAGAATTCAGAGGCTTCCGTCTCGGCCGTACCGGTCATACCACACAGCTTGTGGTACATCCGGAAATAGTTCTGTAGCGTAATGGTCGCGTAGGTCTGGGTGGCGTCTTCAACTTTCACGCCTTCTTTCGCTTCCACGGCCTGGTGCAGCCCATCTGACCAGCGGCGCCCTTCCATGATCCGGCCCGTCTGCTCATCCACAATCTTCACCTTGCCTTCCTGAATGATGTATTCCACATCGCGCTCAAACAGGCAGTAGGCTTTCAGCAACTGGTTGACCGTGTTGATGCGCTGCGTCTTCACGGCGTAGTCGCGGATCACGGCTTCCTTACGCAGAATTTTCTCCTGCTCGCTGAAATCGCCGCTCTTCTCGATCATGTTGATGTCGATCGACAGGTCGGGCAGGATAAAGAAATTCGGGTCTTCGCCGTTGCCGGTGATGTAGTCGATTCCCTTTTCGGTCAGCTCGATGCTGTTGTTACGTTCATCGATGGTGAAGAACAGGGGCGAATCAGCTTCGGGCATCAGCTTCTGGTTTTCGGCCAGATAGATACCTTCGGTTTTTTGCAGCACCTGACGTACCCCCGTTTCGCTGAGCAGCTTGATGAGGGGTTTGTTTTTGGGTAGGCCACGGTAGGCCCGGAACAGCGCCAGACCGCCTTCCTTTTCATCGCCAGCGGCAATTTTCTTACGGGCTTCTACCAGCAGATCATTCACAAGACGGCGCTGGGCCTCCACCACGCGCGACACGCGGGGTTTCAGTTCGGCATAATCCTGCTCGTCGCCGCGCGGCACGGGTCCCGAAATGATCAGGGGCGTCCGGGCGTCATCGATCAGCACGGAGTCAACCTCATCGACCATAGCGAAGTGGTGCTTCCGCTGCACGAGTTCGTCGGGCGTGCGGGCCATGTTGTCGCGCAGGTAATCGAAGCCAAATTCGTTGTTGGTGCCGTAGGTGATGTCGGCGAGGTAGGCGTTTTTGCGCGCTTCCGAGTTGGGCTGGTGCTTGTCGATGCAATCCACGCGCAGGCCATGAAACTCAAACAGGGGGCCGTTCCACTCCGAGTCACGCTTGGCGAGGTAGTCGTTGACCGTTACAATGTGCACACCCCGGCCGCCCAACGCGTTCAGGAAAGCGGGCAGCGTCGATACGAGCGTCTTCCCCTCACCCGTGGCCATCTCGGCGATTTTACCCGTATGCAGCACCACCCCACCGATCAGCTGCACATCGTAGTGCACCATGTCCCAGCGGATGGTGTTACCAGCAGCATCCCAGGTGTTGGCCCAATAGGCTTTGTCACCGTCGATCCGGATACTCTTCTTGCGCATCGCCAGTTCACGGTCGTAGTCGGTGGCGGTTACCTCGAGCGACTCGTTTTCCGCAAAGCGGCGGGCGGTTTCTTTAACCACGGCGAAGGCAAGGGGCAGGATGGCCAACAGCACGCGCTCCAGTTCTTTGTTCCGGTCTTTTTCGAGCCGGTCGACCTCGCTAAACAGCGACTGCTTGCGATCGACGTCCATATCGGGATCGTCGGCAACCTGCTGCCGCAACCCGGCGATCTGCTCGTCGATGGGCATCAGTTCGTCGGCGATCTGGGTACGTAGCTGGGCCGAAATAGCCCGCAGCTCGTCGTTCGAGAGGTCTTTCAAGCGCGCAAACTCGGCGTTGATCTGCTCTACATAGGGCGTCAACTCTTTCAAATCGCGTTGCGACTTGGTGCCAAATAGTTTGGCGATACTTTTCGTGATGAAATTACTCATTTAGCTATAAAGAGGCTGGTCAGGCTATCCGCGAAGCCAACAGGCTGATCAGCTCGTCGTTACTTTTCCGTTTACAAAATTAACAGATAATGCCGGGAATGTTGGTAGGCCACTGGGACACACCTGCTAACGGCCACCGGGCATACCCCACGCCTACCCTGGTTTGGGGCGGGTTAGTGACTCCGAATCCGTCAGCCTATGCCTTGGCAATAATCAGCCCAACCGGTCAGTGTCAGACAGATTGTCAGGACGCCGGGCAGGTGCTATGCCAACGCGTTGGGTTACTAATAAAAAGGCCTTCCCCGCTGGGGAAGGCCTGGTTGTCAAGTCTATCCAATGATCACGCCAGTCGGGTACGCGAGAAACAACGGTTCAAAACGACCCGATACATCCGCCCAAATTGCGCATAACACCACTGTTTAAGTTGCTTCACTTCGTCACCTACCAGGGTCTGAAGTGCTTTTTTTAATTCTTTTTCAAACAACTGACGGTCAAAGCTGACCTTTTGAAGAATTAGTTTAACGTACTCAAGCATGGAGGCCATACTGCATTCGTTTTTTTGATTAAAGACTAAGGCTCTGGTGGAAAGAGGGAATTCGAAACAGCCCAGACTGAGCTAGAATCTCGTTATCATTGTAACGGGCTTCCGGTCAGTTTGTTGCTGACAAATGTATATGAAACTTGGAATATTCATATTAGTTTTTGCATTATATTTCCATGAGAAAACCAGCGTTTTTGCCCAATCCACTGATAATCCAATTGTTATCGAGTTAAGTGCAACCAGTTTTACTATTGAACGGCCCTTTACCATTTCAATTATCGTTCGAGACAGTGAAACCCGCCCTACTATCGCTTTTCCGGCCATTGCGGGTTTCGTCAAACAGGGGACGTCGTACAGTTCGAGCCGCAGTGAATTTGGCGGCCGCGAGGTAGTTAGTCAGGTTGTTGTTCAGACCTATGCGGCTACCCAGCCAGGTACGTTTCGGCTTGCTCCCTTTACGGTTACCGTCGACGGGCAGACGGTGCGCTCACCCGGCGCGCAACTCATCGTACGGCCTTCCACAACCGCCGCCACATCCACATCGGCGCTCTCAGCAACCGCCCTGGCCAAGGCAAAAACCGACAAACGGACGGCCTTCTTGCAGACGACCGTAAATTACACCAGGCTCTACACCGGGCAGGGGCTGCATGTCAGGGTGTCTTTTTACGTGGCCGAAAACTACCCCTATGAACTGCGTTTCGACCGGCTGGCCCAGCAGGTGGAGTTGCTAACCCGGCAACTGAGGCCGGTTAACGCCTGGGAGGAAAACGACAACATCAGCGAACTGCGGCCCCGCCCTACCCTACTCAACGGGCAGCGGTACGTGGAGTACCCGGTTTATTCGGCCACGTTTTTTCCATTGGCGACTCGCACCGGCCTCCCCCGGACGATTACGCTCCCGGCGGTATCGTTGCGGGTGTCGCGCCTGAGCCCCACACCCGTTCAGCCGACCGGGCCGGGCTCGCAAACGGGGCGGGCGGCCACGGCATCCAGCCCACAGGCCGATGAGGTGGCGTTTACGAGTGAACCCGTGCAAGTGATGGTGCAGCCCCTACCCGGCCGAAGCGGCCAAACGGGGGCCGTATCGGTAGGTTCATTTCGCCTGATCGACGAAGCCGACCGTAGCCGAGTGGGCGTTGGTCAGAGTGTGCGCTACGATATTCGGATCGAAGGGCAGGGTAATATTGCCAGTATACAGGCGCCCCAACTTGTCAATGTGGGCGATGGCCTCGACGTCTTTCCGCCACAATCGCAGGAACAGATTGGGCGGGTGGGCGCGGCCGTGAGTGGCTATAAGTCGTTTCGCTACTTTCTGATTCCGAAGCAAAAAGGCCCGGTGGCGTTGGCTAATCGGTTTTTCTGGGTTTATTTCGACCCCCAGATTGGCCGGTACGATACGTTGCGCCCCCGTTTGGTGCTTCGCGTTGGGGAAGCCACCGATAGCCTGGCAACGGGCATCGTGCCGTCTGACACCCTCGATCAGGCAGGTCGCCCGTCGATCTACGCGGGGCTGGAACAAACCGACAGCGCCGAGCAATCGGTGAATTGGCCCGTGCTGGTTCGGGCCATTGCCAACGTGCTTATCATCATCATGATTCTGGGTACGTTGTTTGTCTTTGCCAGGAAATGAGTTCAGCGTTTGCCGTTGAAAGTTGCTCGAGAGCCGTAGTGACTTGGTCGAACGCTGACCCTTGACCGTTAAACGAAATCGTGAGCAGCACCTACGGAATTCTCTTCAAAATAGCCACCTTCGGCGAGTCGCATGGCGCGGCGATTGGCGTCACCATCGACGGTTGCCCGGCGGGTCTGGCGTTCGATACTGATTTCATTCAGGCCGAATTGGACCGGCGCAAACCCGGCCAATCGCGCATCACGACCCAACGGCGCGAAGCCGATGAGTTCGAGGTGCTATCGGGTGTGTTTGAGGGCGTCACGCAGGGCACACCCATCGCGCTCGTGATTCGCAACACCGATCAGCGCAGCAAGGATTACGGCCACATTGCCCAGCAGTTTCGGCCGAGCCACGCCGACTACACCTATCAGTCTAAATACGGCACCCGCGACTACCGGGGCGGGGGCCGGTCGTCGGCGCGCGAGACGGCGGCACGGGTAGCGGCGGGGGCGGTGGCCAAATTGCTGCTGCGCCAGCTGGGCGTTTCGGTGCAGGCCTACGTGTCGCAGGTTGGGAAACTCAAACTGGAAAAATCCTATTCGGAACTGAATCTGGCGCTGGCCGAAGACAATGCCGTGCGCTGCCCCGATCCGGCTACCGCTGAGCAGATGTTTGCCCTCATCGATGAAACCCGCAAGCAGGGCGACAGCATCGGTGGTGTAGTCGACTGCGTGTGCACGGGTGTACCCGCCGGCTGGGGCGAACCAGTTTTCGACAAATTGCACGCTGAATTGGGCAAGGCCATGTTGAGCATCAACGCGGTAAAAGGCTTTGAATACGGCAGCGGCTTTGCGGGCGCCGAGCAATATGGCTCGCAGCATAACGACGAATTCTACACCGACGAAGCGGGTCAGGTACGTACCCGCACCAACCAGTCGGGGGGTATTCAGGGCGGCATCAGCAATGGCGAGACCATCTATTTCCGTACCGCTTTCAAGCCCGTTGCCACCATCATGCAGGACCAGGCCAGTGTGGATGCGGCGGGCAATGCCGTCACGGTTAGTGGCAAGGGGCGCCATGATCCCTGCGTTGTACCCCGGGCCGTACCGATTGTGGAAGCGATGGCTGCGCTGGTGCTGGCCGATATGTGGCTGCGCAGCAAAAGCGCAAAGCTGTAAGCGGCGGGCTACTTGATCGCCAGCACTTTGAACTCGGTACGGCGGTTGCGCTGATGCTCGCCTTCGGTGCAGATGACCCCGTCGGTGCAATTATTGACTAGCATACTTTCGCCGTAACCAATGGCCCGCATGCGCGACCGGCTGATGCCTTTCGAGGCCATGTAGTCGACTACGGCCCGCGCCCGCCGGGTCGAGAGCGCTTTATTGACAGCGGCATCGCCCCGGCTGTCGGTGTGTGACCGAATCTCGATCACCAGCGTGGGGTAGTGCTGCATAGTGGCTACCATCTTGTCGAGTTCACGCGCAGCGTCGGTGCGGATGCTGGCGTTGCCCATGTCGTAATAGATGTTATCCATCGTAACCACGTCGCCTTCGCGCAACATCCGGAATGGCGTGGCCATCAGTTCGTCGGGTTTCGACTTCTTGGCCAGCTTTCGTACCCGGCTGGTGCTGGTCCCATACGTAGGTTTGCTGGCGATCAGCGTGTAGTCGCAGCCTTCCTTGATATCAAATTCATAGGAGCCATCCGCATTCGTTTCGGTCTTCACGATGGCGCCGTTGCACTCATTCTTGAGCCGCACCGTCACGCCTTCGATGGGCGCACCGTTCCCTTCACTCAACACGATGCCTTTGATGCGTGAATTGGTCAGCGGGCGGGCCGGGCGCCGGGTGGTGGCTTCAGGCATGGCATATACGGTGTCGATGATGACCGTGGGCGGTACCAGCGGAATCTCCAGCCGCGAGGGTTGATCATCGGTCAGGTTTTTGGTCGAGAAGCCAACCGTTGCGTTCACGTAGCCATCGCGTGAGGCGGTAAACGTGTAGTCGCTTTCGGCTTCGAGACACATCCGCACAAACCCGTTTTTATCAACCATCAGCATCTGATCGGTTTGGCCGGTGCGGTTGCCTTTCGCCAATACCGTTGCGCTGTCGATGGGTACGTCGGTACCGGGCGCGTAGATGCGGATGGTCAGGTCGCGGCAGCCATAGAGCGAACTCTGGCGCGAAAAGCGGAAAATATCGTCAGACCCATTGCGGTTACTGCTGAAATACCCCGTTCGGCGGCTTCCGTCGGTGATCAGACCAAAATCATCGCCGCTGGAGTTAATAGGTGCATCAATGGTTTCGATTGACTCAACGGTAGTGCCATCCATCGCTGCAAAGAAAATATCCAGCCCGCCTTTCCCCCGCCGTCCATCGGTGGCGAAATACAGGTTTCCGTTTTCATCGGCAAACGGAAAGAGCTCGTTGCTTTGGGTGTTGATGGTTGGCCCCAGATTGATGGGTTCACCCCATTTGCCGTTCGTCCACTTCGACACGTACAAGTCCGTACCCCCAAAGCCACCGGGCATATCGGACGCAAAAAACAGTAGCTGGTCGGGGGTACCGTCAGTGCCTTTGGCCAGGGCCGGGTGGCCTACCGAGTATTCGTCACTGTTGAAGGGCAGTTCTTCGATGTTAACCCAGGTACCGTTGGCCTGCTGAGCCGTGTAGAGTTTAAGCTTATTGACGTTCTCCGCGCTGGTTTTGGCTTTTCCGTCGCTGTAGTTGTTACGGGTAAACACGATCCGCGACCCATCGGCCGAGAAGGTAGCGGGGCCTTCGTGATAGCGCGTGTTGAGCGTCCGGCTAAACTCTTTCGCCAGATCGACCGCATTCCGTTCGTAGCCTAACCCCTGCGCCACGTTGATACCTGCCTCAAAACCGACCGGTGTGCGCGAATCATTGGATGTTGGCCGGGTATAGTAATCCTGCCCAACGAGCCACGGATTTTTCGACTGCGTAGTGGCGTTCGTTCCCGGCGTCTCTTTGATTGGTTCGCCATCAGCATCGAACCGGCGACGGGCGTTGAGCATACCCCGGTTTACGACGTAGATCAGATCTAGATAGCCTGCGCCGCCACCGCTGCCACTGGTTTCGATGGGGGCGCCTCCTTTCCTGCCGGCCACGTAAACGAGGCCATCCCGGTAAAACATGGGACTAAACTCTTCGTTGGGCGAATTCAGATCCAGGTCTTCGATCTGGTAACGAACCGGATCACGCCGCCCAGCTGGAGCGCCCTGCGATGAGGTGGGGATGGGGCTTGGTAACCGGAAACGGGCTCGCTCCCGGATGAGCTGATACCGGTCGAACTGGACCTGCGCCTCCGCGTATTTACCGTTGCTAACCAATGTCTGCGCGTAGGCCAGCAAAACGGCGGGTTGCTCCTGCCCCTGCGGAATGGTCGTTAGCCACTCGCGAAAGGTCCGTTCGGCTTTTACATTGTCGCCAATAGCCTGATAGGCCTGCGCCAGATTGGCCTGCACAGTAGCCCGCTGATCAACCGTCAGTGAGGGCGTGCTTAACAATTGGGTGTAGAGGTCGATGGCCCGCCCGTATGCCTTGTAACTGAGCATACGGTCGGCCTGCTGTAGCAACGAATCGGGTTGCTGAGCAAGACCAGCCCAGGCCAGCGTGTTGCTCAGCAGCAGAAATCCGAGTGCTATCAGTAAAAATCGTTTCATTCTTAACAGCGATTTGTCTGTCTGTAGGTCAGCTGTCCAGAGTAGTCAGGGCCTTAGTGTGTTCACATACCCTTCTACTCTAGTAGACCCAAATACAAACGGCCCGTCACCGAGATATGATCAAGAAACGAACATATTCGCGTCCGTCGCTAATCCGTGCAACATAGAAATAGGTACCGTCGGGCAGGCCCGTTTCGGTGTTACTGGGGCGAATGCCCTGATTGGCCGTCCCGTCCCAGTCGTTTTGATAATCTGGATTCACATAAACCCGATGTCCCCAGCGGTTGAACACCTCCAGACTCACCGTTGCCGACGCCGGCACGCCCCGAATCACGAAGCGATCGTTGACGCCGTCGTCGTTGGGCGAGAAGCCTTCCGGTATAAAAACGACAGACGACTCGGGTGTATTAGGATTTAAGACGAGTGTCGAATCTTTTTTGTCAGGTACGTTGATCGACGCCGACAGCGGTACCGTCAGCCGCGCCAGTGCCCCAACGCAGGGGCCACTGCCGTCGGGGTCGGGTGTCGTGAGCGTAAACGTAACCGTGCCGCGCTGCCGATCGTCTTCCGAGGCAACATAACGGGGCCGAACGCTCTGCTGTTGAGTCAGCAGGCCCGTGCCGGTACATGCCCAGGCGGGTTCGGTGGCTGAGCCCCGCAGGCGCGCCTGAAGGCACACCAGCCCCCGGGCCTGATCGAGCGTATCGAGCCACACCAGCGCCGAGGGTGGGTTACTCAGGCAAGGCGCGATGCCGTTAGCACAGGGCGTTACGTTGGCCGATATCGCTACTGGTTGACTTACGCAGCCTTCACGCGTACGAGCGAACGCATAATACGTATCGGCCAGCACCGACCCAGGCGAGGGCACAAGAGGAGCATCTGGCGCCGAACCCATCCGGAATTCATAGGTCAGTTGAGGATCGAAGACGCCATCTAGCGACCGTGCCAAATCGGCGGTTTGAAACGGACAGGTATTTCGGACAACCGCTGCCAGCGATGGACTGAATGGCCGGGAAACCAACGGCAGTGTCAGCACGGCCGAACTGTCGCTTTGGCAGCTACCCACCCGGCAAACGGCTCGGAAGCGCGTTACCGACCCAACCGTAAGGCGGCGGGAGGCCCCCACTTGGCCATCAGACCAGTAGACCTGTCCGGCGCAGGCCTCGGCCAGCAAGGTCACCGACTGACCTGAGCAGAGGGTATTGGGTGCGTTTTGAATCGATACTGTAGGAATGGTGGGCAATGCAAGCTGGACCGTTATGGGCGGAGCCGGATTGGACCGACAACCGCTCTGCACGCAGGTGGCGCCATAGCTGGTCGTTTGAGTCGGATACACCACGGGCGTCGAACCCGTCAGCGAAGCGTCGGTCCACGCCACAACGCCGGCCGTGCAGGCAGCGGTGAGCGTGACGGCGTTGCCCGGACAAACGACAGGCGCAGATGCGACTACCTCAGGAGCACCGGGCGTGACAACCGCCACGGTGTACGCATCGGCAAAGCAACTGACGCACCCTTCGGCCAACCGACAAACGGCGGTGTATCGAGTAGTCTGATGGGGCGTCACCTGAATGGATGCACCCGAATCACCTGTGGACCAAACGACGGTACCAGCACAGTCGGCAGCCCGTAACTGAACGGTCTCGCCGCGGCAAATCAGGGTCCGATCCCCCCGAATGAGGGGTGGCGGCGTGGTGCAGGTCAGTGAAGCAGGAGCAACCGGATGCGCCAACGGCAATGCCAATGCCTTGCCCGTCAGGGTTATCATTACCCCAAGCCACCACCCTATTAAGTGCCCAATTGCCGTTTTCACCAAGCCGTTGTTCGTTGTCGCGATTTCGCCCAATGGATGACGAATTTCATGCCAACTTCGCCTTAAAAGCCTTTGCGGGGCTGTTTGACTAAGCCAACGGCCATTCTATCGGAATTCAGGTAGTGCCAACGATAACGGCATCATTTCATATGAAGCTGCCAGTTAGCCTCACAAATCATGCCAGACAAAATAGAGTATTTATGCCCAAAATTTGGAAACTGAACAATCCCCGCCTTGTTGCAAATAGCCTGTATTTTAACGCTATTGAAACCAAATTTCTAAAATAAACAACAAATACGACGCCGTTTATAAAATCAGGCAAATACTTACATCAATAGCAAACTGGTGGTATTGCTTACGCCGTAAGCCACCCGGTAGGCGTGGCGGGGGTATCTGAAAATTTGATCGGTACACCAATCAGGGGCACCTCACCGGCAACAGGATGCAACTGCGTGTCGATCATGTGCCTAGCCTGATGATAAGGGTGATGCGGGAGTTCGTCGAGGGTGAGCACGGGGGTGATCAGCAGGTCATGCTCGATGCCAAAGGCAGTCCACTCGGCCTGGGTACGTTCGGCAATCAGGGCCTGAATCTGCGCTTTGTAGGTAGCTAGTTCGTCGGGAGTTTGGGGCAGCATGAACGCCAGCCAGTCGGGACGATCGACCAGGGCACAAAACTTCTGCCAGAACTTGGGCTCCAACGTACCCAGCACTATATAGTTAGGCTGAACTGCCTCGGTATCCGCGCGCTTTTCGTCACGGCACCGATAAACACCATAGTTGGGTTGCCCACCCGACAGCGGCATTTCGCCCCGCCTGGGTACGTTGCCAGTACCCGCATACAATGCCTGCGCCACCGATAACAACGGCATGACACAGTCGGTCATCGACACATCAACCTGCTGACCAGTTCCGGTTCGGTGGCGGGCATAGACCGCGGCCAGCGTAGCCATCACACAGCTGTATGCTCCACCCATAATATCAGCCAGCTGTACACCCGGCACAGTTGGTGGTTCGTCGGGCTGTCCCGTCAGGCTCAGCACGCCCGACAGGCCCAGGTAATTGAGGTCGTGGCCAGCCAGGTGCGCATACGGTCCGGTTTGGCCGTAACCCGTTATCGATACATAAATGATACCCGGATTACGGGCAGCAGCGGCCTGATACCCTATGCCCAGGCGATCCAGATGACCGGGCCGAAATTGCTCGACCACGACGTCGGCGGTGTCGAGTAACCGGAAAAAAGCCTCACGGCCGTCGGGCGTCGTGTAGTCGAGGGTAAGCGTTTTCTTCGACCGATTGTAGGCCAGGTAATTGACCGACACACCGTTGATATGCGGCGGAAATACGCTGACATAATCGGGGCTATTGGGGTTCTCGATCTTGGTGACGTCGGCCCCCATATCGGCCATCAACATCGTGCCCAGCGGGCCGGGCAGCAGGCGCGTCAGGTCGAGAATGCGTAGCCCCTGCAAGGGGCCGGTGGTGGGGGTGCGGGTCATGGTCGGGTGGTGGTCACGCTCTTCAGGCGCATCAGCCCGCCCTTCTGTAGGCCTTCAATGCTCGTTGGTTCCAACCCAATTCGGGAGATGACGCCCTGCCAACTGGCGACCCGGCTCAGGTCGATTTCATACACCCGCATTTGCCCGTCGCCAATGATGGGAAAGTCGAGTTCCTGATTGGGTTTGTGGCGAAAATCGTTGTCGCCCTGCCGGGTCCAGATCAGGTGCGCCGACGTTGCGTTGGTCGAGAATGCGGCCTGTATGTAGAGCCTGGGTACGTTGCTGGCTGGTACAAACATAAACGGGCTGGCTACCCGGAACCGATCGGGCCGTAATCCTTCCCACCGTACGTTCAGTGTCGTCTGGATCGGCCAGCCCTGATCACGCGTATTGAAGTACGACCAGCCTTTTCGACCTGTGTCGAACACAAAATCGGGCGTGTTGCGCGGGCGAGGCTGGCTGTAGGCAAACTGCCGAATGGTGTTAACCGACCCAACGATCAACACATACTCGTATTCGTAGACGCCGTTGTAATCCATCTGGTCGACGGGCAATGCCGCTACGTAGCCGGTAGCGTTGTCATACTCGTCGCCTGTTTGGGACGAACCCCAGAAACCACCGCCCCAGTTAAACTCGTTGGGTTTGTAGAGCCCGATCCCTCTGCCCTGCCCGTTGACGATAGCTGCCCAGTTTTCGGAGCAATACTGCACCTCCGACTTGTTGGTGAAGGTTCGATCGCTGATTGCATCATTCGTAAATGGCCGATCACCCTGATAGCTGACAAATCGGTGATAGGGACCGTTGAGGTAAACCGATGGTGTCTCCTGATAACTCGGGTTGTAGAATGAGGTGTCGGTGCGCTGTACGGTCGTTCGACTGCGGACCCGTACGGTGTTATCGCGCAATTCGTACCAATGCTCCATGGTGCATTCGCCAGGTACGTTCACGAGTGGCCACTGAATGCCCGTCGCTTTTGTATACAGGTGCGTGCTATCGATCTTACGCCATTCGATGCTGCGCGCGGGGGTGCCGCTGTAATCGCCTACCTGAACGGGATTCCAGCCGTTGGTTGCCCAGGCTGGGTGGGGTTTCTGCCCGTTGGGTTCGTAAGGCACCGGTCCCGAATACAGGCTATTCTGCACTTGCCGGCCATAATCATGATTGTTGATCATGTTTGTTCCGTTGGCTTCCGACAGGTAGGTGATGGCGCCGCCCAGGTTAGGGTCGATACCCAGCTTGATCAGCGCATTGCTGACAAACACCCGCGTGGTAGGCGGCGGCGGTTTCACGGCTGGCCCATCGCCACCCCGGTTGGGGAAGGTATACGGCGTGTTGATATCACGGGGCGGTTCGTAGGTCGCACAGCCGAGCAGCAGGATAGAAAAAACGACAAGCGTAGCGATGCGTTGACTCATAACGTATACAAAAGGTACAGGTTGCGGGGTACGAAACGACCCGAAGTTACGGCATAGGGCGCATAGGCACATGATTGGTCTATGGTTTCTGAGGGACAGGCATACCAAAAGCTAATTAGCTGCCCCAACGGTAAACAGTAGCGAATCCGGTCAGTTATAAATCTATATAACTAATAGACTGCTACAACTATCGCTAACCACAAAACCACTGACCAGCCGGGCTCGAACGACAATCAGCCGCATGGCGAACACACGCGTAACCACGACGCCCACGACACGAGTCATCAGCGCCCCAACGGGGAGCGATACATGACCAACGCCAATAAGAGCAAACAGGAACCTGAAGACAATCACGCACCGATGGGTCGCCAGGGGACGCCCGGCGGCAAGACCAAGACCAAACTAGCCGACGAACGTGGTGGTCATGGACACTCGGGCCACAGCAACAGCCGTAACGGCAGCCGGTAACGGCACAAGGCGATTGACAACGAACCTTAAAAGGGCGTTTCGGCTAACAGACCGAAACGCCCTTTTAAGTGTATGTGGTACGCTACTTCTTCGAAAATACTGGTTTATCAAATGAGGCCAACCGGTTATATCTGATTTTAACGGGCATTCTGGTTGTATTCCGCCGCTATACCCCCTACTTTTGCGGGATTTTTGCCCATACCTCTCGACCGAGGCTGGTCAGAATCAAGGCGTTATTTGTTCGTTATATCCGTCTTTTTGGCCCCATCATGCCCAAAAATCCCAATCTCCGCTCGGTTCTTATCATCGGCTCCGGCCCCATCGTCATCGGTCAGGCATGCGAATTCGACTACTCGGGTTCACAAGCTGCCCGGTCTATCCGCGAAGAAGGTATCGAGGTGGCGCTGATCAACTCCAATCCGGCCACGATCATGACCGACCCGATCAACGCGGACTATGTGTACCTGAAACCGCTGGAGAAAAAGTCGATCATCGAGATTCTGGAAAAACACCAGCAAATGGGGAAACCCATCAACGCCGTGTTGCCCACGATGGGCGGTCAGACCGCCCTCAACCTCGCCATCGACTGCGACAAGGCCGGTATCTGGGAGAAGTACGATGTTCAGATCATCGGCGTCGACATCAAGGCCATCGAGACCACCGAAGACCGCGAGAAGTTCCGCCTGCTGATGCTTCAGTTGGGTGCCGGTGTCTGCAAAGGCCGCACGGCCCGCTCGTTTCTGGAAGGCAAAGAGATCGCGCAGGAAATTGGCTTCCCGCTCGTTATCCGGCCCTCGTTCACGCTGGGGGGAACCGGTGGCGGTTTCGTCAACGTACCCGAAGATTTCGACAAAGCGCTGACCCACGGCCTGCACGCCTCACCCGTTCACGAGGTGCTGGTGGAGCAAAGTGTCATGGGCTGGAAAGAGTATGAGCTCGAACTGCTGCGCGACGGGAACGGCAACTTCATCATCGTCTGTTCGATCGAGAACTTCGACCCGATGGGCGTGCATACCGGCGACAGCATCACGGTAGCCCCCGCCATGACCCTGCCCGACACGCTGTATCAGCAAATGCGCGATCTGGCCATTCGGGTGATGAACGGCATCGGGCAATTTGCCGGTGGCTGTAACATCCAGTTTTCGGTCAACCCCGAAACCGACGATATCATCGTGATCGAGGTGAACCCGCGGGTGAGCCGGTCGTCGGCGCTGGCATCGAAAGCTACAGGCTATCCCATCGCCCGGATCGCGGCGAAAATGGCCGTGGGGTATAACCTCGACGAACTGATCAACCCGATCACGGGCACGACGTCGGCCTTTTTCGAGCCGGCGATCGACTACGTGATCGTGAAAGTACCGCGCTGGAACTTCGACAAATTCCCCGGCGCCGACCGATCGCTGGGCCTACAGATGAAGTCGGTGGGTGAGGCGATGGGCATTGGGCGGAACTTCCAGGAAGCCCTGCAAAAAGCCTGTCAGAGCCTCGAAATCCGGCGCAACGGGCTGGGTGCCGATGGCCGGGAGCTGACCGACATCAACGCGCTGAAACACAGCCTGGAGCACCCGAGCTGGAACCGCCTGTTCCATATCTACGATGCCTTCAAGGCGGGTATGTCGTTCAGCACCATTCGGAAGCTGACCAAAATCGACCCCTGGTTCCTGCATCAGATCGAAGAGCTGATCGAACTGGAGCGCGAGATTGCCCAGTACGACCTCGACGACCTGCCGCCCGAACTGCTGCGCACGGCCAAGCAGAAAGGCTACGCCGACCGGCAGCTGGCGCACATCCTGCAGGTACGTGAGAGCAAGATTTACAACTACCGCCAGAACCACAACATCCGCCGGGTGTACAAGTGCGTGGATACCTGCGCGGCGGAGTTTGAGGCCAAAACGCCCTACTACTACTCGACCTTCAACAACCAGTTGCCCATCACGCTCGACCGGCCCGAACCGGTGTCTGACCTGCCCGGCAACGAGTCGATCCGGTCGAACCGCAAGAAAGTGGTGATTCTGGGTTCAGGCCCGAACCGTATTGGGCAGGGGATCGAGTTTGACTACTCGTGCGTCCACGGTGTACTGGCCGCCAAAGAGGCGGGCTACGAGACGATCATGATCAACTGTAACCCAGAAACCGTCTCGACCGACCCCGATATTGCCGATAAGCTGTACTTCGAGCCGGTGTTCTGGGAGCACGTGCACGCCATCATTCAGCACGAGCAACCCGAAGGCGTAATTGTGCAGCTGGGCGGGCAGACGGCCCTAAAAATGGCCGAGAAACTGACGCGCTACGGCATCAAGATCATCGGTACGAGTTGGGAGGCCCTCGACCTGGCCGAAGATCGGGGCCTCTTCTCGGGCATGCTGCGCGAGCTCGACATTCCGTACCCGAAGTTCGGGACGGTGCGCGAATCAGAGGCAGCCATCGACCTGTCGCGGGAGCTGGGCTTCCCACTGCTGGTACGGCCCAGCTACGTGTTGGGCGGGCAGAGCATGAAGATCGTCATCAACGAAACGGAGCTGGAGCAGCACGTGATGAAGATCCTGAGCGACATTCCCGACAACAACATCCTGCTCGACCATTTCCTCGAAAACGCCATCGAAGCCGAATCGGATGCCATCTGCGACGGCGAGAATGTGTACATCATCGGGATTATGGAACATATCGAACCGGCGGGTATCCACTCGGGCGACTCGTATGCACTGCTCCCACCCTTCGACCTGAGTGAGGCGGTGATTGCGCAGATCGAAGAGTACACCAAAAAGATTGCGGTGGCGCTGAAAACCAAAGGGTTGATCAACATTCAGTTCGCCATCAAAGACGAGAAGGTGTACGTGATCGAGGCCAACCCGCGCGCCAGCCGCACGGTGCCGTTTATCTGCAAAGCCTACCAGGAGCCGTATGTCAACTACGCCACGAAGGTGATGCTGGGTGCGAAGGTGACCGACTTCACATTTAACCCGGTGAAGAAGGGATACGCCATCAAGATTCCGGTGTTCTCGTTCAACAAATTCCCGAACGTGAACAAAGAACTCGGCCCCGAAATGAAATCGACCGGCGAAGGCATCTATTTCATCGACGACCTCAAGGATGAGTTTTTCCTCAAGGTCTACTCCGAGCGCAATCTGTATCTGAGCCGGTAGGACTTACTAGCTAAAAAATGGAATCGGCCAACGTACCTGAATAATCTAGGTACGTTGGCCGATTCCATTTTTAGCTAGTAAGCCTGATACCAGTAATACCAGATGGTATGCACCAGCTTATAACCACGCGCCCATGAAGAATCGACCACGTAGAAGCGATGGGTTCTTGGCTCAGATTTAGTTTTGTACTCTATACCTTCTGTAGCCTATAACCTTAACAGGTTGCAGCATCACACTATTAACCTGTTCGCCGTAATAGCCAACATCTTCTGGTATAAGTAGCTGACCATTGTGTTCATCTCTTAAGGAGAAGGAAACCGGTAGGATGTAATGACCAACGTAGCTTGGATTTAAAGGAGGAAGCCGCTTGAGCGCTGATTCCACGACGGCATCGTAAAACTTGTGGTGAACCTCTTCAGTGGGATGTCTTATGATTTTGACATGCTCAACGTGCCCACGTTCGTTAATCGTAAAGCGCGCGTAGACCATCAGAGCGATCTTGTGTTGATCAGACACTGGAGGGTAAGTAACCCGTCGGCTTATTACTTTCTTGTAGGTCGGGTCCTTATCCAAGGGAGCTGTATCGAGTAAGGACGGATTTGCTGCTACCAACAGATACAACATAAGCGGGATGGAGACAATACAGGACATAAGTGGGTAGTAGTAAGTATGTTGTGATGAAGCACTGCGGTAGAAAGGTATACAATCTGTGAAGCAGCGCGCAAGCATCAACCGTAATTTGAACCAGTTACTAACCTGCTTCTAATACGCTCACTCACTGCATGTTGCTTTCTCTGAGCGCTCATGGCTCACATAACATTCCCGAACGTCAACAAAGAATTCGGCCCCGAGATGAAATCGACCGGAGAAGACAGGTGCTTCATCGATGGCCTCAAAGATGGTTTTTCCCTGAAGGTCTACTCTGAGTGCCCGGATGAGTTACGCCGACTTCTCATTAGTGTCCCATACATTCAGGCATGACAAGCTGAAATTTACGCTACTAGCAAAGTAGTCTACTAAAATCGTTGTTTTTCTGCTGTAGTGCGCAAACGTTTGTCCTACGACGTGCAAACGTTTGCGCATCCAGATCCATCGATTTTGCTGGTTGTCACGCCGCGCTCGGTCTTTGCTCAGGGCGTTCAGGTGCCTAATTTCCCTAAGCCATTGGGTGCTTATTCGAGCGTTATTCTGCTTTTCTATCCGTTTTTGTATGACTACTACACGTCGCTCCTTTCTGCGAACGGCTGCCCTCGGCAGCGTGAGTGCCCCTCTGATGCCAAGCCTGTTCACTACAGCATCGGCCAGTGCCCGCCCGCCAGTACTGAGCAAAGTACGACTAGGATTTATCGGCGTGGGCGCCCGAGGGATCTACCACGTCCAGCAGGCCCTCTACCGCGAGGATGTGGAGATAGTGGCCATCTGCGACATTGACCAACAGGCCATCGCCCGCACCAACACCCTGATTGCGAAAGCAGGTCGGAAAGCGCCGGTTGCCTATACCAAGGGCGACGAAGCCTTTCTGGAACTGCTTAAGCGCGACGACATCGACGGGGTGGTGATTGCAACGCCCTGGGAATGGCACACACCGATGGCCGTTGCTACGATGAAAGCACGCAAATATGCCGGGCTGGAAGTCTCGGCGACGGTGACGCTGAAAGAATCGTGGGATCTGGTCAACACCTACGAGAAAACCGGCGCCCACTGCATGTTGCTCGAAAATGTCTGCTACCGCCGCGACGTGATGGCCATTCTGAACATGGTCCGGCAGGGCATGTTTGGCGAAATGACGTACGCCCACTGCGGTTACCAGCACGACCTGCGCAACATCAAATTCAACGACGGTAAATCCATCTCGGGCGTGGGCGCTGAGTTTGGCGAAAAAGGGTATTCGGAGGCGCATTGGCGCACCCAGCACTCGGTCGATCGCAACGGCGATCTGTACCCGACTCACGGCCTTGGCCCCGTAGCGCACTGGCTCAACATCAACCGCGGGAATCGCTTCACGTACCTGACGTCAATGGCGACCCAGAGCCGGGGGCTGCACAACTACGTGGTTGCCAAGGGCGGCCCCGACCACCCCAACGTGAAGGTCAAGTTCAAGCTGGGCGACGTGGTCACCACGATGGTGCAGTGCGCCAACGGCGAAAACATCACCATCATTCATGACACCAATTCGCCCCGCCCCTACTCGCTGGGGTTCCGGGCGCAGGGTACGCAGGGCATCTGGATGGACGACGGCGACACCATCTACCTGGAGGGGGTAAGTCCCAAACCGCACCAGTGGGAACCGTTTGCGCCTTATCAGGACAAGTACGATCATCCTCTCTGGAAACAGCACGCACAAGCCGCCCAGAATGCCGGCCACGGCGGTATCGATTTCTTTGTTTTACGTGGTTTCATCGAAGCCATCAAGAACCAGGTAGCGCCGCCTATCGACGTGTATGATGCGGCTGCCTGGAGCGCCATCAGCCCGCTATCGGAGCAGAGCATTGCCGCCGGTAGCAAGCCTATGGAAATTCCGGATTTCACGCGCGGTAAGTGGAAGACGAACAAGCCCATTTTTGGCCTCAACGAACTCTACTAATCCTTACCCACCGTAACTGACTTCGCCTGGCGCCACCCGGCCAATTTACCTTGACCTACCGCTCCCCCAAAGCCAACCCGCTCTTACAGCCATCAACCAGGCATACGTATGAAAAACAACCGTTTTCAGAGTAGTTGGCGGCTAGTTGTTGCCCTGCCCGGCTTGCAGAGCGGGGTCAACAGGGCAGTGGTTCAGGCACCAGCTACGGTGAGCGGTAGCCTGGACGACGCCGAAAATGGGCAGGGCCGATGCATTACTTACTTTATCCAACTTAGTTAGTCAGTCTGTACCCCTGGCGCTTTCCCTGTCTGATCGACGCCCCCTTTTTACACCATGCAAAAACAAGCTGTCACCGTTTCGACACCCGGCCGCATCTGCCTGTTTGGCGAACACCAGGATTATCTGGGGCTTCCCGTCATTGCAGCGGCCATTTCGTGTCGTATTCAGGTACAAGCCGAATCGATCAGTCAGCCCCTTGTTCGGCTTCACTTGCCCGACATCGGTCGCGACGAGCAGTTTGGCCTGACGCCGCTCCCATTAACGTACCTGCACGACCGCGATTACTTTCGGAGTGCGGTCAATGTCATGGCAAAAGCGGGCTTTCGGTTCAGCCATGGCATCGAGGGGGCGGTACGCGGACAGATTCCCATCAACGCCGGCACGTCGAGTTCGTCGGCGCTATTAGTCAGTTGGCTCAACGTGCTCAGCCAACTGGCCGACAACCCGCAGCCCCTATCCCCCCAGCAACTTGCCGAACTGGCCTATGAGGCCGAAGTGCTGGAGTTTGGTGAACCGGGCGGCATGATGGATCATTACTCGACAGCCGTTGGCGGTGTGGTCTATCTTGAATCGAAACCAGCTATCCGGCTCGAAGCCTACCAGCCCCGGCTGGGTACGTTCGTGCTGGGCGACTCCGGCGAACCCAAAGACACCATCGGGATTCTGAGCCGGGTGAAGTTTGGGATGCTGCGGATTGTGAACGAGCTGACCCGCCTCGACCCGGTATTCTCGCTCCCTACGGCCGATGTAGGGGCGTTGGCGGCTTATAAAAACCGCCTGTCGCCCGACGACTATACCCTTCTGGTGGGTAACCTGGCCAACCGCGACATCCTGCGTCAGGCACTGACACTGATTCGGGCTACCCCCTCTGCAACCCCATTTGATGATCGCCGCTTTGGGCAACTCCTGACCGAACACCACGCCAACCTGCGCGACGCGCAACGGATCTCGACGCCCAAAATCGACCGGATGCTCGACGCGGCACTGTCGGCGGGGGCGCTGGGCGGCAAAATCAACGGTTCGGGCGGCGGGGGTTGCATGTTTGCCTACGCACCCATTAATCCCGAACCAGTAGCCGAGGCCATTCGGCAGGCAGGTGGCCGGGCGTATATCGTTTCGGTCGATGAAGGCACCACACGCATCTCGCAGGCCACTACCCATGAACGCCCCGCAACCCTGGTTTGACCGACTCGCTACGATGAACAACTGAACAGCCCTTATGCATTGCTTCGGTTTGCTGGCGAGCAGCCTCATGGCCATGGGCCGAACACGACGGGCAACGGCAGCCAATCCGTAACAAGACGGCCCCATAAGCGGCCTATCGTTCTTATCCCACCGTTAACGAGCGGCCTACCCACCGGAGCGGAAACGCCTCCGGTCGGGTAGGCTTTTTTTTAGGTTATTGCACGAGAGTCCCGGTTGGCTTGCCACTCAATCACTCGTCCAGAGTAACCTGTTTTCCCGTCTGAATTCTGCGTTAATTGGCTGGTCTTAATTCCGGCCATTTATGCGCTCCCCCCTGTTTGCCCGTCTGGCACTGCTTCGCCCGGCCCTTCTGCTTCTCACAACCACCCTTCTGCTTACCCAATGCGCCCGCCTCTCCAACACGGTTCAGATCACCGGACGCAACTTCGACGATGAGATTCAGCAGTCGCAGAACCTGACGTTTTCATTCAATAAAAACGTGGGGCCCGAAAACCCCACCGACGTTTGGGAAACGACGCCCTACATCGAGTTCAAACCAGCCGTCAAAGGCCAATTCAAATGGGTGTCGCCCAGCGAGTTGCTCTTTTCACCTGCCGTGGCGTTCGACCCGGCTACCGACTACCGCGCCGAGCTGACCAAAGCCGTGCTCACCCGCGCCGACAGCAAAGACCTGAGTGTATCGGGTGATAAGGTCCAGTTTCATACGCCGTATCTACAACTCACCGGCACCGAAACCTGGTGGACGCGCCAAACCGACAACGGGCAGCCCGTCGCCAAAACCCGGCTCCGGTTCAACTATGCCGTGTCGGGGGCCGAGGTAGCACCCAAACTCAGCCTGAAAACGGGCGAACAGGCGCTGACGCTGGGGCCTTTGCAGGGCAACGCCGATCCACTGATGGGTGGGGGTCTGGTGGTCACGCTGCCCAACGCCCCCCGAGCCGACAATGAGCAACCTCTGACCCTCACCGTCGACAAGGGGTTGAACGTACCCAACACCGCCTACACCAGCAAGGAGATAATCGAGCAGACAGGTACGTTGCCGACACCGACGCGGCTCGAGGTGGTCGACGTGCAAACCAGCTATACGCGGCAGCAGGGCGTTGTGCGGGTCGTGACCACACAAACGCTGCAACCCGGCAACCTCAACCAGTATTACACCATTCAGCCCGCCATCGACACCAAAGCCGAGCTGACCGATAACGGCTTGCTGATTCGGGGTGATTTCAACGAAACCGACACCTACGTCGTCACGTTCACCGACGCTATGCGGGGCGTATTGGGTGCCAAACTCACTGAGCCGGTAGCCCGCGATGTCTTTTTCGGGAAGATGCCCGCCGGGCTGCAATTTGCCAACCGCACGGCGCTGTACCTGTCGTCGAAAGGGGCGCGCAACGTGGGGCTGAGCATTACGAACGTCGATAAAGTACAGGTGAAGATTTCGCGACTGTATGAAAATAACCTGCTCAGCTACTTCAAGAACGGCCGGTATGAGGAATACGCGCAGCAGGGTGATGGCGAAGAGGCCCAGTGGGGGCCAACGGGCAAGTACACCTATGGCAACGATGAAGAAGGCGACCTAAGCAGCGTGCTGATCGACAAAACCATCACCACGACCGACTTGCCCAAGGTGCGGGGTGTATCGGCGCTCAACCTGTCGATTCCCGAAGGTGCCGCTGGCAGTAATCCCGACCGGCCGTTGCGCGGCGCGTACCTGGTGTCGGTGCAGTCGAAAGACGAAGCTTATGTGTCGGCTACACAACTGGTGTCGATCTCCGATATTGGCCTGATCACCCGCAAAACCGACAACGAACTGCTGGTCTGGGCCAATTCCATCCAGACCGCCGCGCCGCTGAGCAACGTCGAAATCACACTCATCAGCAGCAACAATCAGTCGGTTTATACGCTCAAAACGGACAGTGATGGCTTTGTGCGCTTCGAGAAAGTGGCCGAAAAAGCGCCCGGTTTCAAGATCGCCATGCTCACCGCTCGCACCACCAGCGACGCCAATCAGGGCGACTTCAACTTCCTGTACCTGGCTGACACGCAGGTTGAAACGTCGCGGTTCGAGGTTGACGGCAAACGCAGCAACCCCACCGGCCTGAACGCCTTCGTCTACGGCGACCGCAACATCTATCGCCCCGGCGAAACCATTCACCTGAACACCGTGCTGCGCGGCGAACTGCCGAAAACCGATGTCGATGCGTTGCCGCTAACCCTGCGCGTGCTCATGCCCAACGGGGCCGAATACCGCTCGTTTCGCCAGACGACCAACGCGCAGGGCGCCGTGCTCACCGACGTACCCATCGACCCCGCCGCCGTAACGGGCAGCTACACCGTCGAGGTACTGAACGCCAACCAGACCCTGCTGGCGTCGCAGGCCATTAGCGTGGAAGAGTTCATTCCTGACCGCATCAAAGTCGACGTAAAAACCGACCGCGAATCGTACAGCGCGGGGCAAACCATCACGTTGCAGACTACGGCGCAGAACCTGTTTGGCCCGCCCGCTTCTGACCGTGCCTACGAGGTGGAGTTGCAGCTGAAACGCAAGAATTTCGCGCCGAAAGGCTACGAACAATACCACTTCAACGTACCCATCGAGGGAACGGGCGTACCCGCTACGTTTGAAAAAACGCTCCGCCAGGGCCGCACCAATGCCAACGGGCAGGCTACCGAGGCCTTCCCCATCCCCACTGAGTACCGCGACATTGGCCTGCTCGAAGCCAAACTGTTTGTGACGGTGTTCGACGAAAATGGCCGCCCAGTCAACCGCCTGCGTCGCCTGGACATCCAAACGCAGCCCATTTTCTACGGCATTCGCCTGGCCGATACGTACCTGACGACCAACACGCCGCTGGCAGTCGATGTGGTGGCACTGACCAACGAAGGGCGTCCGCAGGCCGCCAAGGCGCAGGTCGAGGTGGTTCGCTTCGATTACCAGACCGTCACCGAAAAGCAGGATAACGGCCAGATCAAATACAGCAGCAAGCGCCGCGAGAAAATCGTGTACACCAATATCCTCTCGCTGGGTGGGGCGGCTTCCGCCGGTACGTTCCGATACGTACCTACCGTATCAGGGGAATACGAAGTACGAGTACGTCGGCCCAACGCGGTTGGATACACCTCCGCCGAGTTTTACGCCTACGGGTGGGGCAGCACGTCGGCCTCGTCGTTTGAGGTGAGCACCGAGGGGCAGGTGCTGATGGAGTTCGACAAACCCAGCTATGAAACCGGCTCCACCGTAAAAGTGCTGTTCAAAGCTCCGTTCAATGGCAAGCTGCTTGTAACTGTCGAGCGCAACTCGGTGCTGGAACAGCATTGGCTCGAAACGAAAGACAAAGCCGCCGAATGGAGCTTTTCGGTGGGTGATGCGCACCTGCCCACTGCCTACGTCACGGCTACGCTCATCCGGGCGATGGACGGCACCGATCTGCCTCTGACCGTTGCTCACGGCTTTGCGCCCGTCACGGTTACCGATCCCGCCACCCAGCTGCCCGTCACGATTGAGGCCGTTGCCAAGTCGTTTTCCAAAACGAAACAGACCATCCGGGTCAAAACCAAAGCCAACGCCGAAGTCACGGTGGCGGTGGTCGACGAGGGTATTTTACAACTCAAGAATTTCAAGACGCCGAATCCACATGGGTTCTTCTTCCAGAAACGAGCGCTGGAAGTGGAGGCCTACGACGGTTACGCCTTGCTTTATCCCGAGCTGTCGCTGCGAAGCCGGTCGAGCGTGGGGGGTGATGGCTACGACCTCGAACGACGCGTCAACCCGCTCAGCAACAAGCGCGTGCAGTTGGTAGCTCTCTGGAGCGGGCACCTGAAAACGGGATCGTCGGGCGAGGCCGAATACACCATCGACATTCCGCAGTTCTCAGGTACGTTGCGGGTGATGGCCGTGGCCTATAAAGACAACGCTTTCGGTTCCGCCGAGCAGGGCATAACCGTCTCCGACCCCATCGTCATCAGTGCGGGTGTGCCCCGGTTTCTGTCGCCCGGCGATGAGCTGAACATGCCCGTCAACCTGAGCAACACCACCAGTCAGGCGGCGGGCGTCACGGCGAGCGTCACCGTCAGCGGGCCGTTGCAGGTCGTGGCCGACTCGGCCGTCAGGCGGGGTGCCGGTACGGCTCAGTCATTGACCGTTCAGCCCGGCCGCGAGAGCCGCACGGCCTTCCGCATTCGGGCAACGGGTGGCGTTGGCCCCGGCGACATTACTATAACGGTGAAGGCAATGGGCAAAACATTCGTCGAAAAAACTGACATCACCGTCCGGCCCGCCGCGCCGTTGCAGAGAACGACGATATCGGGAGCCGTAGCCGGAGGGCGCAGTGCCACGCTCTCGCTTACGGGCGATTTCGTGCCCGGCACGACGCGCAACAGCCTCACCATCAGCCGGTCACCGGTGACGCAGTACGCCAAAACGCTGAGTTACCTGCTCGGTTATCCGCACGGCTGTACGGAGCAAACCATCTCGAAAGCCTTCCCGCAGCTCTATTTTGCCGACCTCACGAAAAGCGTACGGCAGGGCACGGTCTATTTCGTCCGAACTGGCGACAGCGATTACAACCCCGCAACCAATATCCAGCAGGCGTTGCAGCAGATCGAGAGTCGGCAGTTATACAATGGCGGTATTTCGCTGTGGCCCGGCTTTACTCTTGAAGATTCCTGGACTACAGCCTACGCGCTGCATTTCATGGTCGAAGCGCAGAAGGCCGGGTACGAAGTCAGTGCCGGCGTGAAGAGCAAGATCGTGGATCGGCTGACGACCCTCACCGGCACCAACCGGACCGTTACGCAGTCGGTGTTTGCCGAAGACGGCACCCGTACCGACCGCCCTGTGGCGAGCTACACCAACCTGTATGCGCTCTACGCCCTGGCCCTGGCCGAGCAGCCCAACCGGGCCGCTATGAGTTTCTACAAGGAAGCCACGAATACCCTGCTGACCACCGACGGCCGGTACCTGCTGGCTACAACCTACGCCCGCCTCGGCGACGCACAAAGCAGTGCCGCGCTGTTACCCAAGCAATTCACGTCGACCACGTCGGGCCGCGAAACGGGCGACAGTTATTCATCACCCGTCCGCAACATGGCCCTGGTCTTGAGCAACCTGATCGATACCGACCCTGATAACCTGCAAATCCCGACCCTGGCCAGGCAGTTGGGTGGGGCCGTTCAGCAGGCAACGTACCTGAACACACAGGAAGCTGCCTTTGCTTTTCTGGCGCTGGGGAAACTGGCCCGGCAAACGGCTGGCAGCACCGCTACGGCTACACTCACGGCCGCGGGGAAAGGCCTTCTAGGTACGTTCGCTGGTGACGACCTAACCCTTCGTCGGTTACCCACTGGTAAACCCCTGACCTTAAGTGCTAAAGGCTCAGGCAGTGTGTACTATTTCGGTCAAAGCGAGGGCGTACCCAGCCAGGGCATCGTTGCTGACGAAGATGCCGGTCTTGTCGTTCGTCGAACGTACCTGAGCCGCGATGGCAGTCCGCTGAGTCGTTTCCGGCAAAACGATCTGATCGTCGTGAAGCTCACGTTAGGCAGCCAAAACGGATTACCCGTGAAAAATATCGTGCTGACGGACCTGCTACCCGCTGGGTTTGAAGTCGAAAACCCACGCCTCACCGGCGATCAGAGCACGGGCGGCGCCCAATCGGGCAGTGTCCGCACGTTAAGCTGGCTGAAAGGGGCCGCCACCGTGGATCATTTCGACATTCGCGACGATCGGGTCAACTATTACCTCTCGTTGACGGGTACGGAAACGAAGACGGTATACTACATGGTCCGGGCCGTAACGAAAGGGCGCTTTGTGGTTGGCCCCGTGTCAGCCGACGCCATGTACAACCCCGAATTGCGCAGCTACAACGGCGCTGGCCGTGTGACCGTAGAGTAAGGTTACCAATTGGTAAGGCAATGTATTCCACGGTTTCGGTAGACTTTTTCCACAGTAGTGAGTTATGTAATTGGCGAAAGCGGCTCAGAATCGGCATTGGCACCGATTTTGGAACGCTTTCGCCGATAAAGATCTCAACTCAACACAAGCGTTATGAAAAAGAGAACCTGGTACGTAGGAGCTATGCTAGCGGCTGTAACCACCCTGTCGTCGTGTGCGACCGTGGAGCGCTGGCTTTACAAAGACGATAACAACGTCAACCGGGTGTCGTCGACCCAGTCAGACCGTGGCCGTGCCGACTCAGATCGGGACACCGATACTGATCGCCGCGACCGCATGGCTCGTCGTGATAACCGCGACGATCGCGACAGCCGTAACTCGTACCGAGATGATCGCAATAATGATGATCGCAACGAGCGTCGGAGCATTTTCTCCCGTCGTGACGATGACGATAACACCTCGTCGCGCCGCAACCGTACGGGAAGCAGTTCATACAACAACCGGTATCGCGACGACTCGAATACAAACCGGTATGGCAGCAGTTCGTACAACAACCGCTACTCATCCGATCGGTACGATGATGATAACCGCGACAGCCGGTCGAGCCGCCGCTACGATGATGGCTATGACAACCGGGGAAATGGCTACGATGATTCATACAGTTCGTACCGCGACGACCGATCATCGAACCGCCCCTATCGGGATTCCTACAGCTACAATGACCGGAATTCGTCGGACTCAGATCGCAGCCGCCGCTCGATGGACCGTTACGACGACCGTGATTCGTACCGCAGCGATCGTTCCAACGACTATGACGATATGAACCGGCGGCGCAACTCGTCGGATGGCCAGTCGGGCAATTATGATTCGTACAACAGCCGTTCGTACAGCGACAGCTACCGGAGCAACCAGTATGGTGGCAACGATAACTACAACCAGAACGATCGTAGCCAGCAAGGCATGGGTATGAATCAGCGCGATTCGTATGGCAATCGTAACGATGGAATGAATTCGAACCAGAATTCAGGAAGCTACGGGCAAGGTCAATATGATAACCGCTCGAACAGCAAGTCTGACTCGAACCGCAGCCAATCGGGTGGTCAGTACGG
This sequence comes from Fibrella aestuarina BUZ 2, assembly GCF_000331105.1. Classification (NCBI taxonomy): domain Bacteria; kingdom Pseudomonadati; phylum Bacteroidota; class Cytophagia; order Cytophagales; family Spirosomataceae; genus Fibrella; species Fibrella aestuarina. Next base: position 780,523 of record NC_020054.1, on the reverse strand, counting down.
TAACGGCTCTATGAGCAATAACTACGACCGTCGCGACTCATACAGCTCGAACGACCGCAATACCAATGACCGGAATACGGACATGAGCCAGCAACGTGGCGACATGAACACGGGCGGCCGGATGAATAACGACCGTACAAACGGCAACAATGATCGGTTCTCCAGCGAACGCCAGGATCTGATGAGCCAGATTGACGAGCAGATCACCAAGATCGATCGGCAATTGGAAGGGATGAATCAGGCGCCGGACAATGAAAACCGTTCTGCCCGCCGCGACCGGGAAAACGCTCAGAAGGATCTTCAGGAAAAGCGCCGCCAACTGACCGACCAGGCCTACAAGGTACAGCGCTCGTCGGAAAGCGATTTCCGGCAGGCCCGCCGCGAAACCAACCGCCTGATCGATGACATCGACGACTCGCTCGAGAAGTTGATGAAGAAGGTGGATAAAAAGTAGTTTAGTCTAAGCATACATAGCCGGATTAGGCGGTGATAGCCAAAATGATCACCGCCTAATCCGGCTATGTATGCTTATTATTTATGAAGCTATTAGTAAAATAATAAATTAGTCAAAAACGATTCGTTTTACCCCTTGATTTCTTCTTTCAAGAGGGCATTCCATTGCCGACTGCTCTCAAAATAGCTGGGCGTTGCTAAATCAATCAATGGCTCTAAGTGCACAGGTACTTGTTTAGAGCTAAATAACTGAGCTTGGTTTGGCTTGGGGCCATGAAAATGAACAATATCTGCCTGACTGCTATCACCCCAATAAGGTTTCCAATTGAAAGAAGGCGGCAATTTATCCCAACCAGGAATAGATAGCCAGTTTTGCGTGTAGTAATGCTGATAGGCACTTTGGTCCCAGGCAGGGTAATAGTTCACTCGCCCGCTAAGAGCATAAACTAACAAATTGGGCCTAACCGGTTTTCCTATACCTGGTATATAACTTTCTAGGTTTTTTTCAACATAGTTTCTAAAATCTTTGTCTCTTTTTTGGAGATTAGGCATATTCATTAACATGACACCCGAGTTCATTAATCTATAGCTGTTTATATTATTTTCAGGAGCAACAGCAAAAAACTTGGGTTCGTACCTAGACAATCCTTCCGCTACATCTTTCTGAAACATTACGTCACAATCGGTGTATAAAACGAACCGATCATTGTAACCAAATTCCTGCATAATTGCAGGGATTTCGACGCGAAGAAAAGCACCTCCACCAATATTCAGTAAGGATGGGTTATTGAGCTTTTCGCAAGTGATGTAAGCCAGTTTATTATAGAGATAGCTACGACGAAAAATTACAGTTACATTTTTACTCTCGAGCCATTTAGTTAGTTCATTTGGTAAACCATCGAAAATACAATACAACTGTAAAGTAGTATTTTTTAGCGCTGAGTAAACAGCTACTTTTAATAGTTGATCATAATTGTGTGATTTATCAGCGCTAGCTTTAAATGAGAAAAAGCATTTCATAGACAGTTATTATTTAGCGTTGATAAGTTAAAAACAATGGTTTGACATATTGATAATTAATAATTCCCTTGAAAGCGTCCCACTGTTGCGTACTTCATTAACTTCAACTTAAAATCAAAATAAATTAATCTTCTTTATATCTCTCAACGTGCAGTCGTACTAGATAACAGAACTACAAATCTATAGGTAAAGCTACAATCAAGTAGAACGCAAACACATTTAATTGATGGCATGATCAACATTTTTATCAACCGCTTTAAAAAGAGAGCCTCAATCTTCAACAAACTACTTATGCTCCGTCACAAATATCTAACTTTGTCTATAATCAAAAATAATAATTATGGCCCTCATCAAACCCGTTCGTGGCACGGCTCCGCAATTCGATGATTCATGCTGGTTCGCCGATAACGCGACAATCATTGGTGATGTTACAATGGGACGCGATTGCACGGTGTGGTTCAATGCTGTGGTCAGGGGAGACGTCAACCGGATCGTGATGGGGGAACGTTGTAATGTACAGGATGGGGCCGTGATTCACTGCACCTATCAGAAGTACGCCACTACCATCGGCAACTTTGTTTCGATCGCTCACAACGCAATTGTGCATGGTTGCACCATTGAGGATAACGTGCTGATCGGCATGGGGGCCATCGTCATGGACGGCGCCGTCATTGGAGCCGGGTCGATCATCGCAGCAGGTGCCATCATTACGCAGCATACCGTGGTGCCGCCGGGTAGCATCTACGCGGGTAATCCCGCCCGTTTTCTAAAACCTGTTTCGCCCGAGCAGGCAGAGGTTTTTCAGCGAACAGCCAATAACTACGTCATGTATGCGGGCTGGTTCCGTGATTAAGCGTATTAAAGTTGTTATGATCCAGCAGTCCAACCCTGTGCTCGAATTGGGGTTTGTTGCCCGGCTTTCGTCGCTAGTATAACGCGATCTGAGGGTGCCCGGCCATCGGCATCGGTCATGTAGCCTATGGCGGTAATACGGCTATGATTTTTTAGCTTCTCAAATTCTTGAGGGGGAATGGTAAACAGTAGTTCGTAGTCTTCACCCCCGTTCAGTGCCGCTGTAATCGGGCTGATCTTGAACTCGTCGGCAGCCAGGTACGTCTGATCATCGATTGGAATGTTTTCGTCAAAAATGACAGCTCCTGTTCCCGATTGCGTACACAGATGCAATAACTCCGACGCCAGCCCATCCGAAATATCAATCATCGCCGTCGGGACAATATCGAGGTCACGGAGTTCGTGAACGATGTCGGTACGGCCGTCGGGGCGTAGTTGCCGTTGAATCAGGTAGGCTCGTTCCTCCGAAATAGCCGGCTGCATCTCAGGATTAGCCAGGTATTCCTGCTTTTCCCGCTCGAGCAGTTGCAGGCCCAGATAAGCCGCGCCTAAATCCCCCGTCACACAGATAACGTCGTTGGGTTGAGCCGTACGCCGGTATGTGATGTGGTCTTTGTCGACACGCCCAATGACGGCAATAGATAGCACCAACCCTGATCGTGACGAGGTGGTGTCGCCACCGACCAGATCAACATTATAGGCGGCACAGGCAGCCCGTATGCCGGCGTACAGTTCGTCGACGGCTTCAACGGTGAACCGGCTGCTCAGCCCCAGGCTCACCGTTAATTGGGTGGGTACTCCGTTCATTGCCGCGATGTCAGAAACGTTAACCGCCACCGCTTTGAAGCCCAAGTGCCGCAGCGGTACGTAGGTCAGGTCGAAGTGGATTCCCTCCACCAGCATATCAGTCGACAGCAGACCCAGTGTCTGCTCATCGATGGCAAAAACGGCGGCGTCGTCGCCGATGCCCTGAATGGTAGATGATTGGGCTGGCGAGGGCGTTTCTTGCCGGATGCGTTCAATCAGACCTATTTCGCCGAGGGTATTTAGTGAAGTCATAGAAAAGTGACCCCACCCCCTGCCGGCGCCGGCAGGGGGTGGGGCAAAAAAAAGCCGTTCCAGTTTGTTGGAACGGCCTACATGCCGAATTAGTTGCTACCTATTAGAAACAGGCCACTGCTCTATGGGCAGATACAAGTCGATTAAGGCGTTTTCAACGTGTAAACGTTCGTCGAGTTACCCGTTTTAGGGTCAGCCGTGGTACGCGTTAGTGTCACGCCGGTGTCGGTCAGGTTGGAGATATTGAATGAGATCGTGCCATTCGTTCCCGTGGGTTGGGGGGTCAGGCCGGTCAGCGTCAGGGTTGAACCCGAAATGCTATATGTACCTGTAAACGTCTGCCCATCAACGCTACGGTAAGTTACCGAGGGAGGGCTAGCCAGATTTAATTGAAACTGTGAGTAACCCGGTCTGGTGTTGTTAGCTGCTCCATTTGTATAAGCCGCCGCACCGTTTTCTGTCACGCTCTGTACCGTCCACGATTTTTTCATACGCTCCTCCGTAGTCGGCTCTGGTGTTGTGCCTTTGCAGCTAGCCAGAAATAGAAAGAGAGCGTTGATAGCAACAAAAAAGAAGTATTTGGTCTTGTTCATAAGCCAGTTTTGCGTCACACTGCAAGGTTAAAGGTACACGTTAATCTGTATAACAGTCAATCAAGATTCACACTATTTTTGGGCCAGTTGATTGTACGGATGCTTCATACACAAATAACAAGCCAACTTCCTTCGTTTTCCCGCGCTCAACTGGCGCTTCGCAATGGGCAGGACCGCGACGAGATCTGGTGCGCCTATAAAGGCATTATCTACGACGTATCGGCTTCGCGCCTTTGGCGTAAGGGCATGCACTACGAACACTGGGCCGGCCAGGACCTGACATTAGAACTGCTCGATGCCCCTCATACTGACGCTGTATTCGACCGGTTTAGCCCTGTTGGCCTGCTTATCTAGCCCACGCCACCATATCGGCATTCTTCATCTCCTTCATTCTTAAAACGTAAGCCGGTTATGGCTATTCTTTTGCTCGCCGACAGCGGGTCGACTAAAACAGAGTGGTGTTTACTGCTCCCTGATCAGCCCCCGCTCAGCTATCATACCGACGGACTCAATCCGTACTTTCTTAAGCTGGAGCAACTTCAACAGACGGTTCAGACGCAGTTACTACCTAAACTCCCTGATTTATCAGTTTCGCAACCGATCAACGTGTTTTTCTACGGAGCGGGCTGTTCGGGACCTGAACCTAACGGGCGCGTTGAAGCCGCCATCCGGAGTACGTTACCAGCCACTCACTCCGTGTCCGTTGCCAGTGATATGCTCGGTGCCGCCCGGTCGGTTGCCGGCCATTCATCGGGCATCGTCAGTATCCTGGGTACGGGCGCTAATGTCTGTTACTTCAACGGCGACCAAATCGTTTCACCAGCTTACTCACTGGGCTTCTGGCTTGGCGACGAAGGTAGTGGCGGGAATCTGGGCAAACGGCTCGTAACGGCCTATTTGCATGGCTCACTACCCGATGACCTACGCGCTGATTTTACCGCACTTTATGCGCTCGATCGCCTAAAGGTGCTCGATCACGCTTACAACAAGCCAAACCCGAATCGCTACTTTGCTTCGTTTGCCCCCTTTCTGGGTCAGCATCAGCAACACCCGTTCGTCAGGCAATTAGTCACCACGGCTTTTACGGAGTTTGTCAACTTATACGTCCGGCGAATGCCCGACTATGCCAGCACACCCATCCACTTTGTAGGGTCGGTCGCTTATTACTTTCAGTCGTTGTTGCACGAGGTGCTTAGCCAGCAACAGCTACTAACCGGCCGGATTGTACAGGCGCCGATGCGCGGCCTGATCGACTATCATCAGGCGCGCCAAGGCGTTTAGCAACCGGCCCTCCATCACCACTTGCCGATGGAGGGCCAAGCCACCCTTCTTTATTTTTCGGAAACTTCCATGCGAATACTGCCGGGTTCGCTGGCCGTCACGATGTCGAACCGGATGGTCGTCGTTCCCAGCAACGTACCTGTACCATTGACGCCGGAATAAGCCGCTATCTTCAGCTGATACGTACCCAGTTCAGGCTTGAAGCCTTGCTGCGTTGGAAACAGCTGATAAGGCCCCGCGTTGGCGTAGGTTGTCCGCTTGGCTTTTCCGGTCAATTCCATCAACACGCTTCCCGACAATGTTTTAGGAATGCAGCTGAGGTTCACCAGCGTCGGAATCTTCTGAATGTCGATCAGGTCGCCTTCATTGATGGTTTGTACCAGTTTATTCTGCGCATCGAGCATAGAGACCGTTGCCGTAAAGCGGGGCGCACTGCGTACCGTAATCGTGAAGGTATCGCTAACTGATGCTCCCGCGTTGTCGACGGCTTTGGCAATCGCTGCACTTGAGCCGATCAGCGTAGGGATGCCCGTTATCGTACGTTTCGCCGGATCGTACGTTAGGCCTACTGGTAAACCCGTTATGGTCACCGAGGCAATCTGCCCGTCGGGGTCCGTAAACGTAGTAGCCGGAATGGCAATGGAAGCAACCTGGTTGACGGTTAGCACCTGATTGGCAATGTGATTGGCAACGACCGGCGGCTGATTGGTACGTGGACACGACGTCTGATACGTAACCGAAACCTCGCTGGCACCTTGTCTGGCGCGGATTGTCAGGGTCGTGTTATAGCGTAGGGCAGCGGCCAGTGTATAGTTGTTCTGGGTTGTCCAGTTCAGGATATTATCAATGCTGTACTGGATGGTTGTCCCATCGCCGTCGGCAGTCTTGAAATCCAGGCGGCCGGTATTACAGGCCAATACGGGTGCCAGCAATCGCAGGGGTTTCGCGCCACTGGCCACTGTCGCAACGAACGTTGTTGACACAGTTCCTTCGCGGTCGTCGGTAGCCGTCACGGTGATAGTCCAGCTACCGGTGCCCGTGGGAGCGCCACTGATGGTTTTCTGGGTTTCATCGTACGTCAGGCCGCTGGGCAGGCCCGTTAGGCTAACTTTGGTAATCTTGCCATCTGCATCAGCAAATGTGTTGGCCGGAATCGCGAATGAGATATTCTTGTATTGCGTCCAGTTCTGGTTACCAATAATGCTGGCAACTGTCGGCAGTTTGTTGGGCGGCGGGCAATTGGGTGTATACACGCCGAAGACAACGACGCCGCTCTGCCGGGCCCGGTAATGAAGTTGGTCATTTTGCCGAACCGTTTCCGACAGGGTTTGTACCGATTGTGAAGTCCAGTCGAAAACGCGGTCCATCGTGTACTCGATGGTTGTTCCGTCCCCATCGGCCGTAACGAACTCGAATCGGCCCGTATTACAGTTCAGAATCGGAGCCAGCAATCGCAGTGGCTTGATCTCGCCGTTGGTTTTGATCGTAAACTGATCCGACACGTTCGCCCCTTTATCGTCAGTAGCCGTTACGGTCACTACCCAGCTATTCGACGTGGTGATCAGGCCACTCACGAAGCCAGAGGCTGCATCATAGCTCATCCCCGAGGGAAGCCCTGACACCGAGATGGCCACAATCTGTCCGTCAGGGTCGGAAAACGTGCTGCCCGGGATCAGAAATGACAGAAACTGATTTTGAGCCACCGATTTATCGGGTAGCTGATTAGCGACGATGGGCGGCCGGTTCGTCACGGCGCAGGTTGTCGTGTAATTCAGCGAATAGGTTGTTCCGCTTTGCCGCGCTTTCACGGCCAGCACCGACCCATTCCGATACTGATTATCCAGCGTTATTGATGCGTTGGTCGACCAGTCGGTAATCCCCTCCAGTTTGTACTCGATCGTCGTTCCGTCGCCATCCGTCGAACGGAAATCCAGCTTGCCTGTGGTGCAGGCCAGTACCGGATCTAGCAACCGCAGCGGTGATGTCGTCTGCACCTGCTTAATCGCCAGCGTAAACACATTGCTGACTGTGGCACCTTTGTCGTCGGTAGCCGTCACCGTTACGTCTTTCGACTCCGCCGACGTACCTGTACCACCGATTGTGCGGGTTGACGCGTTGTACGTGATGCCAGCTGGCAAATTCGACACGGCGATAGAGGCAATCTGCCCGTCGGGATCACTAAATGTATTATCGGGAATGCGGTATGAGTAGGCCTTCCCAACCAATGTTTCCTGATTTGGAATCGCGCTAATAACTGTTGGCGGCTGGTTGAGAGGCACCGTCACAGTGCCGCCTAGAATATCCTCATCGAGTATAATCCGCACGGGCTTACTATCGGCGCCACGCATGGCTATCCAATCGCCGGTGAGGCCAATCTCGTGTATATTACTTTGAACTACACGCGACAATTTGTATGAAATCGTACCGACCGGTGTAACCGTTGATACAGGCTGATTTAGTATTCCTTTTGCTTTGATATAATCTAGAAGCTCTTTCATATAGGACTCATTCAGTCCTACTACATAGTTTGCTAATGTTATGGCATTAGCACCGTATTTGAAACTTGCGTCAATCTGTTCTTTAAGAAGAGTATTTACTCCTGGACTTGAAAGCGAAAACATTCCATCAAGCTCATTAATCATCCAATCTCCTGGCTTGATGTTACTTCGAACTACATCCATTGAATATTGAAATGGCCACCATGGTGAGTCGTTCACTTTGATGCCATCAGCCAATTCAGCTAAGTTCTTAAACCCGTATGTGCTTCGAAAACCGGAAAGTGGGTCGTGCACCGACCCATGTTGGTTAACAACCCGGATAGAGTTATCTACACCTTTTATGGTTCTGATGCACATATCTATATAAGCCTTCAACTGGCTATGCCGGAATACATACCAATCCAATCCCCTAACTCCTGAGAAAGCCCCTTGGTTGCCTCCGTTGCTGGGATAGGTAGGTTTAATATCTGAAACGTTCTTGTAATCAGCGCCCCATTTTTGGTTGAGTTCGCTTAAGCTGTTGTTATACTTTCGTAAGACCCATTGCTGATAATCATTTACAGTTGGCTCACTGTAGTCAAACATCGTTTCATAACTCGGTGAACCATCGGCCCGCCAGTTGAGGCCGAAGTATTCATTTTCCAGATAAGGAGTGATTGTAACTGATATGAACAACAACTGGCCACGTTGATTTAGATACTGGTAGCGTTGCACAACGCTACGGATAAAATCTTGGGCTTTATTAGCTGCAGGTGTATACCCGAGTCTGAAATGTGATTCGCCGCCCGAGTTAATGATATTACCCCGCGTGTCACGCATAGCCTGATCATCCGTCCAGAAGCCTGCTCGCGTGTTGCGCATCGTACTCAGCCGAAATGCGACTTTAGCATTCCGGCTAAGCACAAGGGCGACGATCTTATCATATTTCGCCCAATTGAGCTGAGCAGTGGCTGATGGTTGTAAATCCTCCCAACGTATACCTATTTCGACAGCGTTACAGCCGTTGTCAAGTGCATACGTAACATCCTGCATGGTGCCGTCACCTGAGAAATCGCCTGCCCGATACGTTGGGTAGATGATGTATCGCTTGTTATCATAAGCAGGTTGTGCACTTAAGAAGCGTGGTAGCAGGAAACCCAGGATACAGGTGGCCCAGATCAGCAGCCTCCGATTCGTAAATTGTTTTCTCATCTTTATTAGTTGGATAATATACGCACAAGTAAATCACCCTGCCGCCGGGAGGCTGTGGTCGGCACGGAGAGAGGCAACCGCAAAAAGCTGAGTTTGACGACCCGCCACCAGGCCGATTGGCAATACCGCGCTACGCACCCGAGAACACCCAGCGCTGGGTTGCTCTCATTAGCTACACGTAAACCGGTCATTACCAGGTAAGCAAAAAGAATACTCGAGGCTGTTGGAGGGGAAAGTTCAAAAACCGTGCGAAAAATATATATCCAAACTGATGGCATACAGCAATCTTTTACAGATGAAAGAACGGCAGATCATTTTAATGGATATGGGCTGGGGGGTAATTGGCCGATTTAGCCAGAAACAGATGCAGCAAACTGATTTATAACGACCTTTGCGGATAAGCACTGCATCAACAAAGCAGCTCATTTTCATTGCACCATTTATGGCTAGTCGCTATTATTTGAAAGTAAAAGATGTCGTTCAGGAAACGTCTGACGCCATCACCGTTAACTTCTGGCATCCCATCAGTGAAGAGGTGCGCTATCAGCCCGGCCAGTTTTTGACGTTTTTATTGACAATCGGTAACGAAAAAATACGCAGATCGTATTCGATGTCGTCATCGCCGCATGTCGATGCGGCTTTGTCGGTGACAGTGAAGCGGTTACCGGGTGGCCTTGCCTCAAATTACTTGTGTGATCGACTGAAGCCGGGCGACGTCATCGAGACGCTCGAACCCATGGGTACATTTACGCCGAAACTCAACCCTGGTGCCCGGCGGCTTCACATTCTGATCGGGGCAGGCAGCGGCATAACCCCCTTGTTTTCAATGGTCAAGTCGATCCTGCACGTTGAACCCAACAGCGAGGTCTGGCTTATTTATGGCAACCGCAACGAGTCGTCGATTATTTATAAAGCTCATCTGGATGCCATGGCGAGCGTCCACGCCAGCCGCCTTACGGTGACGCACGTGCTGAGCCAACCCGCTGCCAACTGGAGCGGTTTTACGGGGCGCATCAATAAATCGAATCTGTTGAAACTGCTCGAAACGCATCGGCCTGAGGCCTTGCGACAGGCTGAATATTATTTGTGCGGTCCCGATGGGCTGATGGCCGAAACGGTATCGGCATTGAATTTGTTAGCCGTGCCCGCCGACCATATTCACAAAGAAAGTTTTCAAACGGCATCTACCGCTCAGGCTGTGGGCGTGGTGCTCGAAGGGGATACCGACGATGCCGATAGTTCGACGCAGGATGTAACGGTGCTCTACGAAGGCAACGAATACAAGTTCACCGTGGAGCCACACCAGACCATTCTGGAGGCGGCCCTCGACCTCGACATCGACCTGCCTTATTCTTGCCAGGCCGGCATGTGCACCGCCTGTCTGGGTAAGTGCGTATCGGGCGAGGTGAAACTTGATGAAGAAGACGGCCTGTCGGAGTCGGAACTGAAAGCTGGGTACGTACTCACGTGCGTAGCGCACCCAGCTTCCCGAAACGTTGTGATCGAAATCGAGTAGGCCAACTTAGCCCTCGCCCAGTTGCGCCCGGATTTTGGCGGCTGTAGCGGCTAGTTCGTCCTGGCTTGGCGACAGTTTGTGGTTGAAGTTCATATCGGCCATGCTGTTGAGCGGAATCAGGTGCACGTGGGCGTGGGGCACTTCCAAGCCAATGACCGCCACGCCAATGCGGCGGCAGGGCACGGCCTTTTCGATAGCCGGAGCAATTTTTTTGGCAAAGGCCATCAGACCCATGTACAGGTCGTCGTCGAGACTAAACAGGTAATCAACTTCTTTTTTAGGGATGACGAGCGTATGCCCCACTGCGGTAGGCATCACGTCTAGAAAGGCCAGGTAATCGTCGGTTTCGGCAATCTTGTGGGCGGGAATTTCGCCGGCCACAATGCGTGAAAAAATAGAAGCCATAGTGCTGTACGATACATTTATGGGCTAAAGTTCAGCCTTTACCGGTTCGTGTCAAGTAAAATGGTGTTGACGGGTGAACAATCCCACTTACTTTTTTTGCCGTAAACCCTATACACGCACCGTATACATTGACCAGCTCGACCTGTACTCTTCGTTTCATGCGGCTTCTCTACCTCGCGTTTCTTCTGGGACTTACGTTAGCTACAACGGCCCAGTCCCGATGGCATGCCGACGCAGAAGTAGGCGGTCTGGTGACCACCGACGAGCAAACACCGCTCTGGTTGCGGGCCAATCAGTGGGGCGCCGTGCCGGTCAAGGGGTCATTCGGTACGCTGCGAGCTACCCTCCGCCGCGAGTATGCCACCGACTCCACCGGCCGTGCGCGCCGATTTGACTGGGGAGCGGGCTTATACGGCGTACTCAATCAGGGAATTGGCCCGTCGGCGCGGTCCGCGACAACCTACCTGCCCGATGCCTATGTTAAGCTGCGTTGGGGGGGCATCGAGTTGTGGGGGGGCAACCGGCGCGAGGTGGTTGGCTTGGGCGACACACTCCTATCGTCGGGGTTTGTGATCTGGTCGGGCAATGCGCTGCCTTTTCCAAAAGTGCAACTCCACACGCCTGACTTTGTGCCGCTCCCTTTTACCAAGGGGTTTGTGGCGTTTCGGGCGGGCTACGCGCACGGCTGGTTTGCCAATACCTACGTGAAAGGCTCCTACCTGCATCAGAAATACGCTTACCTCCGCTTGGGTAAACCCAATGCCCGGTTACACGTAACGGGCGGGCTGAACCATCAGGTGCAATGGGCGGGCTACGCCGACTATCTGTTGAACTCCCCTATTGCGGTCAATGGCCAGTTACCGAGTACACTCCGCGATTACTGGTATGTGATCAGCGGGTCATATCCCGAAGCCTTCCGAAACGACCGGCTGACCGAATTTGATGGTGAAAACCGGGTCGGTAATCACATCGGCAGCATCGACTTCTCAGTCGACTGGCGGCGGCCACGGGGGCAATGGCAGCTTTATCACCAGCATATCTACGAAGACGCCTCCGGGCTGGCCTTCCAGAACGTACCTGACGGGCTGACGGGGCTACGTTACCAGCGATTGGCCAATCCGAAAGCGCGCTTCCAGGTACGTCGCGTCACGGTGGAGTGGCTCTGCACGACCGATCAGACCGACGATACGTTTGATTTCAAGGCGCGCTTTCAGGGTGCCGACAACTACTTCAACCACGCTCAATACCGGCAGGGCTGGTCGTATCGGCAGCGGACAATCGGCTCGCCCCTGATGGTGCCGGTAACAGAGCTTGGCCCAACGGCGGCCTCCTATGAGAACTCCGGCTTTTTTCCCAATAACCGGTTGATTGCCTGGTACGGCGCGGTGCAGGGTGGCTTTACCAGAGGGCCATCCTTTACGCTTCGGGGCTCATTTTCGAGAGGTTTCGGCACGTTTGCCAAACCATACCCAACCCCCACCGAACAGGTATCAGCTTCTCTGGCCTTGCAATGGCCCATTAGCCGCGCTTCAGGCCTGTTGCTCACGACCGCCGCAGCCATTGACCGGGGTACGTTACTACCTGTCAATTCGGGCGGCTACATCAGCCTATCGAAGCACTGGTGAGCAGGTAAGGCCACTACGTCATTTTTTAATCATTTTTAAATCTAAAGGCCTACTTCTTGCGTAAGCATGGGTGCAGTCAACGACTGACTGTCTGTAGAACTCATTGATTTACACATGCTCAACTACCTGTCTACCCGTAAAGCGATTGGTTTTGTGGCGCTGGGTGCGCTGCTCACACTAGGCGCCTGCGATCACCGCACACCCCCCGATCCGTCTATTCTGCCCGACGTAACGATTTACGCGCTGAACGACGCGAACCAACTTATTCAGACCAATGTCCGTAACCCAAATGCTCCAACGGCTACCGTTGGCCTGACGGGCCTGCAACAGGGCGAACAACTGGTCGGTATTGATTTTCGGCCGGCAACGGGTCAGCTGTATGGCATCTCGAACCAGAGCCGCCTGTATATCATCAACCAGATGACGGGGGTAGCACGGGCCATTGGCAATACGCTTTCGCCCACGCTGACCGGTACGCCCGTTGGCTTTGATTTCAACCCTACCGTCGACCGGATTCGGGTAACAACGGCACAGGGCCAGAACCTCCGCCTGAACCCGGAAACGGGTGCCGTTCAGGCAACTGACGGTTCGATCAACGGCGTTCCTAACGCGACTATCACGGCGGTGGCCTACACCAACAACCGGTCGGGCGTAACGACGACGACGCTGTATGACATCGACCCGGTTACGGATCAATTGTACATCCAGAATCCGCCAAACGACGGCCGCCTGGTGCCTGTTGGCCCGCTGGGTCTTGATGTTACGGCGGTGGGTGGTTTCGATATCGCACCGGATGGCCGGGCGCTAGCCGCAACCGTGTTCAACGGGCAATCGGAGCTCTCGCAGGTTGACCTGAGCACGGGTAAGCTGCAAAAGCTGGGCAATCTGCCGGGCAACATCATTGGCCTCGCCATTCCGGCGGAGGCGGTTGCCTATGCCGTTGACGGCAATAACAACCTGCACATTTTCAACCCACTGGCACCCAGCCCGATTATCAAACCGCTGACGGGCCTGCAATCGGGCGAAAGCATCTATGGTATCGACTTCCGGCCGGTCAATGGGCAATTGTACGCTCTGGGCAGCACCAGCCGCCTTTACACGATCAACGTATCGAGCGGCGCCGCTACGGCGGTTGCGACGTTGAGCACACCGCTAACCGGCACCACGTTCGGCTTCGATTTCAACCCCACGGTTGACCGTATCCGGATTGTGAGCAGCACGGGCCAAAACCTGCGCGTGAACCCGGCCGATGGCGTTGCCGTAGTGGATGGCGCGATCAACGGCGCATCAACCAACATCTCGGCGTCGGCCTACACCAACAACTTTGCAGGCGCTGGCTCGACTACGCTCTACAGCCTCGACAACGCAACGGGCAACCTGTACACGCAGGCACCACCCAACAACGGCACGCAGGTAATGGTCGGCTCATTGGGTCTGGGTACGTTTGAAGCGGCCAACGGGTTTGATATCGGTGGTATGTCGGGCATGGCTTATGCACTGCTGCGGGTGAATAACGCCGTCAGTGTATACCGCATCAACCTGACTAACGGCACGGCTACGCTGGTGACGGCGCTGCCGAGCAGCCCCGAAATTCGCGGGATGGCGGTTGGTCTGGGCTTCTAGACCAGCAAGACGACACGATCAATACGAAAAAGGTGGTTGGGCTGACGCAGGTACGTGTCAGCCCAACCACCTTTTTCATTGCCTGGTCAACAGACCGTTCGCTTGACCTAGCGGACGTTACTTACTCAAGGCGGCCAGGGCTTTGGCAACGTCGCTTTCCAAGGCAACATCCAGCCGGTTGTCTTTCACGAATTTAGTAAACGCATCGGCCTGTTGCTGCAAGGCACCCGCCAGCGACTTCTTGGTTAGCTTCACTTTTTCGGCGGTGCCATCGGGCCGAACAAGCAGGTATACCGATTCGTCGCGGAACTCATTATAATCGCGGGCTTCGCCGTAAGGACTCGACGAGGTGGCCTTGTAAAAGCTTTTCACGGGCAGTTGAACCAGCGTGTATGGCCCCCGATAGATAACCCGCACTAGATCGCCCCGCGTGATGGACACGTCGTTTTTCAACGGCGGCAGGTGTTCGTAGCGTTGGGGCTCGGCCGTGTTCATGGGCTGTAGGGTCAACGATTGCACGTTGTAGCCTTCAACCTGCGTCGAATCTTTCCCCTGCCGCAAAACCAGAAGCCGCTTGTCGGGTACGTTGTACTTGAAGCGGGCGTTGGTGATCTGCGCCCCGTTGACCAGCGTGGCCTCGCCGGGCGTCCAGTCGGGGTACAGCAGGGGCGTGCCGCGCAGGTTAATGACCCGGCCATCGAAGGTGCGGACGGCCGACATGTTACCGCTGGTGCCCAGCGAATTGAGCGATTGTTGTACGGTAGGCGCTTCCAGTGGTGGCGTAGCCGATTGGCCCCGAGCGACCAGCCAGTTGCCCAGTAAAGCGGCCAGTAAAAGCGTTGTGCGTGTCATGATCCCGTTTTCTTCACAAAATCGAGATTTTCCGTATACGTCCATACGGCTGTAGCATCTTTTCACGCAGACGGCCTGCTACCGCAACGTACCCAGCACTAGTCAGACGGACACCCAACGGGCTGTGTATCGGGTTATCTTTGTTACTGAACGGGTAACCGCTTGGGAAGGTAGCAGCGACCCTGTATGATGGCGTTGTGACGAACCAGGTATTCTAAACTTTTACCGTTTCGTTTCCAACCCGTGGCGGATGAAGAGGGTCTTTCAACTACCTACACGCCCTTATGCTCGACGAACAAAGGCTTATCGACGGCTGCAAAAACCAGGACCGGCTCGCCCAGCGACAGCTGTACGACCGGTTCGCGGGGAAGCTATTTGCCGTTAGTAAGCGCTACATTAAGGATGTCGATGAAGCGGCCGATGTGTTGCAGGATTCGTTCGTGAAGATCTTTCGCCACATCGACCAGTTTCGCCACGACTGTCCGCTGGAGGCCTGGTTGAAACGAATCGTGATCAACACGGCGCTGAAACATATTCGCAAGAACAAGCCATTCGACAATGTGACCGATGTAGACGAGGTCGCCAACCTGCTGCCGCAAGCCGACGAAACGTTGCCGACGCTCAACTATCAGTACCTGCTGGCCCTGGTGCAGGAGTTACCGGCCGGGTGCCGCGCGGTCTTTAACCTGTATGCCATTGAAGGGTATACCCATATCGAAATTGCCGAGTTACTGGGCATTTCGGAAGGGACTTCAAAATCTCAGTTTTTCCGGGCCCGAGGCCTGTTACAACAAAAATTAACGAACGACTTACCGATCCGAAATGAATCGTTCTGACGACTATATCATGGGTAGTGCTTCTGGTTCACCCAACGACCAATGGAAGCGCGTTTTCGACGACGCGTCGGAGGCGCCCCCGCCCCGGGTTTGGGATGCGGTGGAGCGCCAGCTCGACCTCGACGACGAAGATGGCATTATTCCGCTCTGGCAACACCGGCAGGGGCAGCAGTCGATGCTGTTTGGTCGCTGGGCGGCGGGTATTGCCGCTTCGCTCCTGCTCACGCTGTTTGGCTGGTGGGCCTGGCACCGCGACGATGGCCTGCGCCCCGGCACAACGGGCAGCAGCCAGATGGCCGTAGCCCCAAAGCCAGTTCCTGCCGCCGGTGCAGCGCAGCCATCTATTGACGAACCGGCCACCCAGCCCGATCAGCTGGCGAGCCGGTCGGCCCGGCCAGAACGCCCGGCTACCCTGGCAGCCAACGTACCTGTGCGGGCCAGCCGAGTGGCGAAACAGCACCCAACGGCGGCACCGACCGCTGATCAGCCGGAGGTTACTGAAACGCCCCTTGTCGCCGCGGCAAGCACGCCTGTTCCTGAACCGACTCAGCCAGCCGCCAAACCATCGATGACTTTCAACGAACAGGTGGTTATCACGCAACGGGTAGCATCCAGAGGCACGTTCGGACAAGTCACCATGTCGATGACCTCGTCAATGGCCCCCAGCAACCGTTCCATGCCGACCATGTCATTCCGCCAATCCCAGCCGGTAGTAGGTACTGAGCACCTGGCAAATGCGCATTCTGTAGCGAACACGACAATCACGCCCCAAGTAAACGTACCCGGCGCGGTCCCGCCGAGTGTGGATCTGCTGGTATTGGACAATGCTTCGCCGGATCGGCTGGTGATGAATCTCGCTCCACTGAGCATTCAGCCGCTGTCAGTTCGGGCAGTGGGAAATGATCGGATTGTCTGGTACAAGCACGACGAAGCCGCCGAAACTACGGCCAAACAGGCCGATGTGAGCACCGCCCAATCGCGCACCGAGCACCGCAAAGCCTGGGTATCGGCTGGCGTCGCGGCGGCGTCGTTCAACCCGACGCTCGCGATGCGCTCAAGCGCCGTGGCATCAATGGCAAACGTAAACTCAGGCTATAACAGCACGTTTAACAACCTCGCCGCCAATCCGGCCACAATCAACGCGCAGACAGGCAGCGCCATGACCGTTCAGGTCAACGCGGGTCTGCCTCTGAGCGAGCATTGGGCCATCGAAACGGGCGTGGGTTACCTCAGCAGTCAGGCAAGCGTACAGAGCCCCGGCCGGGCGACCTATGCCTCCGTTGCTGACAAAGGCAGTGTTGGTAACGTAAGTAACCAGACATTATATACCGACCTGATCAGCAGCCGCTTGTCGAATCAGTCGGTTGCCTATTCGCCCTCTGCCGCCAACGGGTTGATCAACGATTTTGTCGGTACTCAGAATGCCCGCTACCAACAGTCGGCAGGGTCAACGGTTAGCAATAGCTATCAGTTTGTGCAGGTGCCGGCACAGGTGAGCTACGAATTCCGGCCCCGCCGCAAATTTGGGCTAGCCCTGCTGACGGGCCTCGTCTCGAACTGGTTCGTGCGCAATACCGTCAACCAGACCATCGACGTAAAACCGGGCGACGGCATTTACCGGCCCGTTACGATGGCCGGAACGGCGGGCGTTCGGGTACGTTACCGCCCCGACCGTCATTGGTCGGCCTCGATGGCAGGTATGTACCAGCAACATCTGCAATCGCTGACGCTCAACGATGTCAATCTACAGGCTTTACCGCAGCAGGTGGGGCTGAGTTTCAGCGTTGATCGGCATTTTTAACGATATCCGTACGCAACCACGAAGGCGTTAAATCCGTATCTGATCGTATCATGAAGGCACTGGTTTTCATCTGGTTAAGTGTACTACTACTGGGCAGTTGCCGGTCTGGCGATGCAGTCAGACCCACCGGCAGCAGCACGCTGGTGGGCGACTGGAAGCTGGTCGACCCGAATTCGGCTTATACGGTAACCTTGCGGATTGAAGAACAGCCGGTTCAGCTGGCGGGATTCGATTCGTTCAAACTGTCGGGGCGGGCGCCGGTCAACGCCTATTTCGCGGATGCGAACATCAGCAAAGGGCCGTCGATCGAATCGGGTGAAGCGGGCACGGGTGGCATTGGCAACCTGGGATCGACCCTGGTAGCGGGCCCTGCCGACGCCATGCGCTACGAAGACACGTACCTGACCCGGCTTCGCAATGTGACCCGCGCTGAAGTGACCAGCAATGATTTATTATACCTGACTTACACCGCAGTAACCCCCGGAATTCTGATTTACCAACGACAGTAAGTAGTGAATAACATTTTGTGTAGGACGTGATCGCCCGGTGGCCCTGCTGCCGGGCGATTTTTTTGTCGCTATTCCAACGAAATACGTACCGGCCGACTCCTGCCTGTATACACTATAAACCCCAAGCAACGCGATGAAACGACTCTACAAGTTATTGTGGCTGATGCCTTTAGCCATGATCGATTCGGCCTGTACCGACCAGTGCACCGAGACGCACACCTACCGCCAATACACGGCGGTGCAGCTCACCACCACGCAGGTACGTCAGGGTGTGAGCATCGAGGCCGCCCGTGAGTTGGAGCAACCCGGTAAGATTTACACGAAAGACGGCTACCTGTTTATCAATGAGCTGAAACGAGGCATTCACGTCATCGACAATCGTAACCCCGAGTCGCCCAAGAAAGTAGCCTTTCTGCGCATTCCCGGCAACGGCGATCTGGCCATTCGCGACAATTTTCTGTATGCCGACAGCTACATGGACCTTGTCACGTTCGACATCGGTGATCTTACTAACATTCGGGAGGTGAGCCGCAACCGGGATGTATTTGTGCAGGGCCAATTCGACGGCGGTTGGTGGTATTACTCCCCGCAGAATGGCAACAATATGATTCAGGATCAGGAAGTCAGGTACGTTACCGAAACCATCCAGACCAACTGTGAGGCTACCCCCACCAACAATGTGTGGTGGAACCGGGGCGTAGCCTTCGCCTCTGCTGACTTGAGCAGCGGAGGTAACAAAGCGTCGCCGGGCGGTGGCACCAACGGCACGGGCGGCTCGATGGCCCGATTCACACTTTACGACAAGTTTCTGTATGCCGTCGGGCAGACCGACATGAAGCTGTTCAACATTCAGCAACCGAGCCAACCCGCCCTGAGCAACACCATCAACATGGGTTGGGGCATCGAAACGATTTTCCCGTATAAAGACAAGCTGTTTATTGGTTCTCAGACGGGTATGCTCATCTACGACAATGCCAATCCGGCCAATCCGCAGCGGCTGTCGGTGTTCCAGCACGCCCGCGTTTGCGACCCGGTGGTGGTTAATGACAACACGGCCTACGTCACGCTTCGGTCGGGCAATACCTGCGCTGGTTTCACCAATCAGCTCGACGTAGTCGATATTACGAACCTGACGAACCCGCGCTTGCTGAAGAGCTATCCCATGCGTAATCCGCACGGCCTCGGCGTCGATTTCCCCAACCTGTTCATCTGCGAAGGCGCCTACGGGCTCAAATCCTTCAATGTCGCCGATCCTATGCAGGTGGATAAGAACCTACAGCAATACATGGAAGACCTGCAAGCCTATGACGTGATCCCGATGGGAGGCGTTAACGGCCGCAAAACGCTGCTGCTGATCGGTCGCGACGGGTTTTACCAGTTCGATTACAGCAACCCGCGTGCGCTCCGCCTGCTGAGCCGGATTCCCGTGAAAAGCCCCGTTCTGACCTAGGTATGCGCGCTTTTCTGGCAATAGGTGGTCTGCTGGCGATGCTGGCGGGCCACGCGGCAATGGCCCAGGTGCAGGAGGTGGTCCGGGAACGTACCCGGCCGTTTGTCAACTACACCGAAGTGGGCGGGCTGTTTGGGCGGGTGGTATACGACGTACCTAGCTGGATCTGGAATGGCACCACGACGGTTCAGTCGGTTGATAAGCAGGTCGAGAACCGGCTCAGCCTGACCATTCAGACCTTCAACGGCGTTCAACTAAAACCCCGGCTAGCCGTTGGCGGCGTGGTCGGCGTCGACTGGTACAGCAACGCACTCTTGATGCCGGTTGGGGCCGGGATACGGTACGACCTGGCGCGGCCCAATCAGAAAAACGTGCAGGTCTTTGCCTCGGCGGATGTTGGTTACGGCCTTACCTGGCTCAACCAGTCGACCACGGGCTACGAACTCACGCGCGGCGGGCTGATGCTTAACCCCGGCCTGGGGCTGCGCTTCGGCAAACCCGACAAAGGCGCTTTTCTGCTGACGGTGAGCTATAAACGACAAACCGTCGAGTCGGCCAAGCCCCTGCAATGGAACGACATCCGGCGCGACGAAAGCCGCGTATACAACCGACTGGCCGTGCGGTTAGGCGTCAGTTTCTGATCAGCGCTGGGTACGTACTAGCTGCTTCTGGCCGCTCAGCCTCCTGGTTGAGCGGCCTTTTTTTAGTCACTCAGGATAGCCGTGAATTCGATTTCGATGAGGTATTCGGGCGCAATCAGGGCACTGACTTCGTAAATACTGGTGGTCGGTTTGATGTCGCCAAACACCGCGCCATGCGCCACGGCAATTTCCTCCCAGCGCGACACATCGGTGGTGAACATCCGGGTACGCACCACGTCAGCCATCGACGCCCCCAATCCAGCCAGTACACTGGCCACACGGTCCAATATGTTCTGGGTCTGGGCCGTGATATCGGTGGCGGTTACGGCTTGGCCATCCACGATAGCGACTGTGCCCGACACTTCAATGACGTTGCCGATCTTGACGGCCCGGCAATAGCCCATTTTGTCTTCCCAGGGCGAACCCGACAGGATCGTTTGTCTTGCCATTTCTATATGGTGCGGCGGTTGATTTTATTGATTTGTGATGTTCCTGAGTACAGCTCCACGATCATCGACAAACAGTGTTAGCTGGGTAACAGTCTTCCTGATTCCGTACAGGCCCGTGAGCTGAATGGGCTCGTTAAACGTTATCAGCAAATTGGGGGCTGTCAGCAAGGCGGCATTGAGCGCGCCCGGCTGTTTGTCCGATATGGGTGTCACGTCGGCAAGATGATGGCGGGGAATAACAGCCCACCAGCGCAAATCGAGGCGCAGATGCAGGGCGTCAAGGGTTAGGTAAGAGGGGCGCACCCGGATGGTGTTGATCACCGCCAGCAGCAGCAGGCAGCCGTAGCCACTCAGCAGAGTAACCCAGACCGCGGCCGACGGCAACCAATGTAGTAGGAGTACGTGTACGGCCATTAATTCAATACAACTGATGCCGAGCAGGCCCCACAACAACGCCAGTTGCCCCGATTCGCGGTGGGTCGTGAGCGGAGTGGTGTTAGCAGGAAACGAGGGCTCGCTGCGCCAGTTTAGCAGGGCGTAATAGATCGTTTCTCCTTCTGCCAGCACAAGCCTAGCAAGCCGTTCGCCAGCTACGGCAGCTAACGCGCCTTGCCAGGCAATTTCTGCATCCTGGGTACGTCGGAGAAGGC
This sequence comes from Fibrella aestuarina BUZ 2, assembly GCF_000331105.1. Lineage (NCBI taxonomy): Bacteria > Pseudomonadati > Bacteroidota > Cytophagia > Cytophagales > Spirosomataceae > Fibrella > Fibrella aestuarina. Next base: position 759,219 of record NC_020054.1, on the reverse strand, counting down.
GGTAGGTTCGGATAATTGTGCGCAGCCGAAACGCCAGCCCTCCCAGCACAAGCCCCTCCAGTACGCCCCACATCAACGCCCAACCCGGCACGGGCAGACTGGGAAGCCAGGCCATAGCCAAACGCGCTAACCCCGCCGCCAATAGAGCCAGGCGCCCCGTCGACCACCGCTGTGGCCGGGCGATGAGCCAATAGAAAGTCAGCAGGGGCCAGACCATTAGGTCAAAAAGCAGCGCCGTGCCAATTAGTTCTGGGCGAGTTGTGTAAGCCGCCGAGGGTAGCACGATTAAGTGGGCAAAAGCAACCAGCGCGGCGTATACCATAAGTAAGGCGAGCCAGCGGTACGTGTAAATAGCAGTCATAAGTTGTAATTTACGAGCTCTAGATGGTGTGTTGGTCAGGTAGTGCAACCTACACAATTCGTCGCCAACTCGGCTATCGCTTTTGCTTTGAAAAAGATACGTTCCTATCTCCCTATCCTGCTGCTAGTCGTCATCGTCGGTCTGTACCGCACCGACCTTACCGTTACCGAGCTTAAAGCCCGCTATACCGATGCCAGTTCCGCCTTCATGAACCTGGATGGCATGGATGTGCATTACCGGCTGGAAGGAAACCCCGCCGATTCGGTCCCGTTGGTGCTGATTCATGGCACTGGGTCCATGCTGCAAACTTGGGACGGCTGGGTCAATGCCCTACGCGACAGCCGACGCATTGTCCGGCTCGATTTGCCGGGTTATGGGCTGACCGGCCCGCACCCGCAAAACGAAGCGTCGATTCAGTACTACACCCGGTTTATGGCGCTGTTCATCGAACGGCTGGGCTTCAAGCGCTGCGACGTGGCGGGCAATTCACTGGGTGGCAACATCGCCTGGCATATGGCGCTGATGGGTCCCGACCGGGTACGTCAATTGATTCTGATCGACGCGGCGGGCTACCCGTTTACGCCTAAATCGGTGCCTATTGGCTTCCGGCTCGCGCAGTTACCGCTGGTTAATGGTCTGATAGCGAAGCTGACGCCCGACGCGCTGTTTCGTAGCAGTCTCGAAAACCTGTATCATAACGATGGACTCGTGACGGATACGCTCGTGCAGCGCTACGCCGACCTGAATCGCCGCGAAGGGAACCGGCAGGCGTTTGTTCGTCGGCAACCCGCGCTCGACTCGCTCTGGCTACGCATCGGCCAGATTCGCCAACCGACGCTGATTCTATGGGGCCAACACGACAACCTGATCCCGGTGGAGGTGGCGCAACGCTTTCACCGCGACTTGCCCAACGATACGCTCATCATCTACCCGAATGCGGGCCACGTACCCATGGAAGAGTTGCCCGCCCAGACTGTTGCTGACTACCGAAACTGGTCGGTGCGGCAGCCAGGGCATTAGCGCAGCTCAGTTCCGTGTGCCAACGCCATGGCAATCTGCCCCGTATGGTGCGCGTTGTGAAACAATACATGCCCAAACAGCCGCCCCCACGATACCGTCCCGAAAAAGGGGGTGTCAATGGGTTGTAGCCAGGCATCGTCAGGCGTTGTCTCAACCAGCTTCCTGAATTGGGCGTAGCCGTCGGCAAGCAGCTGATGGCTTTCGGCAAGGTCATACACGGCCCCTTCGTCGGTGCGGCCCATCGTGGTGTTTTGTACGTTGGTGGGTATACCGAAAAACGTACCGAATAGCAGCATGGTCTCGGCCAGATGGCGGTAGATAAACCCGACCGACGCGCTGGTCTCCGTCAGGCGTAACCGGCTGTTCTCGGCCGTAATCCGGTTCAGCGCAAACGAGCAGGTCAGTTCATTCTGGGCAAGCATATCGAGCAAAAGGGTGCGCTGCATGGGGGCTTCGGTTTCAGTATAAAATGGTTTCCGGGCGGTTTCTTACTCGAACCAAACAGTGCCCCTACGTTGTCATGAAAGCCCTTTATCTGTTGCTGCCACTCCTGTTGGCCTTCACCCTCCCCACGAAACCCAAACGCATCATTTTCTTCGGCGACTCTATCACGCAGGCAGGCGTTCAACCCGGCGGTTACATCACGAAAATGCAGGAGATGCTGGCTAAGCAGAACAAAGCGGCCGACTACGAACTTATCGGCAAGGGCATCGGGGGTAATAAAGTGTATGACCTCTACCTGCGCCTCGACGATGACGTGCTTGCCCTCAAACCCGATGTGGTGGTGATCTACGTTGGCGTCAACGACGTGTGGCACAAACGTACCTACGGCACGGGTACCGACCCCGACAAGTTTGTTAAGTTCTACGAAGCGCTTATCCGTAAGATTCAGGCCAACGGGGGCCGGGTAGTGCTCTGTACGCCCGCCGCCATTGGTGAAAAAACCGACTTCTCGAATGATCAGGACGGCGACCTCAACGCTTACAGCAACCTCATCCGTGACCTGGCCGCCCGCCAGAATCTGCCTCTCTGCGACCTCCGGAAATCCTTCCTGGATTATAATGTTCGGAATAACGCTGGCAACAAGGAAAAGGGCATCCTGACCACCGACCGCGTGCACCTCAACGATACGGGCAACCAATTCGTCGCCGACCAACTCTGGGCCGTATTGCAGGGAATGTAGGCGTATGCACATGGGGCTTAGGGCAAAGGGCAGGGTCTCCGATACCTGCCCTTTGCCCTAAGCCCCATGCTTTTCATTACTTTTGCCCCGCTAACCAAAACCGGTCAGACTACGCATGAAGACTGTAGACTCTTACAATTTTGCGGGCAAGAAAGCCCTCGTCCGTGTCGATTTCAACGTACCCCTCGATAAAGAATACAACATCACCGACGATACGCGCATCAAAGCGACCATCCCGACGATCACGAAAATTCTGAACGATGGCGGGTCGGCGATTCTGATGTCGCACCTGGGCCGACCGAAAGATGGCCCAACCGAGAAGTATTCGCTGAAGCACCTGATTCCGACGTTGTCGAAGACGTTTGGCCGGGAAGTGAAGTTTGCCGATGACTGTATCGGCCAATCGGCGACCGATCTGGCGGCCAGCCTGCAACCAGGGGAAATTCTGCTGCTCGAAAACCTGCGTTTTTACAAGGAAGAAGAAAAAGGTGATGTGGCCTTTGCCGAAAAGCTCTCGAAACTCGGCGATGTGTGGGTAAACGACGCCTTCGGAACGGCGCACCGCGCACACGCCTCTACGGCGGTAGTTGGCCAATTCTTCGACGACCGCGTGTGTGGGTACGTGATGCTGGCCGAAATCGAAAATGCCGACAAGATTCTGAATCACGCCGAGCGGCCGTTTGTCGCGATCATGGGCGGGGCCAAAATCTCCGATAAAATCCTGATCATCGAACGCCTGCTCGATACGGTCGATACGCTGATCATCGGCGGGGGCATGACCTATACGTTTACCAAAGCGCAGGGCGGTCAGATTGGTAAGTCGCTGCTCGAAGCCGATAAACAGGAACTGGCGCTGGAAATCCTGAAAAAAGCGAAAGAAAAAGGCGTGAACATCGTCATGCCCGTCGACAACGTGTGTGCCGATGATTTCTCGAACGATGCCAACCGGCAAACCGTTGCCACGGGTCAGATTCCCGACGGCTGGGAAGGCCTCGACATTGGCCCCGAATCGGTGAAGCTGTTCACCGGCATCGTAGAAGGCGCCAAAACCATCCTCTGGAACGGCCCAATGGGCGTATTTGAATTCCCGAATTTTGCCACCGGCACCAACGCCATCGCCGAAGCGGTCGTGAAAGCAACCGAAGAAAACGGAGCGTTCTCGCTTATTGGCGGCGGAGACTCGGCGTCGGCCATCAACAACGCGGGCTACGGCGACCGCGTCAGCTACGTATCGACCGGCGGCGGCGCGCTCCTCGAGTACATGGAAGGCAAAACCCTCCCCGGCGTAGCAGCCCTTCAGTAAGAATGTATAATGCATGATGGACAATGCACAATGGGGCTGACGCGTCTATTCTTGCGTCAGCCCCATTGTGCATTGTCCATCATGCATTATACATTCATCCCCCTCACCGTTTCCAAGTTAACTCATTGATATTCTGGCCGATGGCGCGGCCTTCGCGCAGGCCCGTGTCGTTATCCTGACGGGTGTGGATGCCCCCCAGAATCCGCGACCAGCCCGACTCTTCGGCCGTTTCCCAGAACGACCGGTAATACCGCGGCTTGAAATCGGTGTTGCGGGCGGCGTCACGTACCCGGCCTACGTGTGAATCGTCGGTCAGAGCAAACGTAGTTCCATAAAGATCCGTCAGCACCGTTGCCATTGCCGCCGACTGTGTAGAGTGCCCCGACGGAAAACCGGGGAACGGCGGTGCCGGCCAGAAGGGTACCCAAGTAGGGTCGATGGTCCGGCGGACGTAGGTGTAGGGCCGCTCATTGTTATACAAGTATTTGCATTTCCAGCAACGCACAAAGGCGTCGGATACGGCAATACCCACGCGCGCCAGGGTTTCAGCAGCCTTCCCCAGATCCGCTTTGGCCGTACGGGCCGTAATCCGCGCAATGTTGTACGAGTGGCCAGGTGGCGTAAACGTCTCGCTGGGGTCGTCGGACCACCAAACGGCGATTTCCTTCTCTTCCTGCGTCAGGGATTTGTTCTTGGTATACACCTCAAGGTACTGCGCAAAATAGGTCGACGTTACCTGCGTCGAGATGGCCAGCGGTACGGGCATGGTCATGGCCTGCGTCGAGGCGAGCATCGTCCGATTTTGGCCCCAATACGGCTGCATCGGGATGGTTCGCCCGTTTTCAGTGGGTCGCCACAGGCCGGGATCGGTGCTGGGAATAAACGAGGTCGGGAAGTTTCGGCTGTAGCCTTCGTGCCCGCCATCGGTTTTCGACCACTCAAACACAGCCGCCCCAATGCGCTTGCCAAAATCCGCCGAGCGCGTGTTTTGCTCCTGATCGGTGGTTTTAAACTGATTGAATAATGCCTGCTCCAGCGAATCGACGCGGGTTTTGTAGGCAGCAGTCGCGTTGGCAAATAAACCGCGCAGCACCTCGGCCTGTGCCGCATTGGCGCTTAGGGCCCAGTTGTACGTTTGGCTAGGCGTGGTTTGTGGCAGGGCCGTCAGCCCTTGCAATTGCCGGACCATCGATACGTTATTGGGCATTCCCGGCACTACCGCCTCGTACATCGCCAGGCCAGCATACCCAAACGTACGGGCGGCGACGGGTGGCGTAAAACCGGGACTGTTCCGCACGAGCCGCAGGTGCATATCGCTCCATTGCAGCGCCACGTCATTGCTATAGTCAGCCGCCCGGTTGGTTTGGGTTTGTGGAGCAACCGGATCGGTGCCGTTTGTAGAGCGGCAAGCCTGAAGCACCGAAAACAGGCCTACACCCAGTAAGACGATCTTCAGGGGGGCCACCAAGTGGGTACGTATCAACCCGCTATTGTTGAGTAGTTGTTTTAACATAAGAGGTAGTGCAGTTAATTGGCATCAGCGTAGGTCACACAATAACTCGTATTGTGCGTAGCAAAAACGTTGCCAACCAGCGCCTTAATCAGGTATGCATCAGTTCAATACGTTCATAGCTCAATATGTCTCACTGACTGCCTATGACTTGGAAGCCGTCAACCGTTGCGCCAAAATCAGGCTGGTCAGCAAGGGCCGTTTCTACTTGCAACCGGGGCAGGTCAATGGCGAATTTGCTTTTATTCAACAAGGTAGCCTCCGAATTTCCCATCTTACACCCGACGGGCATGAACTGACGGGCTGGCTCGCCATGAGTGGCCAATCGTTTTGCGACTTGGCCAGTTTTCGCGATCAGCGACCTAGCCGTTTTGCCGTTCAGGCCCTGACCGATACCACATTACTGGTGATTTCGTATGCCGATATGCAGCATCTCTACCAGACGGTGCCGGGCTGGCAGGAATTTGGCCGTAAACTGTGGGAAGACGTGTCGGTGCAACTGATTGAGCTAATCGTTTCCTTTCAGGCACAGCCGGCCGAGGTTCGTTATGAGCGCATCCGTCGGGAAAGCACGCTTGTGCAGTCGGCACCCTTGAAATACATTGCCGAATTTTTGGGTATTACGCCACACACGCTGAGCCGCTTACGGCGAAAAAAATAACCCACTGCCTTTCTTGCCTTTTGGCAAGTTTAGCCGTTGTGTCCCGCCCGAACTTTGGGCTATGACAAGCAAACAAACTCTCGGCTGGCTCCATGCCTCTCTGTTCGGGCTGCTCCTCTGGTTCTTTGGCAATCTGTATGAAGAGGTCATCCTGATGCCCAACTGGCTGGTGGCTCCACTCGATGTGCTGCACGCCTACAACCGCTTTTACTCGGTCGTACTCCAATACCACTATTACGTACCCATCACCCAATTGGCGGTACTGACGTTGGTCTGGCTCTGTTTTCGTCAGAACCCCGCTCGTCTGGTAGCCCCCGCCGCATTGAAACGAGCGGCCATCTGGGGTGGGGTGGGTACGTTACTGACGGTCCTGATTGTACTGCAACTCAACGTAAAACTCTTTCTGGGACCAGTTGCCGTACCCGAGGCCGAGGCCCACCGCTTGGGTGTACTCTGGATGTTAGGTAATGCCATCCGGCTCTTTTGTGTTGGCAAAACCATTGGCTACGCGCTACGGGTGCGCGATGCCCTGCGTGATTCTCAGCGGGGTACGGTCAGGCTGGCGACCTAACTCTTGTCGGTAAGTTGGGCGATGAGGTCGTTTTCCATGAAAAAGCGCGACTCACCCTGTAGCTCGATCGTCTGGCCGGCATTGGGGCCGCTGGCAAACGTACCCCGATAGGCAATGGTGGCTTCCCAGAAATCGCCATAGGTCAGCAGGGCGGTGATGGTCTGCTGGCGCTCACTAAACAGCAGGGCCGCTTGCTGCGCCTGTTTGCGGAGTGCCGGTTGCCCGCTCAGTTCGAGCGTAATCTCGCCGTTGCTGATGTTTCGGAACACGACATCGTGGGTAAAACAGGCCACCATGGCATCGATATCTTTCCGGTTGTAGGCGTCGATGTACCGACGGATGCAGGCTTCGCTGGCGGTCATAGGCAAAAAAATAAGTCGTATGGGCTGACGCGTCTGCAATATTCGCGCGCCAGTCCATACGACTCGATACCCTACCGCCTATTTATTTTTTCGTCACCCGGCAAGACGTACGGCGGTTTTGCGCACGACCTTCTTCGGTGGCGTTGCTGGCCACAGGATACTCGCTGCCGTAGCCTTCGGCCTCCAATCGGCTGGCCGCTACGCCCAGATTAACCAGTTCTTTCATCGCTGACTCGGCCCGATCCTGCGACAGTTTTTTGTTGGCGGCCGCGTTGCCGGTGTTATCGGTGTAGCCACCGATTTTCAGGTTCACGGCGGGGTACGCTTTCAGAATGGCCGCAATATTCTGCAACTGCTCGCGCGATTCAGGCTTCAGCTTGGCGCTGGCGGTTTCATACAGCAGCCGGTCAAAGTTGAACCAGGTGGTTTTGTCAACAGGCTTGCTGGCGTCTTCGATAAAGGCAATCAGTTTGCTTTCAATGCCATTGGCCGGGATGTTCAGTTCCACACCATCGGGCAGTTTTTTGGCACCAAACGCACCCAAGGCGGCCGCGGCATTACTCGCCGCATTGGCGATCGCGCTGCTTGCCGTATCGGCCATGGCTTCCATGGCGGCCTGAGCCGTATCGACGGTGGCCGTAGCGTCTTGCACGGCAGCGGATGTGGTGTCGTTGACGGTCGACGTGGTTGTGGTCGTTGCGTCGGTCGGTTTATCGCCACAGCCCCGCACGAAGTAATAGATCAGACCAGCCGCCAGCGCCGCCAGTACCCACGGCCAGAAGTTGAACCCACCGGCCCGATTATCGTCATCGGCATAGGCGGGCGTACTGACCGGCGTGCTGCTGGGCTTGTTGCCAAACGCCGAAGCCGCTGCCGCACCTGCACCCGCCAGGGTAGACCCAACAGCGCCCGTTGCGCCCGCCAGACCGCTGGTAAGCGAACCCAGGCCAGGTACGTTGCCCAGCAGCGCCGATAGCCCCGACGGCATGGCGGCAGCGATACTGTCCTTCTGATCGCCCAGCAGGCCCATGATTCGGGACACATCGAAACCGCCATTCGGCGAAGCAACCTGACGGCCCAGCGCACCGGTGATGAGCGACCCGGCCAACCCCAGCAGGCTCGATGCCGACGAGGTTTTCACACCTGCATATTGAGATAAGACGCCCGACACCAGGTTGCTGCTTGGCCCGAACAGGGAATCGACAAGCCCGCTACCCCGCTGCATGAGCGTATCCGGGTCGTTGGCATCGACGGTCGCCGATGTGGTTGCCGACGGCATGGCCTGCTGCAGTAGGCGGCTCAGAAAACCAGCGCCTTCCGGCGTGCTGCTCCGCGAGATAAGGCTACTCAGAAACAGAGGCAGTGCGCCAACAACTGCTTTTTGTGTGCCTTCGGGGCTTTCGCCCAATGAATTACTGATACGACTAATAACGGCGTCGGTCAGGTAACTCTTAGCCATGTCAATCAGATTAACTGCCATACTTACTTGGTTTGTGTGCGGTCAAGCACGTTTAGGTATTAGAAATTACAATTTTCTCTTGCAAAAGTTTTATTTTCAGTGCATTTGTATGCGTATTCGATAAAAAAAGACGCTTCCACAGGCTATTGTCTGGCCTTTCTGGCATTGGTTGGTTGTGGAATGGTTAATTTTCAGATCAGAACAGCCAACCCTTTACCCTGTGCATCAACGTTTCCTTTTCCTTTTTTCCAAAGCCGGTTTTCGTTATGCAGGCTACCTGCTTAGTTGCCTGCTAGCGCTACCCGGATTTGGTCAACAAATCCTGCTAAGTCCTGCCCCAACCGGTTGCCTGGGCGGTACCGTACCGGTGAGCTTTACTGTCGTGGGGCCGTTTGACGTAGGGAACCAGTTCAAAGTCACGTTTCATGATAACAATGGATCGGTCGCCGTTGTCACCGACAATGTGTCGGCGCTGGGTGGCAGCATCCGTATTCCCGATAAAATACGGGCAGGAGAGGCCTATCGGATTCAGGTATCATCGACGAGGCCGGAGGTGGGCAGCAACTTTGTCGATTTTCAGGCCAACACCATCCCCTCGGCCCGCTTGTTGACACCGGCCGCCGACGTGACCCTTAATCCGGGCGATCCGCTGCCGCTCGCCGTTAGCCTAAGCGGCGGCGGACCTTATACGCTTCAGTTTACCGACGGTCAGCAGCGAACCATCGACAATGTCTTCCAGGCAACGGTGACGGTGTTTCCGACAGAAAGCAAAACCTACCAATTAGCCACGGTGGGCAATAATTGCGGCGTCAGCGGCACGAGCGGGGCCATTCCCGTAACGGTGCGGTCGGCGGGTCTGTTGGTTTCGCGGTTATCGACGACCGAACCCTGCGCCGGGCAACCGTTGCTCGTGTATTACTCCACCGATCGGCCGTTGCCAGCCAATACGCCCTTTCGGGCCGATTTTCTTCCCGTAACCGGCAATGGACCCACTTACAGTACCTCCGTCTCGGCCACGGAGAGCCCGATACGCCTCATTGTCCCGGCTAACGTGGCGACATCGGGGGCCTATCGGCTCCGGCTTACGTCGGATGTTGCCAACGTGTCGGCTTATTACCGCGATCAGTACGATCCCGTTGCCAGTCTGGTTATGATTCGGCGGGCGCCAACGGTCCGGTTAGCGGGTGGTAATACGACCATCAATTTTGGTCAGACGGCGCAGTTACGCGCCACCATCGTGGGGTTGGGCGGCGGCTTTGTGGCCTTTACCGACGGCAGCGAACGACCCTTTATGGCCTATGAAGAAGGAGCCGACCAGACCATTGCCGTGCAACCGCGCCAGACGACGACCTACACCGTTCAGCGCGTGAGCAGCGGCTGCGCGGCGGCGGGTGCTGAGGCGGGGAGCGGGAGTACCACCGTGACCGTCCGGACCGGCTACCGCATTGACTCCCTGTCGAGCACATTGGTGTGTACGGGGCAGCCGTTTCAGGTGTATTTTACGACCAACGAAGGGACTATTTCGACCAATGTAGCCGAATACAGCCTGCGTGGGGCGGCGCGCGTCAGCGGTGATCAGCTACAGGCGGGCACCATCGACTTTGTGGTGCAACGGGTGGTGGCCGGTGCCCAGCCCAACACCGGTATCCTGACGGCCATTGCGCGCCCCTTACCCGATAACTACCTGACCGACCCCACGTATAACCGCGACGGCGCCTTGGGAGCCGGGCAGTTTTTTTGCCAGCTTGCCCGCAATGGCAATGCTGGCAACGTGTATGGCCAGCCGTTGGCCGTGGCCACACCGCCGCGCCTGCTACTTCGTTCCGCCTCGCAAACCCTCGACCGGCCGCAACTGACCTACCTGCTCGCCGATCTGGCCAGCCAGGGCGGCCCAACCGAGCTTACCCTCTCCGACGGATCCCGGCAAACCGTATCCGGGTTGATCGACTTTTCGCAGAAAGCCAGTACCGTGCTCGTCGAAGCGCTGGCCAATCAGACAGGTACGTTCAGCGTCGCATCGGTACAAAATAGCTGCGGGGTGGGCGTTGCGCAGGGAAGCGCACAGGTACGGGTGCTGGGCGACACAACGGCCATTTTCATGCGCCCGATTCCCGCCATCCTCTGCGGAGCCAACACCGTATCGGTCGCGTTTACGACGAAAGGCAATGTACCGGCCAATACCACGTATCGGGTCGAGATTATGGAAGACGACGGCCTGTTTAAAGGGCGATATCTGGGGGCAGGTACGGCCAGCCCCATCGTGGTCACGATCCCGGTTGGGTATACGCTGTTCAACCGGGTCCAGGTACGGGTCGTGACCAGCAGCCCGGTGGCGGGAACGAATGTGCTGGCCAGCGCCGCCCGGCCGTTTACGTACATCGACCCGACCCAGGCCGTGCGGCTGAGTTACGGCGGATTTGGGGCGACCGAAACCGTAATCCGCCCCGGCGATGCCGTCCCCTTGCGCCTGACCACCACCTCAAACAGCAACGTACCTGTGGAGCTCACCCTCTCCGACGGCACACGCGGCACGTTCACGGGGGCGGGTACCGATGTGCTCGTACGCCCCACCCAAACCACGACCTACACCATCCGATCGGTGCAAAACGGTTGCGGCGCGGCCAGGGGCACGGGTACGGTCACGGTGCGGGTGCAGCCGTTCATCTGGCAACCGCAGTTGCAGCAAACAGCTTACTGCGAAGGCGATTCGCTGGGCGTTTTTGTGGTTACCCAGGGGACGGTTCCGGCCAACATGACCCATTCGTTGCAGCTGCTGGTCAACGACAATGTCGTGCAGACACTACCGGCGCGCCTCGCGGGCAACCGGCTCACCAGCAGCTTACCCAGTTCGCTTACGCTCAATCAAAGCTATGCCGTGCGGGTGCTGTCCAACGCTGGTGGCGACCAGTTTTACAGTCAGCCGACTGCCAGTTCATTTCGGTTTTATCGGATTCCGCGCCTCCAGTTGACGCCGCCCAACAACCAGACGGCGGTGGTGCTTGAAGCCAACCAGAACAGCGTCAACGTGCAGCTCACTGACCCGTCGGGAACGCCAACCGTGTTGCCTCGCCCCTACCAGTACCGCATCAACGACCAGTTTTATTCGCCCATCGCTACGCTGCCGACTACGGTACCGCTATTTGCCAACAGCGCCCGACCGACGTCGTACAGCGTGTCGGGCGTGTATGATTCATATTGCGGGTTTGGTGTGGCGACGGGCAGTGTGCGGGTCTCGTTTAAGCCAGGACTACGGGCGTTGGCCGTCAACAAAGCGCAGTTTTGCCGCAACGGCGATCAGGCCACGGTGGCCTACGAAGTCGCGGGTGATTTTGCGGCAACCGATCGGTTCACGGTCTTCCTCACCAGCACTAGTGGCAACCGCATCCGGGTGGCGGAGTCGGCCAACGCCATCGACCGGCTTACCTTCCCGATTAATGCCAGCATCCCGTCGGGTACGTATCTGGTCTCGCTGGTCTCGTCGGTAACGGGCCTGCCGGGCTTCGATAACACACCGACGATTGTGGTAGGCGACGTACCCAGCGTGGTCATTGCGGGCGGTAATGCCATTCAGTACCCCGACCAGCCCGTGACGGTGGGCGTGCGGGTGGCCAGTGGCTTTCTGCCCGTCTCGGTAACGTTTACTAACGGCACGGTGCAGACGCTCAACACGGCCGACAACACGCTTACGTTTTCGCCCCAGCAGAGCAGCACGTATCAGGTGGCGCGGGTGAGCAACAGTTGCGGCGTGGGGTCGGCCACGGGGTCGGTCTCGGTGACGGTCCTGCCCAACGCGACGAATGAGCTTCGCGTGACCACCATCAGCCCAACGAATGGCCTGCAAGGCATCTGCCAGGGTGGTACGGTGCTGGTGACGTTTGAGGCGAAAGGCGCGTTCGGTGCTGGCAACACCTACACGGTGTACCTTTCCGACACGACCGGCCTCAACTACCAGCCGCTGCCGACCCGACTCGTTTCGGCCAACACGTTGTCGGTTACTCTGCCCGCCAACGTCGCGGGGGCCGGGTATCGGCTGCGCATCGGGGCCAGCAATCCGGCCGTACTAGGTTCGTCGAGCACTATCCTGACCATCCGGCCGGGGCTGGTGGCGACCATTGCCGGGCCCACGCAGGCGTATGTGAATGAGCTAGTGCCGATTGTGATTACGCTCAACAACAGCGGGCCGTGGTCATTGACGCTGACCAACAGCGTTTATGGTATGGAAGTGCTGACCATCAACGAGTCACCGTTTTTCTACCGCGTTCGGCCCGACGCCACCACGACGTATACCTTACAGAGTGTCTTCAACTTGCAATGCGGGCTTGGCCGCGCTACCGGTAGCCTGACGCTAACGGTCGTGAACCCACTCGCGGTTGACCCAAGTTTGCCCATTCGGGCGACGGTAGCGCCTAACCCAACGCAGGGTCAGGTACGTGTCTGGGGGCCTTTGCCCATGGCGCAACGCCTGTCGCTCCACCTCACCGATATGCAGGGGCGGGCCCTCTGGCAGCGCGATCTGGGTACGTTAACGAGCCTCGACCACGAGGTCGACCTGAGCAACCTTCCCGCCGGTCAATACCTGCTCAGCGTGGTTGGCGACGCGGGCCAAACGGTATTTAAAGTGGTGAAACAGTAAGCGCTTATTCCACCACCAAAAACTGATCGGTGTAGCGAACGACGGGGGTCGACGCGCCGTCGGTGGTGGCCCAGCCCAGCCGGTAGCGACCGGGGCGGAAACTACCTTTATAGGCTTCTACCTGGACGGCCATGACGGGCCGGTTGAGCGCAAACGACGCCAGCTTGACCGACACCTGATTGCCCAGCAGGTACGTATACGCGTCGGACTGCAACAGCATAAACGCCGGATTGCGGGCTGATAAGGCGGGCGACGGCAACAGCTCGATTTGCCAGCGATCGGGCAGCGAGGTGATGGTGGCGGGTTGCGGCACAAAGGCTCCCACCGACGCGGCCGGCCGTAGCAACGTCGAATCGGGCAGGGCGGCGTGGATGACGGGGTACTGGTAATAGCCCAGCTGAACCACCTCGCGCATGTGCTGATCGACGTAATCGGCGAGGGGCGTGTTGAGTTGACCCGCCAGCCCGATGGCGGCATGTTGCTGGTTGAACCCGTAGGCCTGAAGCGACTGATGCCACTTGTGCACCTTCGGCCAGTTAAGGGTATACGATAGCGCCCAGACCGCCACACTCAGGCTCAGCACAACGGCCAGCGATCGGTTGGTTCGGGTTGCCTGCTCACCCATCCAGTGCATATACAGCAGACAGATCCACAAAGCTGGGTAGAGCATGTAGTTGCTGATGAGCATCAGGTCGTAGCCGAAACGCGGGCGCAGAAAGGCTACCACCACCGCGTTGACCAGCAGAAACGTGTAGCCACCCAGCCAGAAATAGCGTTGGTGGAGCCGCTCGGCTGGCACCTGACCCGTAGGTTTCTGCCACCAACGCTGTTGCCACACCAACCACGCTATGCTGCCCACGATGCCAAAACCCGCTAACGTAGGTAGTACGCTCCGCCACAGAATGGGCTGGTTCGGGACGAAGTCGAACAGGGCACCGATGAACGTGAAGAAGCCGAAAAAGACCAGATGCGGGTGTTTCAGGAAAAACGAAATACTCGTTTCGTTGCCCTGCGGGCTGGAAAAATCGTGGAAATAGAACCAGAACACCAGCGCGCTGATGGCTACCCAGGCCGCCAGATGGCCGTAGCGTCGCTGCGCCAGCAACACCAGCGCACCCGCGACCCAGCCAAACAGACCGTTACTCATCGATAGGGCCGCAATCGTCTGCGCCAGCACCGCCCCCCCAAACCGACCAGTCGAGGCTGGTTTCGCCAGTAAATACAGGCTCAGCATCACGAAAAACGTGGCGCCCAAATGCTGCATGGACGTGATCGCCCACAGGCTCGCCAGATGAAATTGCGGATGGAGCAGCACGAACGGCACCGGCGCAAACCACAGCCAGGGCGTTTTCTGCCAACGGAACACCCGGCTAAAGATGGTCAGGATGCCCAGCAGGCAGCCGCCACCCACCAGAATGATGTACCGAAAATTTAACTCGCCCGTCAGGCGGGCGATGGCTACCGTAACGACTTTCCCGAAGAAGATCCGGTGTTCATTGTTGGGTTTCAGCAGCCAGTACAGCTTTTCGCCAAACGTGGGGGCGCGGTCGTAAGCGGGCAAAAACGCTACGAACGCCTCGATGTCGTCGTACCACGGAATATTCAGCGCGTAGGTATAGAGCAGGCCGCCAAACACGAGCACGGGCAGGGCGATCAACCCAATTGTCCAGACCGAAAAGGAACGGGGTAAAGCAGTCATGCAGGTTAGCGCAGGTGATTATAGGTGCGGTAGATGCGGTAAAGTTCGGCCCACATGCGGAACATGTAGGTAGGACTGATGCGCGAATCGGCCTGCTCGATCCATTCCCGCAGCGGAAATTCCAGCAGTTTACCTGGCAGATTCGGGCGACCGTAGACGCCAATTAGCCGGGCCAGCAGTTCCACGTCGAACAGCCACGGGCTGATAAATGGGTCGCGAAAGATGGCGTCGACCACATCGCGGCGCATCAGTTTGGCCCCGCACTGCGAATCATACACGGGCAGGTTCAGGATGAGGCTAATGAAGGTAGCGATGATGCGTCCCACGTAGTGCCGAAACGCCTTTCGTTGAATATTGACGCCCAGGTGCTTGATGCGCGAACCCATCACCAGCCGACAATCGGGCTGTTGATCGAGCACCCGTCGCAGGTCGTCGATGGCGGTCAGGGGCGTGGCCAGATCCGCGTCGAAATAGCCCAGATACGTGTACCCTTTGGGTAAGGTGTGTTGCATGCCCGCCCGCACGGCCCCGGCCTTGCCCTGATTGGCGGTCAGGTTGAGCACGTCGACCTGCCGGGGCATTTGCTGTTGCAGGCGAGCCAGTACGTCGGCCGTCCCATCGCGGCTGCCGTCGTTCACAAAGCAGAACGATACGTCGGAGTGGGCAGTCAGGTATGTTAGAAAGGCCTCGGCGGGCAGTCGGTCGGCTTCGTTATAGCACGGAATAATGATGCAAACGGGGTTGGTCATAACGAAGCAGCCGGCGCGCGGAGCGTTGAATCGATGATGATGGCTTTATGTTGGTAATAGCCCGACTGGCAGCGATTCCACCAGTGCGTTGGGCTGTCGCGCATATCTTCTACGTAGAGCGTCGCTGGGGCCACGGTCAGGGGGGCCAGCCGCAGCGTATCGGCCACGGGCGGCTGAATGAGTCGGTTGTGGCGCTCGGTCATTTCACGGTCATAGGCCGCAGCCTTCCCTTTCAACAGATCGCTATACATCAGCTTGACGGGCTGACTACGCCAGATACCAAACAGCACCCAGATCGCCGTTACGCCCAGCAACACGGGCAGGTACGTACCCGTCGACAGCTGCTGAGCGCGGGCCAGTTGGGTCGTAAGCAGGTAAAGCCAGCCCAGCAGAAAAACGGCGTAGGTGACGTTGACAGCCCGGTCGGTGATGAATTGGGTGGCGTAGAACGACGGCAGCACGGTCGCTAGCAACAGGCCTGCCACCACCAGTGCCGCGTACCAGAACGGCAGGTTGACGAAGGCGTTGGGTCGCCCTCCTTCGCGCAGGTTGCGCCCGCCCAGCAGCAGCCACAAGGCCGATAGGGGCAACAGCGGCGTCCGAATCAGCCAGCCAGGTACGTTCTTCGCCAGCCAGAGTAAGGACAGTTTCAGCGCCGTCGGCACGCTACCCGCCGTAACACCGCCGCTCATCCGAACGGCGTTACCCGGTGCCCGGATCACCAGCCAGGCCGAAATAACCGCCACCACAAACATGGCCGCCAGCCGCCAATCAAGCCGACGGTCGCGCAACAGTACCCAGAAACCCGCCGCCGCCAGGATGCCCAGCAGCAGCAGCATGTGCGTTTCGCCGCAGCCCGCAATGAAAAAGACGAGCACGCCCGCCCAGACACCAGTTAGCGTACGCAACGTACCTGGCGATTGCCGATACCAGCGCAGCATCACAGCTCCCCAGTAGAGCATCAGCGCCGTCGGGACGGTGTAGACGGTCACGGCGGCCAGCCAGAAAAACCCTTCTACCACACTCGACAGGGCCAGAATATACAGGAAGAACAAGATGGCCGTCAGGCTGACGCTCACCCGACGTACCGAAGCCGGAGCGATGAGCCCACGCAGCAGTTCGCCGACAAACAGGTAGGCGGCCCACACCCAGCCCGTTGCGGCCAGTGCCGGAATGAACCGGTACCCACCGTACCAGCCCCAGACGAGCGGGCTGCCGTGCACCAGAAAATTTGAGAAGTAACGCCCCGTCCAGCCGTTGTAGTAAAACGTTTGCGCCTGCCAGAAACCATATTTCACCGCCGTATCCGCAAAGCAGTAATCGTCGGCCGCCGACGCGTGGTTGAACGCCGAAAGCGCCAGCAGCGGGACAAAAACAAGGGCAAACAGTCCGTAGGCGGCAAACGGAAGCAGGCGGGCCAGTAGCGGAGACGTCATAAGGTACAGCGTGAATGGGTGTGGTCTACGGGATTCAGTCCAGCGGGTCGGCCCCGGTTTCGAGTGTGTCAGCGCGTTGCTCGCGGACCAGAAAGGGGTAACTCAGCACGGCCAGCAGGATCACCAGCGTGCCCGCGTAGAAGCCGCCCGTCATGCGTTCGCTGTTGCCAAAGATCAAGACCGCCAGCAAAATGCCATAAACCGGCTCCAAATTAACAGTCAAAATAGCCATGTACGGCGAAAACTTACGCAGCAGACCCACGCCCGCCGTGTAAGCATAGACCGTACAGACGAAAGCCAGCACCGCCATCCACAGCCATTGGCCGGGCCGTTGCAGGGTTAGTTCGTGTAGCGGCGGATGGGCTACGGCCACGTAAACGGCCGTTAGGAGCAGCGACGTCAGGAAGGCGCCGCCCATTTCGCGCTGGGCAATGACCAGCGAACTATACCGGTTGGTAAATCGGCTGTTGATGATGGTGAAGAGCGCCGCCAGCATGGCCGAAAACACCGCCACCGCCAGCCCGGCCACCTTATCGAACTCGAACCGGAAGATCAAATACAGGCCCGACATGACCACGGCGCCCAGCACCACCTCGATGAGTTTCACGCGGCGTTTCAGGATCAATGGCTCCAGGATAGACGCCCACAAGGAACTGGTAGCCATACCCGCCAGACAAACTGACGCGTTGGCCAGCCGCGCCGCCCAGAAAAAGGCAAACCAGTGGATGGCGATCAGACCGCCTACGGCCAGCAGCACCCAGCGGTCGCGTGGGTACGTGGCGGGGTTGGGTACGTTGCTCTCCGATGATTTCCAGAACCGCAGCACCGCCCAGAGTCCCGCCGCCGCCAGCCCGGTGCGGATGACGACGAGGGCGGGCGCCCCCAATGGTTCAAGCAACAGCCCCAGTATGGCCGTGAAGCCCCAGATCAGGACAATAAAATGAAGATGCAGGTAATGTTTGAGCATAAGGTGGCGTTGCCGCAGGGTCGCTTCACGCACGGATAGCGTGGTTGCTTCGCGCAGGGGTCGCCTGGGACAAAGGTACGATGCGAACCATCCCAGCCACTCCCGCAGCAACGCCGCCCTGCCACCCCGGCTCTTTTTTTACCTCGGAATGGTATTGTACAGCAGTACGCCGATTCCCGAAAAGACAATATTGGGTAACCAGACGGCCAGCAGCGGATCAATAGTGCCACCTTCGGCCACGCCCTTGGCCAGCATGTAGAAGAGAATGTAGACAAACGCCAGAATGAACCCTAGCGCCACCTGCCAACCCACACCCCGGCGGCTTTTTCGCGCCGACATAATCACGCCGATTACCGTCAGGATGATGATGGCGAAGGGGCGGGTGTCGCGGCTGTATTTTTCGAGCAGGTAAATCTGCACCCCGTCGGCCCCGCGGCTGTTGATGAGGTTGATGTAATTGTCGAGTTCGGGTTTGGTCAGCGTTTCGAACAGGCTGAAGTCAGAGTCGAAATCAGACGGTTTCAGGTTGAGCGTCGAGTCGATGCGAGTGCCGGGCGTGAGCGATTCGCGCTGATCGGTGTCGAACCGACGTACCTGGTAGTCGTAGATGGCCCATTTGCCTTTCTTGGTGTCCCACTCGATACGGTCGGCCGAGAGCTTCTGCCTTAGCTGGTTATCCTTCACCTCTTCGAGCGTGAACTTATAACCCGTGTTATTCAGGTTGTTATAGCTTTCCAGATAGGCATACACGTTCGGCGCCACCTTCATGTGCACATTTCGGCCGGTGTAGGTGTAGGCGTCTTTGGTGTATTTCAACTCGAAGGCGATGCGGGTCTTGTTGGCCTTCGGGATGAGGTAGTTCACCATGTAATAGCTCAACGCCGCCAGGATCGTGGCCCCCAGCACATACGGGTACAACAGCCTGACAAAGCTTACGCCACTGCTCAGGATGGCGATGATCTCACTGCGGGCGGCCAGTTGCGAAGTCAGGAAAACCGTCGCGATAAACACCATCAGCGGGCTGATCATGTTGGCCCAGTGCGGAATGAAGTTTAGGTAATAGTCGAACAGAATGGCCGCGCCTGGAGCGGCTCGTTTCCGGAAGTCATCGACTTTTTCGGTGTAATCAACGACGCAGACAATCAACACGATCAGCAGCACCACAAAGAAGTAGGTCTGCAAAAAGCGTTTCAGGATATACCAGTCTAACTTTTTCATCAATCGGTTCACCGGGCAACGCCTGGTGCAAGTGAGGCTTCGCCATTCCTGCCTTTATTCGGCAATTCTGCGTTGCGAGAAAGCCGACGAGGGCGGAGCCTCACTTGCACCGGATGCAATCCGGTGTTATTTCATTAACAGATTTTTCGCTACGTCGTAGCTTATGAATAACGCCGGATGGGCGTCAATAGTCACCCGCATCGACCGGTCGAAGGCATTGATTTCAGAAACTTTAACAGGACACCCCAGCACCAGCCCGCACTGCGCCAAGTGCTGCAGAAACGCGGTGGAATGATCCAGCACGCCCATCATGGTCGCTTCGTCGCCGGGGTTGAGGTCGGCCAGCGGGCGGTAGCCGGTGCGGGGCATTTGGCCGGTTGGGGTCGGGATAGGGTCGCCGTGCGGATCAAACTGCGGGTTGCCCAGAAACGTATCGAGGCGGGCCACCAATTCATCGGACCGTACGTGTTCGAGGTCCTCGGCCATGTCGTGCACCTCATCCCAGCCAAACCCCAGCTTTTCGACCAGGAACACCTCCCACAGCCGGTGCCGCCGGATAATCCGCAATGCCCGGCGCTCGCCTTCGTCGGTCAGGCGCACGCCCTGATACCGACGGTAATGAATCAACCCCTTGTCGGCCAGCCGCTTGAGCATGTCGGTGACGGAGGCCGCGCGGGTGGCGGTCATTTCGGCCAGTGCATTGGTGCTCACCTCTTCCCCATCCTGCCGGTTTGAAATGGCGTAGATAGCTTTCAGGTAGTTTTCTTCCGTGGGCGACTGCGTCGGCATGGGGTAGCAAAATTTTTTCCCGTTTATGAACGCAAGTTGAACAGAACCAACGGGAAATCAGTTTTTGGTTAGTAAGAATATATTTTTAGACCACTCTAAAAATCACCGTATTCGTCCTGATTCTATGCTCCTTGACCCCTCTACCCAGTCGTTGCCTGAGGCGCACGCCAGCGTGCGCGTGCCGCGATCGGCGGGGTTTTTCCGCACCCTGAAAGCCTACCTTGGCCCTGGCCTCATGGTGGCCGTGGGCTATATGGACCCTGGCAACTGGGCGACCGATATTGCGGGCGGCGCGCAGTTTGGCTACCGGCTACTCAGCGTCGTGCTGATTTCCAACCTGTTTGCCATTCTCTTGCAACACCTTGCGCTGAAGCTGGGCATCGCCACGGGCCGCGATCTGGCACAGGCTTGCCGCGAACACTACAGCCGCCCCGTCAGCATTGGCCTGTGGGTGCTGGCCGAAATCGCCATTGCCGCTACCGATCTGGCCGAAGTCATTGGCTCGGCCATTGCCCTGAATTTATTGTTTGGCATGCCGCTGGCCGTAGGTATCGTCATCACGGCCGTTGATGTGCTGCTGCTGCTTTGGTTGCAACACAAAGGATTCCGTATGCTCGAGTTGGTGGTGGCCGGGCTGATTTTTGTCATTCTCGCCTGTTTCGGCTACGAACTCATTGCCTCTCAGCCCGACGTACGCGCCGTGATGGGTGGCCTGATTCCCCGGCTGGAGGTAGTCACCAACCCCGGCATGTTATACATCGCCATCGGGATTCTGGGGGCCACCGTGATGCCCCACAACCTGTACCTGCATTCCAGCATCGTGCAAACCCGCGATTACCCCCGCACCGAGACGGGCCGGGCTACGGCCATCAAGTTTGCTACGATTGACTCGACGATATCGTTGCTGCTGGCCTTTTTCATCAATGCCTCTATCCTGATTCTGGCGGCGGCGGCGTTCCATTTCTCGGGCAATCAGCAGGTGGCTGACATTGCCGATGCACACCGCCTGCTCGACCCGCTGCTGGGCGTGGGCATGGCGAGTATCTTGTTTGCCGTGGCGCTGCTGGCTTCGGGCCAAAACAGCACGCTCACAGGTACGTTGGCGGGCCAGATCGTGATGGAAGGGTTTCTGAACCTGCGCCTCAAGCCCTGGGTACGTCGGCTGATTACGCGCCTGATTGCTATCATTCCGGCACTGGTAGTGGCGCTGCTCTACGGCGAACGGGGTACGTCGGAACTGCTCGTGCTGAGCCAGGTTATCCTGTCGATTCAGCTTAGCTTCGCCGTGGTGCCTTTGGTGCAGTTCACGAGTGATCGGCTGAAAATGGGTCGGTTTGTCAACCCGTTCTGGCTGAAGACCCTGGCCTGGGGCGTCGCTGTTCTCATCATCGTGCTGAACGGCTACCTATTGGTAGAGACGGTATTGGGTTAATGGTCGTATACGCTTTTTCCTAATCGGATAAGTACACATAGTCACTTTTCCCGAGAGCGTACCGTTAAGTAACCCAGCCGACTAAATTCAGTTTTATACCCAAGCAATAATTCGCGCTTGTGCCCGATTGGTACGTAAGTTGCGGTACGATGTGCTACTCTACCGGCACCTATCCACCGTTTTACGTATGCCGCCCCGCAACCCTATCCAGACCCGGCGTTTTCGCTGGTCCACGGAACGCTTCCACCGACTGGCCAAACTGCTGCTTTATCTGCTTACCACCGGAGCCGGGTCAATTGCTATAGCCCAAAAGTCGCTTCAGCCAGGTACGTCGATCAACATAGCCGATAAACAGCGCTTTCTGTCGCAGCGCCTGGGTAAAGACTTCATATTCCGATTCCTGAACCAGCACGCCGATGTCGCCACACGCGAGTTGCAGACGTCGGTGGTGCAGTTTGAGGAGAACCTAAAAATCTTGAAGGCCAATACGCCGCCAACGATGGCTGCACTGCTGGCCAAACAAGAAAGCCTTTGGGCCGATTACAAAAAGCTGTTGCAGGCCGAACCCAACCGGGACAATGCACAGGCTGTGCTTGCTGCGAATTCGCAACTGCTGGCGGCGACCAACGATGTGGTTGTAACGCTGATGAAATGGGCGGCCACTCAACCACGGCCAGAGTCAGAAACGAAGACGGCGGTCGATGCAATCGCCGCCAACACCAGTCAGGCGGGACGGATACGACTGCTGACCCAACGGCTCACGCTCTATTATGGCGCCCACGTGGGTGGCCTCACTACCCCCAATAACGACATCGTAAAACAGATCCAACAAATAGCGACGGGGATTCAAACCGGTATCACAACATTGGTGATGTCAGATATGAACACCATCGAGGTCGACGATGCCATCGCGCAGGCAGTAATCGATTGGCGCGAGATTGAGGAGAAGTGCAACAAAACCAACTGCCTGGCTTTCGAGGACAAATCAATGGACCCAGGCGAGGTGTTCACTGTGACCAACCGGATGCTGGCCAAGATGGATAAGATTACCGCGATATATGCCAAACTCCTTGACTAACCTACTGTTTTGCAAGCGGTTGACCTGGCTTACCGCTTCGTGTATGGCGCTTGTGTCTGCCGCCGTTGCTCAGCCTCAGCTAAAGCCCATTCGGGCGTCGGTTAGCTTTGAGGGGTTTTCGGTTGGTTTTCCAGACAGTGTCAAGGCAGGCGGTAAGCCGTTCTGGTTCGAAGGGTCGGCCATCCTGTACGACGGCAAATCGGTGCTGATGGCGCACGACAAACCCATGCCCAACGGGCAGGCATCGGTTGGGAGTTGGGCTACTACCGAGGCGCTCTACAACCAGCAACCGCCCACCTATTTCACCCATAGTCTGTTCAAACGGGGCATCAAATACGAAGAGCTGGCCCAGACGCCCGACCGTAAATGGGTGTTTCTGACTACCGCCTTCGACCGCGTGAAAGAAGGCAGCAACGCCTGGAACACTTACAACATGCTGCTTTGCTGGCCCGCTGGGAAGCCCGCGCAGGTACGTTTGCTGGGGGGCGCGCCCAACGTCAGCGATTCCCTGAATACGTCGGTGGGACTGCGTGATAAGATTTCGTCGGCCATCGCACTCAGCGACCTCGATTATTACGGCCTGGTGCGCTACTTCAAAATTGAAGGGCTGACAGCCACCGCCGACCGGCTGTTTTTTGGCGTTCGGGAAGAAGGCAACAGTTTCCAGGATTTTAAGCCCGTCGTCAGGGTGCTGAGCGTGCCGTATCAGGTGGTCGGCAGTGGTACCGATCAGCATGTTGAACTGGCGGGCGATTTCAGTTTGCTGGGCACCGTCAACGTGGCGGAGCAAACGCCCGAAAAGCTGACGGGTAAGCTGGCGTTATCGAGCCTCGAATACGACCCGGTCCGCAAGTTGTTCTGGATTATTACGACCCATGAAGACGGCGAAAACGTAGGCGCTTACCTGTGGACTGCCACCGAAGCCGAACTGGCAATCGGCACGATGACCGTGGTACGTACCCCGACTGACGAGCCGCTCTGGCTTTCGCACAAAGCCGAAGACCTGACGTTTCTGACACCCAATACGCTGTTGCTCATCCACGACGACGATCGCCTGCCCACCAAAGTGGCCAATAAAGTGCGCCAGCCCAATCAGTCGGCCTTCACCATAGTGGAGGTAAGGTAGGTCCTTCCTAGAAACCCACGCCCAACTGGTTCCGTAGCGTACTGTCGGCGGGGGTGTTGTGGGCCCAATAGTCCGATTGCAACGAACTGGTCAGGACCGCCCGCGACGTCAGCAGGCGGTCTTTTGTTTTGTAGGTGTCTTCCCAGCCCAAGATCCGGTGCGGAAAGGCTGTTTCAAATACCACAAGCAGCGACCGCCCATCGTCTTTATAGTCAACCGAATACGCCACCACCTGGCTGGCTGCGGGGCTGGGCGCGTGGGTACGTACCCACTCCGTCGCCCGGACGGTGTCGAGTGTGGCGGTGGCGGGCAGCGAGGCCAATCGCTTATGGCGCAGCCGGGCCGCCTGTGTACCGGGAATCAGGTGAATGTCGCCGGTAGGTAGGGCGGCGGGGTTGAGCCGGATTCGGTTGAACAGTTCATCTTCCAGCATGGCCTCATCGACATCGTAGTCTTCGGCTACCTCCTGCTCGAAATAGGAACGCCCGCTCACCCGGAAGCCGTTGTTTTTGTAGCTCACCTGCACGTAGCTATGGCCGCACCACTCCTGCCCCGAGGTGCTGACTTTCAACGTGTTTGGAAAGGCCGGATTATCGATGGGCGTAAACACCGACGTGAAGAGCGAGTAGTCGTATACGCCTGTTTTGAAGCGACGGATGTAGTTGGTTTTCAGCACCGGTACCGAGCGGTCGTGGCTGGCCTCAGTCTCGGATTTCACCTGCTGATCGGTCCGAAAATCTTCCGTCACGAAGATCAGAACCGCTTCGCCGGGGTTCATGGCCCCGTATTGCGCTTGCTCGAGCCGGTAGTGATTGAGTTCAGCTTTCCCGCCAAACCAGTAGGCCCGGAAGTTGGGTTGCGCGGCTGGCGTGGCAGCCGGTGGCGGCGTGGGGCCTTTCTGGTAAACGGTAGCCCCCATCGCAATGGCGAATACTACCGACAGCACAACGGCGATGGTGAGAAAATGGCGCTGAACAAACATGGCGATTGGTCGATCTTAAACGTAAAGGTGCACGATTATAGCATTATTTCGTCGGCCGCCCGCCTCACCAGCGACGTATGGCCCGTTGGCAGCACAACGAGGCGGCACTCGGGCAGCGCCCGCAACAACGGCTGCGTGTAGGCCGCGGGGAGCACGGCGTCAAATTTGCCCAGAATCAGGCACACCGCTACCTGCTGGGTACGTAGCCGTTGCGCCAGCGCGGGTACGTCGATCGTCAGCGGGTGAAAGGCCGTCCAGGACCGGTAAATCTGGGTACGTTGCGCGGGGGTTTTCAGCGTTGCTTCGGCAAAACGCAACAGCCCCGGTTTCAGCAGTTTCAGCCGTACCAACCCCGTCCCGACCTGGTGAAAGAAGCCGGTATGATTTAACATAAACCGGAGCACCGCCTGCCCCGCCCGGGTGCTGGTGGCTGTCCTGAACCAGGGATCGTCGGTGACCCCGTCGGGCGCCAGCAGGATCAACTGATCGATCCGGTCGGTAAACAACTCGGCCGTGACCAGCGCAAACCGCCCACCCATGCTGAACCCCGCCACCGAAAAACGGTCGATCTGGTGGGCCAACAGAAAATCGGCCAATAACCTTTGCCAGTAGGGTTTGGTTATGGTAGCAGGCCATTCGGCGTCCGGCCCGTCGGCGTCCGGCCCGTGGAAAGGCAGGTTCAGTGAGTAGATGGTGTGCGTTTGGGCCAACCGCTCGCCGAACGGGGCAAAGCAGCTGGCATCCTGCCCGATACCGTGCAACGCCAGCCAGATTGTCGGGCCCGTTCCGTATTTGATGTAATGCAGACTGGCTATCGGATGGGACTCACTGGGCACAGACGGGCGACGCTTGGTTAGACATCAAATATCCGGTTTCCAGTAGCCAGTATCCAACAGTTATCATGCAAACATTCCCTAACCTCGCCGCTTTTACGGCCCATGCCGGGCAAGAACTCGGCACCACTGACTGGGTTACAATCAGTCAGGAACAGATTCAGCAATTTGCCGAAGCCACCGGCGATCACCAGTGGATTCACCTCGACACCGAACGGGCTGCCCGCGAATCGCCCTACCAAACCACCATCGCCCACGGTTTTCTAACGCTCTCGCTGGCGCCGCGCCTGCTGGCCGACGTGTACGGGGTCGAGTCGGTGAAGATGGCGATCAACTACGGCGCCAACAAGATCCGGTTTACCAACGCTGTGCCCAGCGGCAGCCGCCTGCGCATGAAAGCCTGGCTGCACCACGTGGAGCCCCAGAATGCCAACGAAGAATCGACTGGCGTTCGGGCCATTATCGAGTGCGTCTTTGAGGTCGACGGTCAGCAAAAGCCCGCTTGCGTCGCGGAGCTGATTATGCTGTTATTTGAGTGATTTTCGCCGTAGCGCCGCAAGCCGCCCTTACGGTTCTACCTACCATAAACCCTGTTACCTTATGCGTTTAGCCAATAAAACGGCCATTATCACCGGCGGGGCTCGCGGCATTGGCCGGGCCGCCGCCGAACTCTTCACCCGCGAGGGTGCTGCCGTCGTGATCTGGGATATGCTCGACGAGGGCGAAGACACGGCCCAGACCTTGCGCGATCAAGGCTACAAGGCCACGTTCATGCGGGTCAGCGTGACCGACGTACCCAGCGTGGAAGAGGCCGTTCGGGCGGTGCTCGAGCAATACGGGCAGATCGATATTCTGGTCAACAACGCGGGCATCACCCGCGACCGTACGCTTTTGAAAATGAGCCACCTGGAGTGGCAACAGGTGATCGACGTGAACCTCACGGGCGTGTTCAATTGCACCAAAGCGGTGGTGCCGCACATGGTCGAGCAGAAGTACGGGCGCATTATCTGCACCTCGTCGGTAGTTGGTATTCACGGTAATTTTGGGCAGACCAACTACGCCGCCACTAAAGCGGGAGTGGTGGCCATGTGCCGCACTTGGGCTAAAGAACTGGGCTCGAAAGGTATCACAGCCAATGCGGTGGCCCCCGGCTTCATCCGCACCGATATGACCGACGCCATGCCCGAAGAAGCCCGGCAGGCCACTATTCAACTGATTCCCGCCAAACGAATGGGCGAACCGCTGGACATTGCCTACGCTTACCTTTACCTGGCCTCCGACGAAGCCTCGTTCGTAAACGGACAGGTACTGGGCGTCAACGGCGGGCAGGCTTCCTGACGAACGATGCGTGGTACGTGATGAGCGATACGCGGTCAGTCGACTGGCAGCGGATTGATTACTTGCCACGCATCGTTTTTTCAAAAACCGTATGCATGCATACTATTTCTGAAAAAATTGTAGTTTTGTGAAGGTTACGGTGGCAGCGGCGAAACGAACAGCGTCGCTATCGGTACGTGAACCGACACCAGATGAAGAAAGAGAAAACCGTTGATTTCCATATAAAATGGGCCTGGCATGCGATCTCCCGCATGTACAACGCCCATGCCGGTAGCTTCGGCCTGACGATGGCAACGGGCTACGTGCTGCTTAACATTGACACGGAACAGGGCACACCAGCGACCAAAATTGGCCCCTTGCTGGGCATGGAGCCGCGTAGCCTGGTCCGGATGCTGAAGGGCCTGGAAGAGCGCGGGCTCATCCGGCGCGAAACCGACGAGGCCGATAAGCGCTTTGTGCGTATCTACCTCACCGACGAAGGGCGCGCCAAGCGCGAAATGGCCCGCGAAGGCGTCATCGAATTCAATAAAATGATCCGCGAAAAAATTCCCCTCGATAAGCTCGTCGTCTTTTTCGATGTCATCAAAGAGATCAACCTGCTGGTCGAAGAGGAAAACAACAAACTCAAAGCCACCAACGCCCCGGTGGAAGACGTCGTGTAACGCCCGCCTATGCAACCGGTTTTGCCCATCCGCGCTCAGCCTTTACTTGACCGCTTCGTCGGACTGATGCGGGTCGCGAGCGTGTTTTACCGGAGCAACCCAACTAATCCGCCAAAACCAATGGACATTTCGCAGGACGATGTACAGCAGCTATTCCGCAGTCTGAACAAGTATGGCGTTCAGTATTTACTGGTTGGTGGGATGGCAAACATCGTTCACGGGTACGTTCGGGCAACGGAAGACCTAGCCCTCTGGATCCGGGTTGGCGAAACCAACAAAGCGAAGCTAATCAACGCGTTGACGGAAAACGACGTGGTTGGCGCGGAGCTTCTTCAGCATGTACCGCTCCTTTTTGGCTGGACAACCGTCGCAGTCGGTAAACAGGGCTTCACACTCGACATGGGTCATGCACTGAAAGCATTTGCCGACTCGGACTTTGATGCCTGCTTCGCTCGTGCCCGCCCGGCTACGTTTGACGATGTACCCTTTCGCGTCATTCATCTAAACGATTTAATCACCGAAAAGCGCGCTACTGGTCGGGCCAAAGACCTTGGCGACGTTGATGAACTTAGTAAACTGATGGAACGCGGATGACGCCGATGGAACGGATTGATTCGGATTCTTTTTTGACACCTAGCCAAATCGAAAATCCGTGTAGATCCGGTTCATCAGCGTCATCCGCGTCCCATCCCCCTTTAATCTTATGGAAGCAACACTTGCAAAACCACAAACCCAGACGAAAAACCGCAATATCCGGCGCGTAGCTGTGCTGGGTTCTGGCATTATGGGCTCACGCATTGCCGCGCACTTCGCCAACATTGGCGTCGACGTACTGCTGCTCGACATCGTCCCGCGTGAACCCAACGCCGCCGAAGCCGCCAAAGGCCTCACCACCGACAGCCCCGCCGTACGCAACCGGCCCGTCAACGACGCCTGGCAAACGATGCTTAAGGCCACGCCAGCCTCGCTCTACACGCCCAAATTCGCCGATCGGGTCAAGCTCGGCAACTTCGACGATAACCTCAAAGACATCGCTACCTACGACTGGGTGATCGAGGTGGTGGTGGAACGGCTCGACATCAAGCGCTCCCTGTACGAGCGGGTGGAGCAGTTCCGCAAGCCAGGTACGTTGATTACGTCCAACACGTCGGGCATTCCGATGCATTTGCTGGTGGAAGGCCGGTCCGACGATTTCAGGCGGCATTTCTGCGGTACGCACTTCTTTAACCCACCGCGCTACCTACGCCTGCTCGAAATCATCCCCGGCCCCGAGACCGACCCCGCCATCATCGATTTTCTGATGAGCTACGGCGATCTGTATCTGGGCAAAACCACCGTGCTGGCCAAAGACACGCCGGGCTTCATTGCCAACCGATTGGGCATTCACTCGCTGATCCAGACGATCCGGGTGTCCGAAGAGATGGGCCTGAGCGTGGAAGAAGTCGATAAGCTGACCGGGCCGGTGGTGGGGCGGCCCAAGTCAGGTACGTTCCGGCTGTCGGATGTGGTGGGGCTGGACACGACCGTCAACGTGGCGAGCAACCTGGTGAAGCTCGAGTACGACGAGTCGCACAAGGCGTTTGAACTGCCCTCGACCATGCAGAAACTGAGCGACAACAAGTGGCTCGGCGACAAAACGGGGCAGGGTTTTTATAAGAAAGTCAAAGACGAAAAGGGGAAGTCGGTCATTCTGGCCCTGAACCTCAAAACGTTTGAGTATGAGCCGTCGCAGAAGGTAAAATTCGCGACGCTCGACAGCACCAAGGCGGTCGAAAGCCTGCGGAAACGTTTCCCGATTCTGCTGGCCGGTACCGATAAAGCGGGTGAGTTTTACCGCCGCACGTTTGCCGACGGCTTCCAGTATGCCACCAACCGCATCCCCGAAGTCGCCGACGAACTGTACAAGATCGACGAGGCCATCAAAGCGGGCTTTGGCTGGCAGATGGGCCTGTTCGAGACGTGGGATGCCATTGGCGCGCAGGCCGGTATCGACATGATGGAGAAACTCGACCGGAAGCCCGCGCAGTGGGTGTACGACATGGTCGCCAGCGGCGCTACGAGTTTCTACAAGACCGAAGGAGGTAAAAAACAGTACTACGACATCCCGTCGAAGGCGTACAAGACCATCCCCGGCACCGAGTCGTTTATCATTCTGGAAAGCCTGAGCGATAACGTTATCTGGAAAAACGCGGGTTCAGCCATTTACGATCTCGGCGACGGCATCATCAACCTCGAATTCCGCTCGAAGATGAATACGTTTGGGGCGGAGGTGATCGAGGGACTCAACAAAGCCATTTCGCTGGCCGAAAAGGATTTCCGGGGCTTGGTCATCGGCAATGAGTCGTCGGAGGCCTTCTCGGCGGGTGCCAACCTGGCCACGCTGTTCATGTTTGCCCTGGAGCAGGAATACGACGAAATCAACCTGATGATTGCCGGTTTCCAGCAGGCCATGATGCGGGCGCGCTATTCGGCGATTCCGGTGGTGGGCGCACCGCACTCCCTGGCGCTGGGTGGCGGCTGCGAACTCAACCTCCACTGCGACCGCGTCGTGGCACACTCAGAAACATACATGGGTCTTGTGGAGGTCGGTGTGGGGCTGATCCCGGCCGGGGGCGGCACCAAAGAAATGGCTGCGCGTTGCTCGGACCTGTACCAGACCGGCGACCCCGAACTGAACATCCTGCAATCGGCCTTCATGAACATCGCCACGGCGAAAGTGTCGACGTCGGCACAGGAGGCCCGCGAGATGAACTACCTGCTTCCGTCGGCGCAGATCGTGCTGAACCGGAGCCGCCAGATTGCCGAGGCCAAGCAGGTCGCCATCGAGCTCGCCGAAAACGGGTATACGCAACCCAAGCAACGCACCGACATTAAGGTGCAGGGTAAGACGGGTATTGCCTTATTCCGGGCGGGTGTGACGGCCATGAAGATGGGGCGCTTCATCTCGGAGCACGACGAGAAGATTGCCAACAAATTAGCCTATGTGATCTGCGGTGGCGACCTCAGCAGCCCGCAACTGGTGTCGGAGAAATACCTCCTCGATCTGGAGCGCGAAGCCTTCCTATCGCTCACCGGCGAGAAGAAGACCCTGGAACGCATCCAAAGCCTGCTGCAAGGCGGCAAACCCCTGCGAAATTAAGAAAAGCAACAAACCTATAAGGTCTTGAAGACCTTATAGGTTTGACCGAAAAGGCCGTTTCCTACTTGGAGACGGCCTTTTTTGTAAGTCAGTAGCGAACTTATCGTTTTGCACAAAAACAAGCCTTATTCATGCCATTTACACCTTGGCCGTCAGCGCTTCAAGTCAAAAACTCGCTATCTGCCAAACAGAAAGCCATCCATACCGGTATAGCTTCATAGTGTCAATCCTGGTATGCTGACGATTGCCTGTTGACTGATGGGATGGCAAGGACGACAACGTGGCAAGGGTCGAACCGTATAACACACGTCTATGAGAACACTTGGGCTTGTCGCTATTAGTTTACTGGTTAGTTATCTGTTCGTCGCTTATTTGAGTGGCCAATGGGTGCCTTTCCATTGGAAAATCGAATCACAGGCATGGGCGCTGATCGGTGAACTGACGTTTCTGGTGCTCTTTCTGCTTTTTCGACACAAACTGAAGAAAAACTAGTATCTGGTTGGCACCTCTGCATCGGTTTGCAATCAAGGAGGCTGTTTGGCCATAGCGATAAAGCAGGACGTTAGTATATTCGATCGTTGGCTGACGTTCCGACCACTCGAGGAAGCATTAATAGATACCCAAGAAATTGCCATGACCCCACCACGTACCTGCGCCCGTTGTCAGTCGGAGAAGATTATGTTTCCGGTGCGGTTCAACAACCACATCCACGAAATCTACGCGCAACCGGGCCTATACCTGACGTCGCCTAAAGAACCCGGCGCGTGGGTCCAACTGACCGATAGAGCTACGTACCCAAGCCTGGCAGCGGTTTGCGGCGAGTGCGGCTACATTGAGCAGTACGTGGAAAAGCCTGACGACGCGTGGGCGAAATGGCAGAAAGGATACAGGTAGTACACCGAACCGATCGTAACGAAACAAAGCCCGCTTCTTTTTGCTTATAGCTGCACCAGTCGTTTGGCTATCACTTCATCATGGATTTCGGAAAAGTTGCTAATCCCGCCACCCTCGATAGCGTCGCGCTGTCGCTGCCGCCCGGCCACGCCTTCAACGCGCGGGTATGGGCCAACGTAACGCCCAACGCCCGCCCCGAAGTGTTTATCGGCGGGCCGGTTTGGGCCAACAAAGACTACGTGGGTAAAGTGTACCCGAGCACGGCCAAGGAGAAAGATTTCCTGCACCACTATGTGCGGCAGTTCAACACCATTGAACTGAATCTGACGCACTACCAGATTCCCACGACCGCCATGATCGACAAGTGGAAAACCGAAGCCGCTGGTAGTGGCCGACCGTTTGTCTATTGCCCCAAGTTTCCGCAGATCATCAGCCACGAACGCCTGTTGCAGGGAGCCGAATCGCTCACCGACGAGTTTATCAACGCTATTTTTGGTTTGGAAGAATTTCTGGGCATGTCGTTTCTACAACTGCCGCCCGTTTTCGGCCCCGACAAATGGCTGACGCTCGAACGCTACCTGCGGATGCTGCCCGACGACCTCGACGTGGCCGTTGAATTCCGCCATCCCGACTGGTTTAAGCCCGCTATCTGGACGCAGACGCTGGAACGGCTTCACGCCTTGCACCGACACACCGTGATCACCGATGTAGCCGGTCGGCGCGACGTGCTGCACATGGGGCTGAGCAGTCCCGTGCTGACGTTACGATTCATTGCCAACGAGGGCCACCGAACCGACTACAGCCGTAGCGATGCCTGGATCGAGCGGCTCAAGAAATGGTTTGATAAAGGGCTGCAAACAGCCTATCTGTTCATCCACGGCGGTGGCGACAACGACACAGCGCCCGAACTGATTCGGTACTGGGTCCGCCAACTTAACGAACAGTGCAGTCTGAATCTACAGGAGCCAGTGTTGCAGCCGCAGGTCGTACAGGGAAGTCTGTTTTAAACACGTCTTCGTTGATTGGCAACACCGGTTACAGCGGCGTTACAAACACGGATACAACGTACCTGACAGGCTATAAAAAAAGCCCCAAACGGGGCTTTTGATTCGTAAACCGAGGATGACTTAAGCAGCCCGCGAACTAACGGCCTTGCGCAACGTACCCGGCCGGATGGCGCGCGGGTTATTGGCTTCTTCGACCGCTTCGTCAGAAACGGCGCCCATATGCTGTGCCCGCTTCAGCACATAATCGAACGGCAGGTTGAAATAGTTGGCGACCTCGCTACGGAACGAGTCAGGGAAACGCGACAGCTTGATACCGAAGAATTTCTTCATCTCGGCTTCGGGCAATAGCGACGCCAGCCCTACGCGCTCGGCTTCGGCCAACAGCTCGCGGCGGTTAGCGTACAGGTGTTCCAGCCCAACAGACGCCGTCAGAATCGTCAGGAACAGGTTTTTGTACATGCCGGATAGCTCGGCGGGCAGGATAATCCAGCCTTGTTCCCGAAACTTAGCCGAGAAGCCCGTCAGGCCCGGTGTGCCGCGCAGTTCACCCGCGATCATGTCGGCCGGGAAGACCAGGC
The DNA here is from genome assembly GCF_000331105.1 of Fibrella aestuarina BUZ 2. Classification (NCBI taxonomy): domain Bacteria; kingdom Pseudomonadati; phylum Bacteroidota; class Cytophagia; order Cytophagales; family Spirosomataceae; genus Fibrella; species Fibrella aestuarina. Next base: position 726,229 of record NC_020054.1, on the reverse strand, counting down.
GGTCATCTTGTTTCTTAAGCCGGTAGACGACCGCTTCCACGGGGCTTTTCTGAAACAGCAGATCAGCCGGAATCACGCGGGTGCTCTCCCACTGATCGGTCATACGCACGAAAAGAGCCTCGTTTTGGGGCAGGTTTTCGGGCGTACCCAGACTAACCAGCATCTGGCGGAAAGCGGCCAGAAAATCAATCTGAAGTTGACTCGGATGATATTTGGTGCGTGCCATAAGCGCGAAAAAGCCGGAGTGTCGCCCACGAGGCGTTCCGGCATTCATTAGTGTTGTTAGTAGGCTTAAACTGTAGAGTAAAGTTAACCCACCCGCCGCACATTTGCAAGCCCGCAACCCAGCTGATAGTCAGAAAAATAAGGCGGATCTGAGCCTTTGGCCGGCGCCTGGTAGAGAAGGCAACGTACCCAGCTTATGGGGCCTGTCTGGGTACGTTGTAAACGCCCATCGGCGCACTTATTTCACCGGAGCAGGCAGTGCGTTTAACCAGGCCAGATTGAACCGATAATGGAGGCTACTGCTCAGCACGTGAATAACGTTGTCGGGGGTTTGGGTCATGGCCAAGTAGCCCTTAGGCTCGGCATGGGTCTTGTTCATCTCGAACGCCCCCGTCCAGGCGCCGCCGTTCAGGTAGCGCTCCCGACCGTCGGTGACGAGTTTGACCACCGGCCAGGTTTTACCCTCATCAAACGACAGTGCAGCGTACATACCGTAGCCTTTGTAGCTTGTACCATCGACGGCTCTGAACGTCATGCCCGCCGGGTTGCGGTCGTCGGGGTGGTGCGTGAACGATACCAGCAACAGCGGCCCTTCGTTGAGCCGCGATACCACCAGCCGCTGCCCGCTCCAGACCGGCGGAAACGGCGAGGGCGCGTAGGTCCAGGTCTTGCCCCCATCGTGCGACAGGCTCATCGGCATCCGCAGGCCCGAGCTGTCGGGGGCGGGAATGTCGTTCTTTCGACCAAAGGCAAGCAGGTCGCCGTTTTTCAATTGCACGACCCCGGCATGGATACCGGCAATGAGCCCGCCCGTCTCGCCCGCCCGGAAGCTGGGGGTTTGCTCGCCCACATACGGGTTGGTCCAGGTACGTCCCTTGTCCTTGCTGACGTGAATCGCCGTACCACCCGTTGGCCCCGGATCGGCGTCGGCGGGTTGCACCAGCCAGCCTTCCCGGGTCTGGATCATACCCGCAATGACCTGATGGCGTTTAGTATGCTCGGGGGCTACCAGGGCCGGGGCAGTCCAGGTAGCGCCGTTGTCGCGGCTGGTTCGCAGCACCATCGCCAGATCCTGCCAGTCGCCGTCGGTTTCCACGCCGTTCATGTGGTAGATAGTTCCGTTGCCGTCGTGCAACAACGAGGCGCCGGTCATGTTCCGATCGGGCACCTTAAAAAACTCCGAAGGTTCGTCCCACTGCCCGGCCCGAAACCGGCTCGACAGTACGGTCATCTCGCGGCCACTTTCTTCATCGGTCGAAAACCAGATTGCCAGCAGATCGCCGTTGGAGCACCAGGTGACCGCCGGTTGATGGTTATGGCTGTAGAACGGCACCTTCCGCCCACAGTCGGGCTCAAGCACGTAGCGCAGCGGTTCGTGAAAAATGGGCTTTGTTGCATCGAGGCGGGGCCAGTTGGCTTTCTGTTGCGAAATGGCGCGGGGATAAGGCGGGGGCGCCATAACCGGCAGCGGAGCAGACGCAGGCATAGGTGCCTGCACCACCCGAAAACCAACCAGCCAGCTTTTGTCGGCGGGAATCATGCCAAGCCGGTTAGCCGACCGCAGAAACTGAACCGGCGTACCGTGGCTACCGCCGCGTGTAACCCGATACAGGCCCGTGGCCCGCCCAACCGGGTCGCGCTGGGGACCAGACGCATAGGGACCATACCAGTCGAGACACCATTCTTCCACGTTGCCGTGCATGTCGAAGAGCCTCCATGGGTTAGCGGGCGTTTTCCCCACTTCCAGCGACACCGTCTGGGCGTCGCGGTTGGTTGTCTGGCTTTTGTGGTAAGCGGCGGGCAGCACGTTACCCATCGAGAAATCACTGATACTACCCGCCCGGCAGGCATATTCCCATTCGGCTTCGGTGGGGAGGCGGTATGGCTTCCCTTCCTTCTGCGACAGCCAGGCACAGAACGAGACGGCTTCGGGATAGCTCACAAACACCACGGCTTCGTTGTCGCCGGTTGAAAACCCCTGTTTACCGCGGAGTTGCCGGTGCGTGGGGTTGAAGGCTTCGTACTGCGCGTTGGTTACTTCAGTAGCTCCCATCAGGAAGCCATTGGCGAGGGTTACCCGGTGCACGGGGCTTTCGTCGATATCCTTCCCTTTTCGCTCCGCCCCCCTGTAAAACGACCCCGCCGGAATCGGCACGAGCGGCATGCCCAGCGAGTTGGTTGTCTGCGCCAGACAGATCGGCGCGGGGTAGTTTACGGCTAAAAGTACGAGTAGCAATGCTCGGGTAATCATGCGGATGAGTAGTTGGCCTGTTAATTCGACTTAGACAAGCCGATAAAGCAAGCTACACACCAACCCGCTATTGCCCCCAGTCTAATCGCTTCGTTTGCTTCGCTAAGCCTTAGCTAACCACGCGCCGAACGTACCCAGCCGCCATTTGTTTAGGTTTTATTCGCAAACATTAAACAAATTTTTTGCACACTACGTTGATCGAGTGGTAACTAAGCTGGGTAAGCAGCGGGCCGAAAAACGGGGTTTTACCTTGTTTGCGTAGCGGTTGGCCTGTACTTTTGCGCGGTCTTGACGGTCCCGTAAAGTGGCGGGCACGTAAGGGCGTAGTCTGGTGTTTTTCAACTGTATATCTGTCACAATAACCTATGTCTTGGGTAACCCAAACGTTAGCCAGTTCGCTGGGCCGGAAAGTGATAATGGCACTGACCGGCTTGTTTCTCTGCACATTCCTGATCGTTCACGTAGCGGGCAATCTGCAATTGTTTAAAGGCGATGAAGGGCGGGCGTTCAACGAGTATAGCTACTTCATGACGCACAATCCGCTAATCATGACCGTGTCTTACCTGCTATACACGTCCATTATCGTTCACGCCCTGATGGCCCTCATCCTGACGCGCCACAATCAGGCCTCCCGCCCAGTGAAATACGCCTACCAGCGGCCCGAAGCCAACAGCCCCTGGTCGTCGCGCAACATGGGTATCTTGGGAACCATCCTGCTGATCTTCATCGTGATCCACATGCGGACCTTCTGGTACACCATGCACTTCGGCCCCATTCCGGTTGCCGAATACGATGGCAAAGAATACAAAGACCTCTACAAAATCGTGGTCGAAGCATTCTCTAATTGGTGGTACGTGCTCCTGTATGTGATTTCGATGGGCGCCCTGGGCTACCACCTTGTTCATGGCTTCAAGAGCGGTTTCCAGACCCTGGGCCTCCGCCACAAGAAGTATACGCCCCTCATTGAGTTCCTGGGGGTGTATGTGTTTGCTATATTGATCCCGGCTCTGTTCGCAGCCATGCCGGTTTATTTTTACCTGAAACACGTAGGTGTCATCGGATAATTAGCTTTCCTAACAACGAGCGTCTATGAACTTAGAGTCAAAAATTCCGGAGGGACCGCTGGCCGAAAAATGGTCGCGGCACAAGTTTAGCCTGAAGCTGGTGAACCCGGCCAACAAGCGTAAATACGAAGTCATTGTCGTTGGAACGGGCTTGGCCGGAGCTTCGGCCGCCGCGTCGCTGGCCGAATTGGGCTACAACGTAAAAGCGTTCTGTTTCCAGGATAGCCCCCGCCGGGCGCACAGCATTGCGGCGCAGGGGGGTATCAACGCGGCAAAAAACTATCAGAACGACGGCGATAGTATCTTCCGTCTGTTCTACGACACCATCAAAGGAGGCGACTACCGGGCCCGCGAAGGCAACGTGTACCGCCTCGCCGAGGTGAGTGTCAACATCATCGACCAGTGCGTGGCGCAGGGAGTGCCCTTTGCCCGTGAATACGGCGGACTGCTTGCTAACCGGTCGTTCGGTGGGGCGCAGGTAAGCCGCACCTTCTATGCACGTGGCCAAACCGGTCAGCAGCTGCTGTTGGGTGCCTATTCGGCCCTGAGCCGCCAGATTGCCAGCGGTAAAGTGAAGATGTTCCCCCGCACCGAGATGCTCGACGTGGTGGTGGAAGGCGGCAAGGCCCGCGGCATCATCACGCGGAACCTCGTGACGGGCAAAATCGAGTCGCACTCGGCGCATGCCGTGCTGTTGTGCTCAGGTGGCTACGGTAACGTATTTTACCTGTCGACCAACGCCATGAATTCCAACGTGACGGCGGCGTGGCGGGCACACAAGCGGGGCGCCCTGATGGCCAACCCTTGCTACACGCAGATTCACCCGACCTGTATCCCGGTTAAAGGCGATTACCAGTCGAAGCTGACGCTGATGTCGGAATCGCTGCGGAACGATGGTCGCGTGTGGGTACCAAAACGGCAGGAAGACGCTGAAAAGATTCGGAAGGGCCAATTGAAACCCACCGACCTGAAAGAAGAAGACCGCGACTACTTCCTGGAGCGCCGGTACCCCTCGTTCGGTAACCTCGTGCCGCGCGACGTGGCGTCGCGGAATGCCAAATACGTGTGCGACGAAGGGCGCGGTGTAGCGGCGACCGGTCTGGCCGTGTACCTCGACTTTGCCGATGCCATCAAACGCGACGGTCGTAAAACCATCGAAGCTAAATACGGTAACCTGTTCGAGATGTATGAGAAGATCGTCGACGACAACCCGTATGAGACGCCGATGATGATCTACCCCGCCGTGCACTACACGATGGGGGGCCTCTGGGTCGACTACAACCTAATGACCAACGTACCTGGCCTGTATGCGCTGGGCGAAGCCAACTTCTCGGACCACGGTGCCAACCGCCTGGGGGCATCAGCCCTCATGCAAGGCCTGGCCGACGGGTACTTCGTAATCCCCTACACCCTCGGTGATTACCTGGCCACCATCGGTCCCGCCGATAAGCTTCCCGTGGAGGCTCCTGCTTTCAAAGAAGCCGAGCAAAGCGTGAAGCATCAGATCGACCGGTTCCTGAGCATCAAAGGCAGCAAGACCGTCGATGAGTACCACAAGGCGTTGGGTCATATTATGTGGGAATACTGCGGGATGTCGCGGAGTGCCGAAGGGTTGACCAAAGCCAAGAAGATGATTCAGGAGCTGCGGGCCGACTTCTGGCAAAACGTGCGTGTGATGGGCGAAAACGAAGAGATGAACCAGTCGCTCGAACACGCCGGTCGCGTAGCCGATTTCCTCGAGTTGGGTGAACTGATGGTCGACGATGCGTTGAATCGGGAGGAGTCGTGCGGCGGTCACTTCCGCGAAGAACACCAGACCGAAGATGGCGAAGCCCTGCGCGACGATGCCAACTTTGCCTACGTGGCGGCCTGGGAATACAGAGGCGACAATCAGCCCGAAGTGCTTCACAAAGAAGAGCTTGCCTTCGAAAACGTGAAACTGACACAGCGGAGCTATAAATAAAAGGTCATCGGCCGCGCGTCATTCATGGTCATTCGTATAAAAGCGATAGATAACCATAAATGACGCGCAGCCGATGTCTGCAAATGACATTTCATTTATGAAAATCAATCTTAAAGTCTGGAGACAGCGCAACCAGAATGCGGCGGGCAAACTGGTTGAGTATAGCTTAGATAATATCTCGCCCGATATGTCATTTCTGGAAATGTTCGACGTGTTGAACGGCGAACTGACCAAGAAGGGCGAGGAAATCATCGCTTTCGATCACGACTGCCGGGAAGGTATCTGTGGCATGTGTTCGATGTATATCAACGGCCGGGCGCATGGGCCCCAAACCGGCGCCACAACCTGCCAGTTGCACATGCGGAGCTTCTCCGATGGCGACACCATCGTGGTAGAACCCTGGCGGGCACGCGCGTTCCCGGTTATTAAAGACCTGATGGTCGATCGGGCGGCGTTTGATCGCGTTGTTCAGGCAGGTGGCTACATTTCGGTAAACACGGGCTCGGCCCGCGACGCCAACGAAACGCTTATTCCGCGACCCATTGCCGACGAAGCTATGGATGCGGCGCAGTGCATCGGTTGCGGTGCCTGCGTGGCAGCCTGCAAAAATGCCTCGGCAATGTTGTTTGTGGCGGCTAAAGTGTCGCACCTGGCCGTGTTGCCACAAGGCAAAGCCGAAGCCAGCCAACGCGCCGAGAAAATGGTCGCCCAGATGGACGCCGAAGGCTTCGGTGCCTGCTCGTTTACGGGTGCCTGCTCAGTCGAATGCCCCAAATCGATTTCGCTTGACCATATCGCCCGCCTCAACCGCGAGTACCTGGGCGCGAAGGTCACCTCGGAGGTCGTTTAATATACGTACCTGGATGTCCCTTGAGCAAAGCCTCTGCCGGAAACGGCGGGGGCTTTTTGTCGTCAGGTACGTTGCGAACTCCTTACATTAGGGGTCATGAAATCGGCCCTGCTGTTCTTTTTCGGTTGTCTGCTGTATACGGCTACGTGCGCGCAAAGTTTCCGCATCAATCGCTTACCCGATGAGGGGCAGCTCCTCGATACGTACTGGCGCTGGCAGGCAGGTGATAACCCGGCCTGGGCCGATCCGAATTTCGACGCTCGCCGTTGGGATACCATTCCCGTTTACCCGACGGTTGCGCAGCTAACCGAGTACAAACAGAAAGGCATTGGCTGGGCACGGCTGCGCCTACAGGTCGATTCGTCCGTAGCGGCGAGGGCGCTGTCGTTGCGGGTGTTCGAACGTTGGGCCGCTGACGTGTATGTCGACGGACGGCTGATTCACCGCTTTGGGCAGATCGACGGGCAGGGGAAAATCCGTCAGAAACACCTTTCGCCGCAGGGCGAATACGTTCAGTTGCCCAACCTATCGGCCGGCCTCCACACGCTGGCGCTGCGCTTGGCTCGTAAACCGCTAGCCTGGTACATGCCGAGTCGGCTCGACCGGGTAGGGTCCGTTTTTAGTGTGCGGCTTGTCCCCACCGACGGCCTGACGTGGCGCGTCACCAGACGTACCCACTGGGACGCGGTCAATAATTACTGGCTCCTGGGCTTTTTTCTGGCGCTGGCTACCATTCACCTCCTGTACTATATCTACCGTCGGAAGCGCATTAATCTGATTTTCAGCCTGTCTATGTTTTTTGGGGTATTGTGGTTCGTCATGGCCAACCTTACCCGCTATTCTACGGATTCTGTGTGGGCCGAATGGGCAACGCTGTTCAGCGCGTTGATGCTTACGCTCTACTTCTCGTCCCTCCTGCTCACCTATTACCTGCATTTACATCAGCGCCCCCACTGGTTGTTCTGGCTGACGGCTGGCGTGATGCTGACCAACGTCTTTATCTCGTCCTACACACCCCTTGACCTGACTGCCTACATTTTCCCCTGGGGGATCGCTATCCTACTGACACTGGGCATGGTACTGAGTATCAGGGCTATCAAGCGGAAAATTGCGGATGGCTGGATCGTAATGGGGAGCCTGGCGATACTCATCACGATCCTAACCAGCCAGTTGGTAATCAACGTTTTATTGGGTGCCTGGGTGGCCAGTAATGCCAACACGATCAATCAACTGATCGACAATATTTTCTTTATGACGGCCCCGCTTACCCTTGCATTGCTTCTGGCCCGCGAAAACGCCCAGACCAATCAGCAATTGACACAGCATCTGGCCGAAGTGAAGCAGCTGTCGGCCGAGAAGGAAGAGATATTGACCCGACAAAAGGTGCTACTCGAACAACAGGTTGCCGAACGTACCCAGGCGCTCAGCCAGTCGCTGGACGAGCTACGAACGACGCAGCAACAATTGGTGCAGCGCGAAAAAATGGCCTCGCTCGGCGAATTGACGGCCGGCATCGCCCACGAAATTCAGAACCCGCTCAACTTCGTCAACAACTTCGCCGAAGTCAGCCTTGAGCTGGCGCAGGAACTGGGCGATGAACGTACCCGGTCCAACCGCGATGAAGCCCTCGAAGCCGAACTCCTCACCGACCTGACGCAGAATCTGGAAAAAATTGGGCATCACGGCAAACGGGCGTCAAACATTGTGCGCGGCATGCTCGAACACAGCCGCAGCAGCAGTGGCGAGCGGCAACCGACCGACCTCAACGCGCTGGCCGATGAGTACCTGCGGCTGAGTTACCATGGTCTTCGCGCGAAAGACAAATCGTTCAACGCGAAACTCGTTACGGAGTTCGACCCTGCGTTGCCGCCGCTTTCCGTGGTCGGTCAAGACATCGGGCGGGTGCTGCTTAACCTGTTCAACAATGCGTTTTACGCCGTTCAGGAGCGCGCAAGGCAGGATCAGGTGGGCTACGAGCCAACCGTTTCGGTGAAAACTGAGCAGTCGGCCAACCGGGTCAGTATCCGGGTCAGCGACAACGGGATGGGGATTCCGGCGGCGGTTCGGGAAAAAATCTTTCAGCCTTTTTTCACCACGAAACCCACTGGGCAGGGCACTGGCTTAGGGCTCAGTCTGAGCTACGATATTATCAGCAAAGGCCACGCCGGTACGTTGCGCGTGGAGTCGGAAGAAGGCGCCGGAACGACGTTTATGATCGAATTGCCGACTAAAACTAGTGTCACCGGTAATTAGTTTTCCCAAGCTCAACTTATTTTACTCATATCCAGTTATCTATATATCAGATTAGTGAAAGTCGCGACACCAACTCTGTTTTCTGTCGACCGGTGCTTGCTAAGCGGATATCATTCATCAGCGGGGCCAACCCGCTTTTCCCCCCGGTAAATGGAGACTTTCAGCAAAAAAGAGAAAGAGAAATTACGTCAGAAAAAACGCAAAGACAAAGAAGAGAAACGCGAGGAGCGCAAAGCAACCGCGAAGAAAGGCCTTAGCCTGGAAGAGATGATGGTCTATGTGGACGAGAATGGCAACATTACTTCGACACCACCTGACCCCAAACGCCGACGCGACATCAACCAGGAAGACATCCAGATCGGGGTGCAGCGGCAGGAAGACCGCGAGGCAGAAGACCCGATCCGCCAGGGTGTGGTTACGTTCTTCAATGCCTCAAAAGGGTATGGCTTCATCCGCGACCTTAAGAGCCAGGAGAGCATTTTTGTGCACATGAACGGGCTGGTGGATGCCATCACCGAAAAAGATAAAGTGACGTTTGAGATAACCATGACGCCCAAGGGTGCCAGTGCTATCGGCGTTAAGAAAGTAGCCGCGTAGACAAGGTGTCCCTACGTCAGAGTTTATCATCCTTCACGTTTGCCAATTATGAGCGACAAGCCTGTTTATACGTCCATCCCGCCGACTACCGATAATGTGTATTGGCAGCTGAAGTTTTCGGATGGAAAAACCAGCATCTACGTACCTCGCGACAAAGAACTCGACCGGAAACTGAAGATCAAATTCCAGGCCGAGGTCGCCAGCCGCACCGCCCTCAAACGCAAACGAGGCAACTAAGTCGGCCCAGCGCCTCTTTAGCCTGCACCTGACCGCACAAAAAAGCCAATTGGATCGACCCAATTGGCTTTTTTGTTTATATGCGGTTGCCGTAAAAACCCGGCTGTTTATACGCCAACTTCGCTTTCCACCAGATCGTGCTTCATCAGGTATTCGGCGATTTGCACGGCGTTGGTAGCGGCTCCCTTGCGCAGGTTATCAGCTACAATCCAGAGGTTCAGCGTGTTGGGCTGGCTTTCGTCGCGGCGGATACGGCCCACAAATACCTCGTCTTTGCCATGTGCCGTCAGCGGCATGGGGTAGATCTTATTGGCCGGATCGTCCTGCACCACTACGCCTTCAGCTTCGCTCAAGAGGCGGGTTACCTCGGCCAGATCGAAATCGCGCTCAAACTCGATGTTGACGGCTTCCGAGTGGCCACCGATCGTCGGGATGCGCACCGTTGTGGCCGTCACCCGGATCGAGTCGTCGCCCATGATCTTGCAAGTTTCCTTCACCATCTTCATTTCCTCTTTCGTATAGCCGTTATCGAGGAATACGTCGATGTGGGGCAGCACGTTCAGGTCGATGGGGTGCGGGTATACCTTGGCCACCGATTCGTCGCCGTTTCGCTCGGCAAACAACTGATCGACAGCCGCTTTGCCCGTACCCGTAACTGATTGGTACGTCGAAACAACGACGCGCTTGATGCCGTACTTTTCGTGCAACGGCTTCAGCACCACCACCATCTGAATCGTCGAGCAGTTCGGGTTAGCAATGATCTTGTCGGCGGCAGTGAGCGTATCGGCGTTTACTTCGGGCACTACCAGTTTCTTGCTGGGATCCATGCGCCAAGCCGACGAGTTGTCGATTACCGTGATGCCTGCCTCAGCAAAACGCGGGGCCAATTCGAGCGACGTACTACCGCCCGCCGAGAAAATGGCAATCGCGGGTTTTCGGGCAATGGCTTCGTCGTAGCTGACCACCGTCACGGGTTTACCCTTAAACATTACCTGTTTACCCACCGACCGTTCAGAGGCTACGGGTATCAACTCGGTAACGGGGAAACTCCGCTCCTCCAGCACCTTCAACATCTCGCCACCGACTAAGCCTGTGGCCCCAACGACTGCGATTTTCATAGAAATTATTCGGTTTTATTGAAAAATTGACCGCAAAAGTACGGCCTTTTTTTACGAATTACACTTTCATTTCAACACCTTGCTACAAAAACAACGTACCCAGCCTTTTGAAAAAAGCCGGGTACGTTATTAAGAGGCGAGCCGTTTCAATCTATTTACCGGAGCCAAAGAAATAGCCGAGTGTGAGGCCGAAAGCTCGGTGGTAGGCACTACCTGTATTTGCGACCGAACCTGTTCCGGGAATATTGGTTGCTGAACCAGCGGCCAAGTTGGCCAGACCCAGCGAATAGTAGGCAGAGAGGGTAACGCCCATCGGCAGTTCATAGCCAGCCGAAGCAGCAAGGCCATAGTCGAGCCGTTTTTCGTCTGCCAGATCATCGTTCAGGGTCTTCCCATCGAAAGTGGAGCTAGTCTTTAACAAATACGCAGCATACGGACCAGCACCCAGCACAACCCGGCCGGGACCCGCATCGAGCCCGTACATTACCAGAACGGGTAGCTCCAGAAAATTGTAGTTGAGCGTCAATTCCAGTTTATTGGGATCAACGCCTGTAGGAACGCCACCAAGCAAGTCACCCAGGTTAACCTTGGTGCCTTTAACCGAATAAAGCAATTGTGGACGGATCGAAAACTGCTCCGACACGGGTATATCGGCCATGACTCCCGCCCGAAACCCGAATCGCTGCTTGGTATAGTCAGTCGAATTAGGCAACCCCTGCCCCTGAGGTGCCTTTTCGGCGATAGTGGCGAGCTGACCGCTGCCCTGTAATCCGAACCGAACTTGACCGAACAAGGCGGTGGTCGTCAGCAGACAGCTGATCATTGAATAGATGAATTTACGCATACAGAAGGTTGAGTAAAGGGTAGCTTATAAACGAACTAGCCCTGAATAGGGCATCCATCAGTTTGGTAAGGCTTGTCTGCGTGAATAGAAACAGCTCTACGTAACCTGATGGCGTCATACGGTCTTACGTATGTTCCTTATAAACTAAAACGGCTACCTAATTACCGGCACCGAAGAAGAAACCTATCGTAAGGCCGAAAGCGCGGGTATTGGCCGTGCCAGCCCCATTGATACTCAGCGATGGCGTAGCCCCGCCCGACGACGAAACGCCCTGATCGGACGACAGATTGGTAAAACCGTGTGCGTAATACACCGACGCCGTGATACCCATGGGTAGTTCGTAGCCGATCGACGCCTGCGCCCCCAGGTCGAGCCGTTTGGTACCGGCCAGATCCACATCCTGCGTATCGCCCGAGAACGTCACGTTGGCGTTGAGTAGGTAACCCACGTAGGGACCCGCGCCCAGTACCACGCGACCCGGCCCCGCATCGAGCCCATACATCGCCTGGATGGGCAGTTCGATGAAGTTGTAGCTGATCGGCGCCTGAAATACACTTTTGTCGACACTCCCAAGCCCACCCAGCAGGCTGCTTAAATCCAGTGTCGTGCCTTTTGCCGAGTAGAGCAGTTGAGGCCGTAGCGAGAGGTTATCGGTGATGGGAATGTCGGCCATCAGGCCCGCCCGGAAACCATACTTGGGTTTGAGATACGCCGACAGATCCGATACGATTTGCTGCCCACCCACGGGAGCTGTTACGGCAATGTTGGTCGACTGACCACTTCCCTGAATACCAAACAACACTTGTCCAAAACTGCTGATGGCGCTCACTAAACCAATGGTTGTAAAGAGGTAAATTTTCCGCATGTAGTTGCATTACTAATAAAACAAGAATGCAAACTAATTGGCTATTTCGTAGAAAAACAATAAACCAATTTATGATTTTTCGTTGAAAAGTGACCATTTTACTACTTGCGCTGGCTCGATGCAGGCCGTCAGCGGTACGTCCGTTGGTTCTATGGAATCAAGGCGGGAAAGGGCTGGAAAAAACGACAAGCCAATCGTTTGGCACATGCGGGGCAGTTGGGACAAAAACCGGTCGTAATAGCCGCCGCCGTAACCAACCCGATGCCCCTGCGTATCGAAAGCCAGCAACGGGACCAGCACCAGCGTTGGCGTGGGTACGTTGGTATCTACAGGCCCTGCCGGTTCAGGAATACCCCAGCGGTTTTCGGTCAGAATGGTGTCAGGCGTAAGCCGGAACGACGTAAGCGCGTGCGTTGCCGGATCGGTAATCGATGAGAGCACTACAATCTGCGGCCATTCCGCCCTGAGCCGCCGGATAATGTGCCAGGTATCTACCTCCTGCTGCCGACGGATGGGCAGGAACGTGTGCAGCACCGCGTTAGGTACGTTGAGATAGGCCCGGATCTGATCGTCGGCAAAAAACAGTTCAGCCAGTTGCTCGCTTAGGGCGGCAACGTCAGCGGGGGATAGGGCTGCACGGCGGGCTTTATAGTGGCGGCGAATGTCGGCCTTGGTCATGGGTCGGTTAGCCCCTCACTAGCTTCTTGGCCTTGAGGTAGTCGTTGGTTAACACAGGCTTGTCGGGGTTTAGCACCACCTGCTTCAGTACTTCACAAACAAACAGCTCATGGTCGCCCGCGTCGATGCTGTCGAGCACCCGGCATTGAGCGTAGCCGACGGCCTCGGTAAGGTAGGGGCATCCGCGTTCGTCGAGGGCATGCGGAAGGCGCACGAACTTGTCTTTATCGCGCCCCGACTGCTGCCCGAGTTTACGGATCAGGCCCGTTTGGTCCTGCGCCAGGAGGTTGACGTTGAGCAGACCGCTTTCACGCACCAGTTCGATCGTGTAGTCGACTTTGTAAAGCGCCACCGCCAGCCGGCTACCGCCCAGCGCCGTTTGCATTACCCAGGTAGCAATGTTGGCATTGCGCCGTTCACCAGATGTTGTCGTAATCGAGTGAACGTCGTAGTTCTTGAATTTGTGTAAACGCTTCATGATACAATGGAAACACGGATGAACCTGATTGGGTGGATAAACACAGATTTATTCCTCCCACTAATGCAGTTGGCTAATACGCGGTGGACAATCTAGCTGCGAGCATCTGCCCGATCGGCTTCATCCGGGTTCCGTTTCAACTCAAAAATCAGCAAGGCCAGCACCGGTACGTACTCAACCAGGAGCAGGGCTGGCTTTTCGTAGACAGGATTGTACTGGTAGGCGGCGTAGGACACCCAGATTAGCGCCGACCACAGCAGCGGATAACGAAACGGGCGACTGGTATCTGTGGCCGTAAAAACGGTGGCCGCCACCAGCGACGTAATGTACCAGGGGTGCACCGTCGTGGCCATCAAAAAGTAGAACGTCAGCATCCAGAGCGCCTGAATCGCTACCGGTACGGTCTGGCTCCGTCGCCTGAAAGCAATCAGTAGCAGCCCACCCGTGGTTAGTACTGATAGCCAGCCGCCGATGCTACTGAGCCAATTGTACTCATAGAGCCAGTAACCCGCCGCCCGAATGAGGTAATACAGGCTGGCGTTGAACTCGAACTTTCGGAAGTACAGGTCGATGCTCATGAGCATGTGCTGTACCATCTCAATGTCGAAAAAGGGAATGAACAGCACCGCTACCAGCCCGCATACCAGTCCGCTATATAGCAGCCCCCGCCGCCAGCCAAGCTGCGTGACGGCCAGCGGCAGCAGCATCAGCGGGATCAGTTTGGTGCAAATACCCAGCGCAAACGCCCCAGCCGATAGCCCCATTCGGCGGGGGCCGTTTTGGGGGTAACGTACCCAAAGCCAAACCGCCAGCAATACGAAGCCGATCATCATCCCTTCAAAATGAACGTTGCCCGTCAGCTCCAGAATCACCAGCGGGTTCAGGGCGTAGAGCAGGGCCAGGTTGGGATCTTTCTTGTAATGCGCCAGCAGTTTCACCATCAGTGCTATCGTACCCGCTTCGGCGAGGATAATCAGGCTACGCATCAGCACGACACCGCCCAGCAAATTTGTGGGAAACGCCCAGGCCGCCAAGGCAAAAATAGCCTGATTGACGGGCGGGTATACCGTGAAGTAATTGGGCGAGTTGAGCAACGCATACAGGTTAGCGTCGATCGGGATGGTGGGGCCGGCGCCGCCCGCCATCAGTTCAGAGGGCAGATACCGAAACGGATTGACGCCATTCAGCAGCAGGCGACCGTCCCAGATGAAGCGGGCATAATCGTCGGAGAGCGCGGGCAACGCCCCCAGCAGCAACACCCGAAACAGCAGGGCCGACCCAAACAGAAACCGGTCGGGCCGGGGAGCCGTATCGAGCCGCGGCGTGGCCATCAACAGCGGACGAACGCGTAGGTTGTAGCCCCAGAACAGCAGGAAGTAAAGGCCGATCAGTCCCGAAAACTGCGTGCGGGCGATGGTGTACCCCAACAAGCCAAACAGGCAGGCCGACAGCAACAGCCAGCCCCAGCGAAGAAACAAGGTATTCGTCATTTGCTGCGCATTCGTGGTTGCTGGTCAGTGTGGGTACGTACCGCGTGATCTACAACGGGCAGGTAACCAACCAGCAACGCTCAGGCGGGCGTGTACCGGCGCACGGTATGCAGCAGCGAATATACGAACACCGTGCCGAAGCCAACGGTCAGCATCCAGTGGAAGAACAGCATCCGGTAGTCGTGCAAATGAAGGCCCAGCGCAATGCCCGCGATGAAATAGAGCATCATGCCCCCTTCGAGCAGTGTCAGCCACGGTAGCCCCTGCGTAACATAAACGTTGCTCCGCCAGCTATCCGACCCGTTCTGCACGTTGAATTTGGGCGTCCGGACAAACGGCGTTTTGCGGCCGATATACCCTTCAACTACGGCGATGGTGTTGTGCAGGGACAGCCCCATCATCAGCGATGAGTACATCGGGAAAAACCAGATAAAGGCCGCCGCTCCATTGCCCGACTGCCGACGTGTGAGCCAGAACGGAATGCCGTAGAACAGCACCAGAATGACGAGGTTAATCTGGAAAAAATTGATGAGGTAATACACCGAGTCCCACTCGGGGTGGCGGCTGCGGATGTAGAGTACCGGCACGCTCAGCACGGCCAGCAGAAACACCAGCAGGAAGGTAGAGCTACTGAAGAGGTGAAAAAATGCGTGAAGCTTGTTTACGAGCGGCACATTCGGCGAACGCAACACGCTCATCATCAGCCGCCGGGCGCATTCGGCGGCGCCCTTCATCCAACGGTACTGCTGCGATTTCAGCGCGTTCATCGCCACGGGCAGTTCGGCGGGTGACCCCACATCTTCCCGGTAGACAAACTTCCAGCCCTTCAGCTGCGCCCGGTAGCTTAGGTCGAGGTCTTCGGTGAGCGTATCGCTGCTCCAGCCGCCGGCGTCGTAGATGGTCTGTTTACGCCACACGCCTGCCGTGCCGTTAAAATTCATGAACAGATCGGCGGCATTGCGTCCGCCCTGTTCGATGAAGAAATGGGCATTCAGACCAAACGCCTGCAACTGGGTCAGCAGTGAGTAGCCTTCGTTGAGGTGCGTCCAGCGGGTCTGGACGATACCCACTTTCTGGTTGCTGAAATGCGGCACCGTTTTGAGCAGGAAATCGGGGTCGGGCACGAAGTCGGCGTCGAAAATGGCCACGAATTCACCCATCGACCGGTCAAGGCCATACGCCAGCGCGCCAGCCTTGAAACCCGTTCGTTCGGGACGGCGAATCAGTTGGATATTGACGCCCCGTTGCTGGTACTCGGCCACCTTTTTTTCGCTCAACAGAATCGAATCGTCGGTCGAGTCGTCGAGGACCTGAATCTCCAGCTTATCAGCGGGGTAGTGCAGGGCGGCTACGGCGTCGATCAGCCGTTCCACCACGTAGCGTTCGTTGTAAAGGGGTAGTTGCACCGTCACGGGCGGCAAGGCGTGCCAGTCGACCGAGCCGGGCATAATGATCTTTGCCTTCCGCTGCCGACCCGACCGGAGGTAGATCACAATGAGACTAAGTTGCCCCAGGTTGTATGCGAACAACAGCAACAGAATGGTTGCATACAGGGCAATGATGAGCGATTCCATAAACAGACAACCAGGGTCTGACGAGTCTATAACGTTAGGCGGCAGCGCTACCGATACCGAAAAATTGTACTCAAAATCTTGTACCCGGCCAGCACGGTGCCTTTCAACGTACCTGAAATCTTCGAGTGGCCAATCCGGCGACGATACCGAACGGGCACCTCCTGGCACCGCAGGCCCAGCTTGGCCGCTTTGAGTTGCATCTCCACCGTCCAGCCGTAAGTCTGATCGCGCATATCGAGGGCCAGCAGGCTATCGAAGCGAATCGCCCGGAATGGACCCAAGTCGGTAAAGCGCACGTCATACAGCCAATCCATCAGCCGGGTAGCCAGCCAATTGCCAAAAACCTGTTGGGGGGTCATGGAGCCGCGCTGCCGTTGCCCCAGTGCCCGCGACCCAACTACCAGATCGGCTTGACCGGTTAGCAGCGGGGCTACCACCTCGGTCATGTCGGCTGGATAATCGGAGTAGTCGGCATCGAGAAAAACGACAATGTCGGGCTTTTGTTGGCGATTTCGAGCGTAGGCAATGCCGCGCAGGCAAGCCCGCCCGTAACCCTGCACGGGCTCGTCGAGCACGGTAGCCCCGGCGGCGGCGGCCTGCACCGCCGTTTGGTCGTTGGAGTTGTTGTTGACGACGATCACTTCGCTCACCAGACTGGCGGGAATTTCGCGAATAACCTGGCCAACGGAGTTCTCTTCATTAAAGGCCGGAATGATAACGACGACGACGGGCGGTACAGCTGGATTCACAAGGGTATATACAACAAAACGCCCGTAAAGGTGTCGATAGCCCCGCTCCTGCTGGCTTATTCCTGCCTACTGCCACTTCCGCTGATGCAGCCACTCGCCAACCGAATAACGTCCGGCCCCGTTGAGCAGCAGAAACAGGCTGATTACCCAGATATTGAGCGACGGAAACGTATTCGCGTAGCTATCGCCGATGCGGACATGGGCCAGCATGACAGCCACCGTAAAGTTGATCAGCAGCAGCGCCGATGCCAGCCGGGTCTGGTAGCCCAGCACCCACAATAAACCCCCGATCAATTCAGTATAAATGGCCAGATAGGCCCCGACGGTTGGGAACGGAAACCCGATGGTGGTGAGGTAGCCCATGAATTCGGGCATTTTCACCGACGGCGACGAAGCATAGGCCCACGCCCCGGCAATCAACTGATATCCAAAGGCCAGCCGAATAGCCAGCACGCCTAAATCGCGATGTAAGTGCATAGGGATGTTAACTCAATTTACCTTTCAGATCGGCCATTTCGGAAGCAGGCGAGGCCCCTTCGTATAAAATGCGGTACACGGCTTCGGTGATGGGCAACGATACGTTGTATTCCTCGTTGATGGCATGAATGCTCCGAACGGCGTAGTAGCCTTCGGCAATCATGTTCATCTCCATCTGCGCCGACTGAATGGTATAGCCCCGGCCGATAAGGTTACCAAACGTACGGTTACGGCTAAAGGGGGAATAGGACGTCACCAGCAGGTCGCCCAGGTAAGCTGAGCGGCTCAGATCACGCTGCATGGGGTAAGTGGCGTCGACAAACCGCCGGATTTCCTGCATAGCGTTGGACACCAGTACCGCTTGAAAGTTATCGCCGTAGCCCAGGCCGTGGGTGATCCCGCAGGCCAGCGCGATGATGTTTTTCATCACGGCGCTGTATTCCACCCCATACAGGTCATTGAGGGGCGAGGCCTGCACAAACCGGCAGGTCAACAGTTGGGCCACCTCTTCGGCGCAATGTGTACCGGCACTGGCGATTGTCAGGTACGATTGTTTTTCAAGGGCCACTTCTTCGGCGTGGCAGGGACCGGCAATGCAGCAGATCTTCCCGCTGGGTACGTCGTACACGTCGGATATCCAGTCGGTCACCAGTTGGTTGCTCGTGGGGATCATGCCTTTGATGGCTGAAATGACCCCTTTCCCCTCGAAATGATCCGCTTTAAGCCCCTTCAGCGCGTCGGCGATGAAAGCGGCAGGTACGGCCAGAATCACGTAGTCGGCATCGCGGATGGCCTCCCGGATTTTGGTGCAGACCTTCACCTTGCGGGTGTTGATCTGTACATCGCTGAGGTAGCTCTTGTTGTGATGAAAGCGTTTGATGTGCTCGGCGTCGGCCTGGCTACGCAACCACCAACGGATGCTGACGTTGCCTTCCGACAAAATTTTGATGAGTGCCGTAGCCCAGCTACCGCCGCCAATCATGGCGAAGCGAACAGGTGTTGAGGGTTTCATACCGCAAAAAAAGGCTAAAGTCTGGAAAGTCTATTTTCAAGATGCCTGCCCGGTTACGGGGCCAGCGACCGGCAACCACCCGGTTTTCGCGCTTTTCGAGGCACTAATTGTTAGCCTATTGGCGTTGTAGGATATGCATATGAGATTTGTTCGTGTCGTAGGGCTGGTGAGTATGTGGCTCATATCCCTAATTAGTTGTAACCGATCGGCCCTCCCCTCAACCAAAACCGCCGACGCTAAAAAAGCACCCGTTGCCCCGCTGCCCGAAGCAGCCCAATGGCGGGCAAAACGGCAAACCGGCATCGATTTCGTTGCCGCTGGCATCACCCCATCCGAGTGGTCGATGGACATCGATTTCTCGCGGCAGATTCTGTTCAAACCCTACAGCAGCGCTACGCTGGTAGCCGAGATGCCCAAGCCGCAGCCGATTGGCAAACGGAGTGGTGTGCTGCTCGACGCCCGCGTTGGTGGGGGCCTGGTAGCTACCGCCAGCCGCCGATCTTACGCCGCCAATCGGCCCAGCCGCATGAAGGTATATATCGAGCCAACGGCCGCCCGCGACAACCTCACGGGACGTACCTACGCCTATACGGTGCGGGTCGATGCCAATGGGCGCCGCTACCAGGGGTATGGTTCGTTTATCAAAGGCAGTGATCGCCTCGACGGCACCTGGACACTCGAAACCTTCAAAGGGCAGCGGGTGCGAGCTGGTCAGTTTCCCAGCAACGAACTACCCCAGCTCATGATCGACCTGAGCGACAATAAAGTGGAAGGCACTACGGGCTGCAACAAGCTGAAAGGTGAGATCATTGCCGACGGCGACCACGTGCAGTTCACGGTGAAAAACACGACGAATAAGAAGTGCGCCAATCCCTTCGAGGAGACGTACCTGGAAGCGCTTCAGCAATCGACACTCTTCCGCATTGGTAAAGACCGCCTGACGCTGCTGGCCAACGGGCAATACGTGATGACGCTGACCAAAGCGCCGTAGCCGCTTAGGTTGTACCTTCGTTGGGCGTCTCTGCCTCCTGAACGCATCCCGGCCTTGCTCTACACCGTCACCGAACGCACCACCCTGCGCCGCGCCAGCGATGCCCCCAACGGACCCGCGCTGCCCGACGAATTGCTGCTGCCCGATGAAGCATTCGATGCGGTCAAACAACTGGCTGCTACCCTGCCCGACGCCGACGGCCTGCTGACCTACGCCCTCCACCGCAACCGCGAGATGATCCGGCTGCGCAACTACGTGGGGCTGCTCGAACTGCGCGGCGGCCTGGCATTCGACATCCAGCCTCGCGTGGGCTACCTACCCTCGCTGTTGCGGCACCTCTCCGACCCGCCCTTTCGGTACATCAACACGGCGCATAGCGGCCCCAGTCCGTTGCCGCTCTGGGAAGTATTCATCGACGCCTTTCTGCGCGAAACGGCGCAGGCACTGAGCGGTGGCCTGGCTCGGGCTTACGTCACCCAGGAGGCCGATCTACCGGTGCTGCGCGGCAAACTGCGCCTCGCCGATCAGCTCCGCCAATATCGCCCCGATCAGCTGGCCGTTCGCTACGACGACCACACGCCGGATATTGCGCCCAACCGGCTGCTGAAACTGGCTCTGCTGCACGTTGCGCAACGTACCCGAACCACCAGCAACCAGACGCGTTGCCGCCAGTTGCTGGGTACGTTGGCCGACGTATCGACGCCGACCTACAACCCCAATCGGCCGGGCGGGCTGGCGCCGCAGTTGGCATCCCTTCAGCAGGCTGGCCAGACGAGTCGCCTGCCCCGAACGTATGAGCCGGCGTTGCGGCTGGCGGGTTGGCTACTCGGTGGCCGGGGAGCCAGCCTGTGCGAAGGCCCGCAGGTAGCGGCCTGCCTGCTGTTTCCGATCGAGCGGGTGTTTGAGCAGTACGTAGCGGCGGGGTTTCGGCGCGTGGGGGCCGAGGTACAATCCGCTTCAGCCCATTTGATCGATGAACACGAAGGGCAGCCCCGTTTCAAACTCCGCCCCGATCTGCTGCTGCGGCGCAATGGTCAGACGATCATCCTCGATACGAAGTGGAAGACGATCAACGCCCAGGACACCAACGGCCATTACGGCATTGATCAGGCCGATTTGTACCAGCTCTATGCCTACGGCAAAAAGTACGACGCCACCCAACTGGTGCTGATCTACCCTGCCCACGAGCATTTTAAGCAACCGTTGCGGGTCTTTGGCTATGACCCGTCGCTCCGGCTATACGTAGTGCCGTTCAATCTGGATAACCCGCTGATGGACGAGGTTGACGCCGTTCTGGCCACGATCGAGGCTACCTAATCTTTTTCCCCGCCACCCGTCGTCAAGGCCAGATACACGCCGTTGGTCCAGCCAAAGCCGTCTTGGTTAGGGTATTCGCCGCCGCCCGTGGTGAGGGCTGCATCGACCACGTTGTATTTTTCCATCATCTTGCCCGTTGCCCGGAATACCTTGTCGTTGAGAGTTACCCAATTGTCGCGGCCTTCGTGCGCGGTTTCGGCAAAGCTGTAGTTGAGCAGGCCTTTGTAGACAATCCATTGCAACGGTGCCCAGCCGTTAGGCCAGTCCCACTGCTGCCCACTTTGGCAAAGCGTGGTCACCCAGCCACCCGCCTGCAGGAAATCGGCCTTGAGTCGCTCGTGCACCTGCGCGGCCTGTTCGGGCGTCGCCAGCTTGCAGAACAGCGGAAACGCGGCGGCCAGCGTCAGCGAGGGGGTTAGCTCGTTGGTATCTATGGCGTAGTCATGGAAAAAGCCCGTTTCGGCGTTCCAGAACGTGGTCAGAATGAGCGCCTGCCGATTGGTGGCGGCCTGTTCGAACGTAGCCTGCTTCGTTGTATTGTCTGCGCTTGCGTAGGCCCTGGCCAGCGTTTGTTCAAGCGTGTAGAGCAGGCAGTTCAGATCGACGGGTATGATGTCGGCGGCGCGGATTGTAGCCATCGATTGTTCCTCGGTAAACCACCGGCTGCTGAAATCCCAACCCGATTCGCAGGCGGCCCGGATGTGCGTGTAGAGCGTTTCGGGCAACGTACCCAGCTCCTGCGCGTCGGGCGTCAGTTCCAGCTCCTGCCGATACGATTCGGGGCGGGGTGTGGGCGATGGGTCCCAATGGCGATTCAGGATGGCTCCATTTGGCAGGCGCACGACCCGTTTTCCAACCCGCTTGTCGGCCGACAGTGCGTCGGCACCGTGCATCCAGAAGGCATATTCTTTTTCCAGTTGCGGCAGGTACGTTGTCAGCACGGCGGGCCCGTCGATGTGGGCCAGCAGTTGCACCATCAGCCCGAAAAACGGCGGTTGCGACCGGCTCAGAAAATACGTTCGGTTGCCATTCGGAATAAAACCAACGGTGTCGATGAGGTAGGCAAAATTATCGATCATGTCCCGGATCAGGTCGGTGCGGCCCGACTCGCGCAACCCCAGCATCGTAAAGTAACTATCCCAGTAAAAGATTTCGCGGAAACGGCCGCCCGGCACCACATACGGATGGGGTAGCGCCACCCGCGAATCATGCGGCACAGGTACGTCGGCGGGGCGCGTGAGCCGCTCCCACAGCCGGTCGATGTGCGCCGCCGTGGTCAGGCGGGTATCGCTGACGTAGTCGGTAGCGGGGCGTTCGGGCAGCGTAAAATGAGCCAGCACAAAGGTAGACAGCTCAAAATCGGGCTGCTGACGGGCCGCTTCGTAAGCCGCCTCAACCTCAGCCGGATTCTCATTAGGGATACAGTCGACAAACGTTTTCTGATCAGGAAAGACCCGACCCATCTGCACGTCGTGAAAAAGAGACATAGAAACGTGGTTTTACCGCAAAGACACAACGGATAACGCGAAAGACGTACCCAATGAATTATATACTTTCTGCAATACGGCTAAGGCCCAAATGGTTGCGTTCTTTGCGTAATCTTCCCGCCTTTGCGTTAAAAATTCACCACCATGCGCCTAAAGCTTTCCCTTTTTCTGAACTACGTTGTGTTTGCCATCCTGCTCAACAGCGTCGGGACCGTGATTTTACAAGTCCAGAACAATTACGGTGTTTCAGCCACGGGCGCCTCGATCCTCGAAGCCTTCAAAGACCTGTCGATTGCCTTGGTTTCGTTTGTCGTTGCTTCGTTCATAACCCGGATTGGCTATAAACAGGCCATGCTGACGGCCCTCGGCCTGGTTACCGTTGCCTGCCTGCTCATGCCGCAGGTTCCTGCTTTCTGGACGACCAAACTGCTGTTCGCTGCCGTCGGGTCCAGTTTTGCGCTGATCAAAGTCTCCGCCTTCGCCACGATTGGCCTCGTCACGCGCGACGCCGACGAACACGCCAGTTTCATGAACTTCCTGGAGTCGATTTTCATGATTGGCGTGCTGTCGGGCTACTTTCTGTTCAGCGCGTTTGTCGATAGCAGCCAACCCCAGTCGACCAACTGGCTGCGGGTGTATTACGTGCTGGCCGCCATGGCCGGTGCCGCCTTTTTGCTGCTGCTGACTACGCCCCTCGACGAATCGCAGGTACGTTCGGGCGAGAAGGCGGTGGGGCTCAACAACATGGCCGATATGCTGCGGCTGGCCGTGACGCCCGTGGTGCTGGTGTTTGTGCTGACGGCTTTTACGTATGTCTTGATGGAACAGGGCATTATGAGCTGGCTACCCACGTTCAACAATAAATACCTGAAGCTACCCGCCTCGTTGAGCATTCAGATGGCGAGCATTCTGGCGGCAAGTACGGCGCTGGGGCGGTTTCTGGCCGGATTCATTCTCCAGAAAGTGTCGTGGTACTGGCTGCTGATGAGCTGCCTGGTCATCGCGGGAGGGCTGGTGTTGCTGGCACTTCCCCTTGCCGAGCAGGCCGCCAGCCAGGCTGTGATGAACAACGACTACGGCTGGGGCGATGCGCCCGCGGCAGCCTTCATTTTTCCGCTGATTGGGTTGTTCATCGCGCCTATTTACCCGGCCATTAACTCCGCGATCCTCAGCAGCCTGCCCCTGCGCCAACACGGACCGATGGCGGGGCTGATTGTCGTGTTCTCGGCGCTGGGTGGCACGACGGGCTCACTCATTACGGGCCGCGTGTTTGAGCTCTACGGCGGGCAAGCTGCTTTCTACGCCTCGCTGGTGCCCATCACGCTCTTACTGGTTCTGCTCACGCTCTTTCGCCGCATGCAAGCCAGCATGGCTCAACCGGCGGCTTAATACCCCCAGGCGAGCAGCCCCCCATCGAGGGCCAGTACCTGCCCGGTGATGTAGCTGGCGGCGGGCATACTCAGGAACGATACCGCCGAGGCTACTTCTTCAGGCTCGCCCACCCGCTTCATGGGCGTCCGGGCCAGAATACCGGCCAGCTTATCGGGGTTGTCGAGCACGGGGGCGGCCAGCGGCGTACGGATGTACCAGGGTGCGACGGCGTTGACCCGGATGCCGTCGGTAGCCCATTCCACCGCCAGGTTGCGCGTGAGTTGGTTGATGGCGGCCTTGCTCATGCCATAGAGCGAGCCGCTGCTCGTATGGGTTTGACCCGACACCGACGACACGAACACGATGCTGCTCTGGCCCACGGCCTTCAGCAGTGGGTACGTTGCCTGCGAGAGTTCGTAGGCTTGCCGCAGGTTGGTGTTCATGACGTAATCATAATCGTCGGCTGAATACTCGGCGGTGGACTTGCGCACGTTCGTACCAACGTTGTTGACCAGCACCGTGATGCTACCCCAGCCGTCGCGCACGGTCTGAACCAGTTTTTCTACCGAGTCAGGCTGGCTCATGTCGATGGCGAGGCCTTCCACGGTGTAGCCCTGTTGCCGATAATCGGTTAGCTGTTGCTGAAGCAGGTCGTTGTCGCGGGCAACCATAAAGACGGCCGCGCCGAGTTGCAGAAATTGGCGGGTAATGGCCTCGCCGATGCCTTTGGTAGCCCCGGTGACTAAGGCGCGCTGCCCCTGTAACGAAAATAAGGTGTTCATCGAATCGGATGTTGTTTAGGAAGTAAACTTAACGGCGTTGGGTCAGGGTATCGTACAGCCCTTTGCCAAAGACCAGCACAACCAGCCCCGGTAGCAGGATAGCCCCCGCCCGGAAACCCGCGCCGGTCAGTTTGTACACGCCCGAGTTAAACTGGCCGACGCTGATGGCAAACCAGTACCCGCTCAAGACGAGCAGCATCAGCAGTAAGGCCAACGATACGGCGCGCCCGGCCCGGCTTCCCACCCAGGCCAGCAACACAGCCAGCCCAACCACCGCCGCTACGGTTCCCAACGCCCGCGGAAAGGTTTTGAGGTAATTGTAATCGTAGAAAAAGATGCCAGCCCGACCCAGCAGGTTGGGGTGCGACATAAGCCAGCCGTCGAGCAGCACCAGCACGAGCAGTAGCACGTAAAAGAAGGGGTTTTTCATTGTTCGCAAAGGTTCAGCCAGCCGATTAGAAATGCAACCCACGCACTCAGGTTCGGGCCACCAAAATGCGTAGCGGCATTGCCTTTGTCCAACTATATTTGATGAATTGTCCTAAACTGTCATGATGAACCGATCGCTGCCAGCGCTTGCCCTTTTTGCCGGTCTGGCGTTCACCTTCCTGCCCGATCCGCCTACCAAAACCGCTGGTACTACTAACTGGGCCGATTACCTGGGTGGCCCCGACCGGGCGCACTACTCGCCTCTAACGCAGATTACGCCCGATAACGTACAAAACCTGCGCGTAGCCTGGACCTACGACGCGCCCGACGCCGGACAAATGCAGTGCAACCCAATCATCGTTGATGGGGTGCTCTACGGCGTAACAGCAGCCGTGCAGGCGTTTGCGCTCGATGCCGCCACGGGCCGTGAGCTGTGGCGCTTCGACGGCGAAAAGCTGAATGCCTGGCACAGCACGAGCCGGGGTGTCTCCTACTGGCAATCGGCCGACGGGAACGACCGGCGTATTCTGTACACGATGGGCAGCCATATCTACGCCCTCGATGCCCGCACCGGCAAAACCGTTCCGACCTTTGGCGATAACGGACGCCTCGACCTGCACATTGGCCTGGGCGACACGAATAAGGACAAGTTTATCATCTCCAACACGCCGGGTGCCATTTACCAGAACCTGATCATCATGCCCGTGCGGGTGTCAGAAGAAGCGGGGGCGGCACCGGGCTACGTACGCGCCTTCGACGTGCAAACAGGCCGACTGGCCTGGACGTTTCGGACCATTCCGCATCCCGGCGAGGCGGGTTACGAAACCTGGCCCAAAGACGCCTACAAAAACCCCGATATTGGCGGGGCCAACTGCTGGGCAGGCATGGCCGTCGATTCCAAACGCGGGATTGTGTTTGTGCCCACGGGGTCGGCTTCGTATGATTTCTACGGCGGCAACCGCAAAGGCCAGAACCTCTACGCCAATTGCCTGCTCGCCCTCGACGCCAACAGCGGCAAACGGCTCTGGCATTTTCAGTTTTTTCACCACGATATCTGGGACCGCGACCTGCCCGCGCCACCCACGCTGCTGACCATTCAGCAAAACGGCAAACCGGTCGATGTGGTGGCCCAAACGACCAAATCCGGCTACGTGTATGTGTTTGACCGCACCACCGGCCGCCCCATCTTCCCGATCAAGGAAATTCCCGTACCCAAGTCCGACGTACCTGGCGAGACGACTTGGCCCACGCAGCCCGTACCGACCCTGCCCGCACCCTTTGCCCGGCAGACCCTGACCGTCGATCAGCTGAATCCCTATTCGGTTGATAAAGATTCGATTACGACCCTGTTTAAGCAGATCGACAGCCGACCGTTTGCGCCCATCAATCGTGGGGCCGGTACGTTGCTCTTTCCCGGCTGCGACGGTGGCGCCGAGTGGGGTGGATCAGCCGCCGATGGGTCAGGTACGTTGTATGTCAACGCCAACGAAATGGCCTGGATTTTTAAGCTTCGCGACACGCCTAAAGCCGACGAACTGGCGCACCTCAGCCCTGGTCAGCGCGTATATACACTCAATTGCCAGAGCTGCCACGGGCCCGAGCGCAAAGGCAACCCAAAGAGCGGCTACCCATCGCTGGTCGATATTGGTCAACGGCGTGACCGCGCTTATGTATCGCAGATCGTGAGTGGCGGCAAAGGCATAATGCCCGGCTTCACCCAACTGACCGCCGACGAGAAAAAGGCACTGGTCGATTTTCTGTTCGGGGTTGAAAAGCAGGAGGTCAGCGCGTACGCGACGTCCGCCACCTCGCGGCAACCCTATCAGCCTTATAAAGTGACGGGCTATAACCGCTTTGTCGACAGTCAGGGTATGCCGGCCATTGCGCCGCCCTGGGGCACGCTGACGGCCATCGACCTCAACACGGGCAAGCACCGCTGGCAGGTACCGCTGGGCGACGTGAAAGCCATTTCCGAGAAGAACGGTGGCACGCCTACCGGCACCGAAAACTACGGCGGTCCGGCCGTTACGGCGAGTGGGCTGCTGTTTATTGGGGCCACCAAAGACGAGCAGTTTCGGGTGTTCGATACCAAAACGGGCAAGGTGCTTTGGCAAACGACGCTCCCGGCGGCAGCTTACGCTACCCCAAGCATCTACGAAGTGGGCGGGAAGCAGTATGTCGTGATCGCCTGCGGGGGTAGCAAACTAGGCACCAAAACGGGCAGGCAATTTGTCGCCTTCTCGCTGTAAGGAACGACAAAGGATACACATCGGATGGGCAGCGGACCGTGTTCGCGGCCCATTATCTTTACCGCCATGTCGGGTTCAATTTATTTTAAAGGGTTCAACGGGGTCCGGTTTATTGCGGCATCGGCGGTGATTGTCCACCATCTGGAAGAATACAAAACCGTGTTTCTGCTGGGGCGCGAAGACCTCTGGGCCCGGCCGTTCATCTATCAGCTGGGTCGGCAGGGCGTGTCGCTGTTTTTTGTGCTGAGCGGCTTTCTCATCACGTACCTGTTGCTGGCCGAGCAACAACGGACGGGCCGGGTCGACATCCGTAAATTCTACATCCGGCGTATTCTCCGCATCTGGCCGCTATACTTTCTCACCGTACTGACGGGGCTTTTTGTCTGGCCGCACGTACGGCTACTCCAAACGCCCACCGAATTTCTGGGGCAGATTGGGCCCGGCGTGGCGCATTTCTGGACGCAGGTCGCGCTCTATTGCAGTATTTTCCCCAACGTGGCCGTAGCCCTCTACGGCGCCGCGCCGATGGTCTCACACACCTGGTCGATTGGCGTGGAGGAACAATTCTACCTGATGTGGCCGTGGCTGATTCTGAGCCCCAACCCGAAGCGCACCCTTCAGGTTGTGTTGAGCGTGGTGGTTTTGCTGGCGGGCTGGTTTCTCTACGAACGGTTCGTCGTACGGGCGGTGTATAGCAGCGACCTGAACCGGGACAGCCTGTTTGGCTTTCTGGCTTATTTCCTGGCGCAGTTCCGCATTGGCTGTATGGCCATCGGCGGGGCCGGAGCGTGGCTGTTGTTTCGGCGGCATCCTGTATTACCGATCCTGTTTCGGCGCGATGTGCAACTGGGCGTCTATGCGTTGTTGGGGCTGGCACTGATATTCAGCCTCAAACCCACGGGTTTCAATTACGAGTTCTACGCCCTGTTTTTCTGCTTTGCCATCCTGAATCTGGCCGGGAATCCGCACTCGCTGCTTAAACTCGATAACCCGCTGACGCGCTTCATGGGCGACATTTCGTATGGGCTGTACATGTACCACCCCCTCGTCCTGACGCTGCTGCTCAACCTCTTCATACGTACCTGGCCCACGTCGCTGGTTGCCAACGGACAGGTAAATAGCGCGCTAACGGCGGCCCTTTATACAACCACCTTTGGCCTGACGACGCTGCTGGCCTGGCTGTCGTATCGCTTTTTCGAGCAGCCATTCCTACGCCTGAAAGATCGCTTTGCCGTCGTGGCATCGAGCCGTCGTGCGCCGGTGCACTGACCTTATTCCACGAGCTTGTAGCGCGCTTTGGCCTGCCGACGGGAGAGCGCGTTGAAGTGCCACCATTCGTAGTTGATGGGCATGAAGCCCGCCGCCTGCATGGCCTGACGTAGCAGCCGCCGGTTGTCGACCTGTTGCCGGGTGAGCTGCCCCGCCCGCAGCAGTCGTTCTTCCTGAGTGGGGTAGGCTTTGGGGCCAAAGAAATCGTAGGGCGTTCCCATGTCGAGCGGTTTACCATCGGCAGTGGCGAGGGTGAGGTCAACGGCGCAGCCGTAACTATGGATGGAACCCTCGCGCGGGTCGGCCACGTAGGTACGTCGCTGGCGTTCAGTGTATTGAGGCAACGCGTTCCAGAGCTTCCACTGCGCCGACTGAGGCCGGGCAGCATCGTACACGAGCAGCCGCAGCTCGGGCCTACGTACCTGAAGCCACTTGCTGGCCGCTACCAGCTTGCGCGCCGCCATCGGTTGCAGATAGGCCTGCGTGAGGTCGCCGTAGACATCCTTTTTCACAAAATTGTCGGTTGTCGAGTATTTCAGTTCGACCAGAATCGACGGGTCGAGTTGCTGCACATCAACTAATTGTGAATGAGCGACCGAGTGAATGAGTGAAAGGGCGAGTAGGCTACAGACGAAGCGGGTCATGAAGCAATAGGTTGTTTGCTGACGTTTCCGACTGTAAACTTACATCGGAACGAAGGCCTGCTCGCACTTTCGCTCATTCACTCTTTCGCTCATTGTAGTCCATGGCCCTCAATTACATCTGGGTTGCTTTTTTTCTGATTGCGTTTCTGGTAGCCCTGTTCAAGCTCATTGTATTGGGCGATACCGAAATCTTCAAGCTGCTCGTTGAGGGCCTGTTCGATTCAAGTAAAGCGGCCGTCATGGACATTGCCCTGCCGCTCGCGGGCGTGATGACGTTCTTTCTGGGTCTGCTCAACATCGCCGAAAAAATAGGGGCGATCGGGGCGATTGCGCGGGTAATCGGGCCGTTTTTCAACAAGCTCTTTCCCGAAGTACCGAAGGATCACCCCGCCAACGGGCAGATGATCATGAACTTTTCGGCGAACATGCTTGGCCTCGACAATGCGGCTACGCCCTTCGGCCTGAAAGCCATGCAAAGCCTACAGGAGCTGAACCCCACCAAAGACACGGCAAGCAACGCGCAGATCATGTTTCTGGTCCTGCACACCTCCGGCCTCACGATCATTCCGCTGGGGATCATGGCGCAACGGGCCATTCTGGGTGCCGCCGACCCATCGGACGTGTTTATTCCCTGCCTCATCGGGACTTATGTAGCCACAGTTGCCAGCATCCTGATCGTGGGTATCAAGCAGCGGCTCAACCTGGTAAACCGAACGGTGCTGGGCGGCATCGGCGGCGTGACGGCCTTTCTTGGGCTGGCGCTCTGGTACCTGGGTCAGTTGCCGAAAGAGCAGTTGGAAACCGTATCGAAAGTAACGGGTAACGTCCTGCTAATGAGCATCGTCGTGACATTTTTGATCGGCGCGATTCGGCAGCGGATCGACGTATTCGACACCTTTATCGAAGGCGCCAAAGCCGGTTTCGAAACGTCCGTGCGCATTATTCCCTACCTCGTGGGCATGTTGGTGGCCATTGGTGCTTTCCGCAATTCCGGGGCGATGACCTACGTGGTCGACAGCATGAAATACGTGATCGGCCTGACGGGCGTCAACACCGATTTTACCGACGCCCTGCCCGTCGCGCTGATGCGGCCGCTGAGTGGTAGCGCCTCCCGGGCGTTGATGATCGACGCTATGAAGCAGTTTGGTCCGGACTCGTTTGTAGGCCGCCTGAGTTGCATTTTTCAGGGAGCCGCCGATACCACGTTCTACATCGTAGCCTTGTATTTCGGTTCGGTGGGCATCAAAAAAACCCGCTATGCCATCGTCGCCGGTCTACTCGCCGACCTGATTGGCGTCATCGCCGGCATCGCGCTGGGCTACTTCTTTTTCCACTAGCAGCTGCCAGCTAGCTCTGAACCAGCAATTTTCCCAAATCCAGCTCCGCCGATTGAGTAGTGTCGGCGCTCAACACGCGTTGCATGTAGGTCAATGCCTGTTGCGTATTTTCAGCCGACCCCGACGCGATGCAGTCGGCGGGTACGATCAGTTTCAGATCGCGCATGTAGGCGTCGATGGCCGAAAACTGGATGCACACGTCGGCGGCGATACCCGTCAGGATGAGCGTTTGGGTTTTCAGGTACGTCAGCAGCGTTTCGAGCGTCGTCGAAAAGAAAACCGAATGCTTGGGTTTCAGCACGATGTACTCATCGGCATCGGGCTTCAGCCGTTCGGCGATAGGCCTGCCCCGCACGTCGTCGGTCAGGCAGTGCTGCAACAGTTCATCAAAGCTCGACCGCCACTTGCCAAAATTATCATTTACGTAAACGACGGGTATACCCGCTTCCTTGGCCCGGCGCTTTAACGCGGCGATCCGGTCGGCGGCGGCCAGCGAGGGTTCCAGAAAAGCAGGGCCTTCGGGAAACTCCAGGTCGTTGATCATGTCGACGATCAGCAACGCTACTGGCGACGAATCCGGCGCATTGCCATGCAGGTCTTCACTTGGGTTGTTCATTGGTTGAGGGAGGGGTAGGTTGGGTAAACACAACCGTCTCCAGCCGACAACGTACCTGAGAACTGAGGAAATGGGCTACCTATACTTTGATGATGATCCGGCGGCGATACATGATCCAGAGGATGACGGCCCAGATGCCCACAAACGTCAGCGCACCGACCAACGACGACAGCCGGGGGTCGATAGGATCGAACGGCGGGGCGATGAACGTGCGATACAGGTATTCTTTCAAGCCCAGTTTAGTACCATCGGGCCCATCAACCAGAATCAGGCCCATCATACGCGGAATCAGGCCCGACAGGAAGAAGACGGTGATGGCGTTGACACCAAACGCGACCAGCAAACCACTCAGTTGGAAGGCCCGACGCACGTCGATGAGGTAGTAAAAGATAGCCAACCCGCACATGGCGAGCCCACCCGCCAGCAACACGTAGCTGCTTGTCCAGAGCGCCTTGTTGATTGGAAAGACCGTATCGAACAACGTACCCACGAAGGCCATTAGCAGGCCAGCCAAAAACAGAAACAGGGCTTTCTGGCTTTCGCGCACGGTGGTACCGTAGCGCGTGGAGCGCAGCCACCGCCCAGCCAGCAGCCCCAGCAAACCCGTAGCAATGGCGGGCACGGTACTCAGCAGGCCCTCAGGGTCCCATACCTTCGACGACCGGTAGCAGTGCGCTGGGGTGAGGATGGTCCGATCGATCCAGGCGGCCAGATTTGTTTCCGGTTCGAGGTTGGCATAGCCAATTCCCGGCACGGGCACCATCGTCATCAATAGAAAATAGCCGATCAGAATGAGCAGAATCAGGTTTACTTGCTGCCGGGGCGAGGTGCGCAGAAACACCAGCGCGCAAACCGTATAGACAATCCCGATGCGTTGGAGAACACCCATGATGCGGACGTTGGCAAAGTCGAAACGGGGGAAGAGGTTGAGAAAAAAGCCCAGCGCGAACAGGGTTACGCCGCGCCGGATAATCTTCAGCCGTTGTGTCTTTTCATCTTCCAGCAAGCTTGTCTGCCTTTTGCTCAGCGCAAACGTGATCGACACGCCCACAATGAACAGAAAGAAGGGAAAAATCAGGTCGGTGGGGGTCCAGCCGTTCCAGGGTGCGTGCTTCAGCGGGGCGTAGCTGTGCGCCCAGTCACCGGCATTATTGACCAGAATCATGGCCGCAACAGTCAGGCCGCGAAACGCATCGAGCGAACGAAGGCGGGGGGTAAGAATCAGGCTCAAGGTAGGCTAATCGAAGTTCAACGGTCAAAGTAGCAGATTGTCGCGTAAACTTGGTTCTGCTTCCCTTATTAAACCTCATTTCACCACCGCGTTACTGACTCGCCGCAGTCCCGATAGCCGTGTCCGCCAATCGGCTACCAAACCGAAGTAGCGGTTTGCCCTGCAAGGCCTGAATGAAAATCACCAGCGTCACGGTCCCATACAGCACGCTCACCAGCACCACCTGCCAAATGTCTTTCAGCAGATAATACGCCAGCAACGGCACCACCTGTAGCGCGTGCATACCCAGAAAATGCGCAATCCGAAGGTCGCCATACTGAGTGCTCCAGTTCACGACGGGCAAGCCGGGTCCACCGTCGGCACTACCAACCGTGTGGGCCATGCGGCCACCCATAGCCAGCCCCTGCATCGAAAAGAGCACAAACAGCACCAAACCCAGCCGGATACCCCAGACGTAGGCTGCGGGCAATTCGGGGAAATCATGCCGAAAAAACAGTAGTCCAACCCGCGCTGTCCAGATGGAAATGCCTACCGCTGATACGGCCATGATCACCCAAAACGAAGCGGTCACGGGCGTGCCGACGTTGAAATGCGATTGCTGCCCCCGGGCTGCCTGCACCACGATGTAGACCAGCTCGATGCCAAAAAGTGCCACCATACCCCACGAGTACCAGGCAACGGTGCTGCGTTCGGTCAGATAACCGGTGTACCAGGCCATCGACCAGACGAATACGGCGGTCGACAGGAAAAACTTGAGGGGTTTGTACCACGCATTAACGCCCAGCACCTGCGTACGCATAAACCAGATCAAGGCGACGCAAGCCAGCGCCAATACCAGGCAGATCAGCCCAAATTGGAATAGCAGTTCGTTGCGTTCCCGAAGTACAGTCAGCATCGATTTCATGTGTAAAAACTGTTTAGTGTACGTTGATTGTTAAAAGCAGGCCAGTTAAGGCACAGGTTATTTTTGAACTCTGATCTACAATTGAACAATGTTCACTGAAGAGGCAAAAAATTTAGACCCTGTCCAGGAGCATCAGAAATTCGGCGAAGCCTTCTTCCACAGGTTTCTCCAGCCCAACCACATCAGTCCGCCGGGCAATGGCCAGGTGACACATGCCATGCACAGTGCTCCAGATCATAAACGCTAACGGCTTAGCCCGGTGGCCCTTAAAAAAGCCCGCCATCAGACAATCCTCCACGACATGTAGCAAAAAATTGAAGGCTGATTTCCCCTCATTCCACTCTTCCTCGGCGCAATCCTCTACAAAATCAAGGGGTGCTTTCATGTTGAACATCAAGTCGTACATATCCGGGTTGGCGACCGCAAACTGGAGATACAGCCGACCCGATGCCCGCAGCCGCTCCATAGGGTCGGTCACCTGAGCCAGCGTCTGAAACAGGCTACCTAACTGCAAAAAACCCTCCGTATGAAGCGCGTGCAGAATGGCGTTCTTGTCTTTGAAGTACACGTACACCGTTCCGACGCTGTATTCAATGGCCTCGGCAATGTTGCGGATCGTGACGTTCTCAACCCCCTTTTCGGCGAAAAGCGCCATAGCGCCGTTCAGAATCAGTGATCTGAGTTCTTCCTTTTCCCGTGCTTTCCGTTCCGATACACCCATTACACTGCTGATCACCTTACTACAAAAGCAAAAATAATGAACATTGTTCAAAAATAAGCTTGACGTTCAAAGTTTTCTATTTATCCGGTCGCAGTCTCATCCGTCAGAGGGCCCCATCGGTCAGCCTGTGGCAGGCAAAGCCGCTTTAGGCCATCTATCCAACCCCTAAACCAATAATCCGATTGCGGCGCTAAATCCATCTTAACCGTGTATCTTCCATCCACCATCGATTAGACTTAACCGATTCATGAACCCTGTTATTGACATTACTAACCTGGAGCAATACTACGGCTCTACGAAGATCCTGAAGGGTATCGATCTCAGCGTGGAGGCGGGTCAGGTTGTGGGCTACATTGGCCCCAATGGAGCCGGTAAATCCACCACCATCAAAACGTTGATCGGTATGTTGCCCGATTATCGGGGTGAGGTGCGGGTGCTGGGCCACGACCTGCGCACGGAAGCGATGGCCGTAAAGCGGCGCATTGGGTACGTTCCCGAAAACGCCGCCCTCTACGACCTGCTCAGCCCGATGGAATACCTGCGTTTTGTGGGGCAACTTTACGAACTCGACAACGCCAGCATCGAACGCAAAGCGGCCGACCTGCTGCGCCTGTTTGGGCTGGAATTTCAGGCCAACGACCGCATGACCACCTTCTCGAAAGGAATGCGGCAAAAGGTGCTGCTCATTTCGGGCCTTCTCCATAACCCCGACCTGCTGTTTCTGGATGAGCCGCTCTCGGGGCTCGACGCCAACGCAGTGGTGCTGGTGAAGCAGATCATCCGCCAACTGGCCGACGCTGGCAAGACGGTTTTCTACAGCTCGCACATCATGGATGTAGTCGAGAAAATATCGGATCGCATCATCATCATCAACGCCGGGCAGATCGTGGCCGACGGCTCCTACGCCCAGTTGCAGGCGCAGCGTGATTCGGAATCGCTCGAACAGTTGTTTGGGCAGCTTACTGGCACCGGTACGCAGAATACCGTCGCCGAAGAGTTCATCCACACCCTTACTCAATAAGCCCGAGCGCCTCGGACTCATCCGTTTCTATGACTCTCTGGATTACAGACCGGCTGCTACCGCTGTGGCAGTTGCTGGGCGTAAATTACGCCCAGATGCGGGCCATCCTGGCCGTAAAACTCTCGCTCGACAACCGCCGCCCCGTACCAGCCTTTACCAACTGGCGCCAGAAAGAGGGGCAGAATACCAATGGGTACTGGAAATCGCTTGCCCTGTATGCCTTCTTGGGCCTGTTCACGGCTATACCGCTCGCCTTCGTGTCGCCGGGCGCCGTACTGATGCCTGCGGTGCTGTTCTTCGGCTACGTCATGGCCATCTGCGCCATGACGCTCATCACCGATTTTTCGGCGGTCGTGCTCGACTCAACCGATAACCAGATTTTGCTGTTCAGGCCGGTCGATGGGCGCACGATCCTGGCCGCCCGGATCACGCACATCGCCAGTTACCTGCTCACCTTTGCGCTGGCGGTCAGCGTAGTGGGTATCCTGATCATATCCAGCCGGTTCGGGCCGATTGCCGGGTTGCTGACGCTCCTGCTGGTGCTGTTGGTGGCCATTCTGTCGCTCTTTCTGACCAACGTGTTCTACCTGCTGCTGATGCGTTTTATGAGCGAAGAACGGCTGCGCGAAACCATCAACTATTTCCAGATCGTGCTGGGCGTGCTGTTCTACGGCAGCTTTCAGCTTATGCCCCGCTTTTTCAACAACGCCGACCCACTCAACCCAACCCTGCTAACCGGGCAGTGGTGGATGCTCCTGCTGCCCCCTTTCTGGTGCGCAGGCAGCCTCGACCTGCTCATCAACCAAACCGCCGATACTTGGCATTGGCTGGGGCTAGTCCTTATCCTGACCGTTCCGTTTGCAGGTCTTTGGCTCATGAGTCGGGTGCTGGGGCCGCTATTCGGCAACCGCATGGCCACCCTCGATCTGGCCGAACGGCAGCCCACCGCCCCACAACCGACAGCCACCAACGTACCTGGCTCCCTGGCGAAACCATCGCTGGCCGATCGGCTGGCCGGCTGGCTGACAACCTCGCCGCTGGAGCGCGCCACCTTCACCATGATCTGGCACCTCACCAGCCGCGACCGGAAATTCAAACTGAAGACGTACCCATCGCTGGCTTTCGGCATCGTCTATGTCGTGATGATGAGCAGCCGCCAGTCGGGTATGGCGTCGTTTTCGCAGTCGCATCTGTTTATTCTGTACCTCAGCAGCCTATACATGTTGGGCGCCATCATGCAGATCACCGTTTCGGACAGCTACAAAGCCGCCTGGATCTACGCCACCACGCCCATCAGCCGGCCCGGTGAACTGCTGGCGGGCGGACTGAAAGCCGTAATCGTCAAGCTGATGCTGCCTTATTTTGCCTTACTGGCTGCCTACGTGTTTTACCGGAAAGGCATCGACGTATTGCCCGACGTGCTGCTGGCGCTGACGGGTTCGCTGGTGATGCTCCTGATTTCGGTCACGATGGGTGAACGTAGCTTACCGTTCTCGATGACGCAGGATGCCGTGCAGCAAAACATGACAACGCGCTCCCTGATCAGCATGCTGGTCGTCGGGCTGGTGGGTGTAGCGCATTGGGGCCTGAGCTACATCCCGTATGGCGTGTGGGCAGCAATCCCCATCATGCTACTCATTGCGTGGCTGCTGTTCCGGTCGTACCGCCGCACCGATTGGGGCGGTATCACCGTTGTGTAACCCTATTTCAGACTTTCAATTACGATCTCTTCAAAACCGGGAAGCGTTTTGTAGGCATAGGTAGCCCGCCAGGGCGTGTCTTTGTAATCATACGACACCTCCAGAAAAGGCTTCTGCGACTTCCCGTCGGTGTCTGACACGCGCGTGTTGATGCGGACGGGAATGTTCTCGTAGTAGTTGAAGTAGTTGGGGTGCGTGAGGTAGCCCAGCGGGGTGGTATCCCAGGGCACAAACCCGTCGGTACCAAAGAGCTTTTTGTTGAGCAACTGCCAGGGCCGCAGAGTCTGACTCAGCCAACGGTCGCCCGCCGAGCCCCGCGCCAGGAAATCCAGATCCGTTCGCCCCAAAAAAGTATACACGCTGCACTCGTAGCCCGACAGCACCACCTTTACGCCCGAGTCGAACAACACCCGAAAAGCGTCGGGGTCCATCTCGAAATTGTAGTCGCCCACCGTCAGCGTTTGCAGACCAGGCCGGAAGGGCAACCCCGGCGTACGACCCGCACAAACCACCACCGACTCGATCTGCGTTGCCAGTTCGGGATGGTTTTTCAACACAGTCGCCACATTGGTGAGGGGGCCAATGGCTAGAATTGGCATTTTTTCGCGACGTAGCGCCGCCGCCAGCGCCCTACTGGCATCCGTTTCGCGCCCAATGTCGCGCAACGTATCCGAGCCCCGATAAACCGGAATCTGACGCCCGGTCTTATTATAATAACCCAGTAGTTTCTGAGTAATTGCCGTCCCATACGTTACGTAAGTGACTGTGCTGATGCCCACCAGCTGTACCTTGTCGGCATGCCGCAGGGCCATCATCAGGGCAATGGCGTCATCAACTTCGCGGGCGCCACTTTTATCGGGCATCCCGACCATGATGTCGGTATCGAGCCAGATCCGTTTGGGTGACGGCTGCCCCAATAACGTACCTGACCGGCCTAGTAACCCCAAAACCAGTAGACCCCAAAAAACGGCACTCGCCCGACTTCTCCGTCGGTAACTTGATTTCGTCTGCTTCATAAAGTGTCAATGAATGGCTTACGCGCCCTTAAGCCATGACCAACTGCTCACCTACGGCCAGTAGCGCCACTTTTTCACCAAGTGACAACGTCAGCGGCAGCTGAGCCAGCCCGATCAGGCGGCGTAATATCTCAATGCCCGTAAACTGGTTCAGGAGGCGTTCATCGAAGCCTTCGGGCCGCACATACGTCGCCTTGACCAGCCTGATCAGTTCGGCACCCTGTCGGGCCATGTGCATGTGAGCGATCATAACGCCCAGGTCAAACTCAGCGGGGCCATAGAAACAGAATTCCGGATCGATCACCCGTACGCCACTCGCTGTCTGAAGCCAGCTGCCGGGGTAAAAGTCGCCGTGCAACAGTGTCACCAACGTACCGGCGGGCGCCGCGCCAACGTACCGCTCGCCGAGGGCGTGTGCAGCGACCTTCAGCGCCTCGTTTTGCTTGTAGGGCAGGGCGGCTTCCTGTAAGCCTGGCTCTACCGTATCCAGGTCAAACCCGTTCTCCTCCAGGAACGGGTAGCTGAAGATATGCTCATAATTAAGCCGCCTCATGGCATCATTGGCGAACGCTAAATCGAGCTCAGCCGTCTGGAATTGCGCATGCAATAAGGATAAATACCCAACAAGCCGTTTTATATCCTCGGCATGGATTTTGCTGGCCTGCTGGTAAAGCCAGGTGTAGTCGCTGGACGTACCCAAATCCTCCAGCACCAGCACCGATTCGGCTTCATCCATACCCAACAGTGCGGGCATTGCCTGCGCCAGTTGGGGGTTGGTGGCGATCTGTTGGTAGAAGCGCCCCTCGATCACGGCGCGTTCGGTGGGGGCAGCGATACTTGGATACTTCTCAACGTACCCACGCGCCTGTTTGACAATCAGTGACCGGGTAGTCGTTTGAACCCGCAGTGTATAGTTCATATTACCCTCACCGGGTTTACTGAGCGAAACGATGGGTTCATCGTCGCTGAGCCAGCCGTTGCGGATCAGGTAGGTCTGTAGTTCAGTGGGATGCTGCGCATCAAGGTGCATGGTAGTCCGAGTTAATGGTGCAAGATTGTCTTCGTCGGTGAATAAACCGATTGAGTGACTAATAAATGATTTTGATTATCGTTCACCCATAAACGCATAGTGATAAATGGTTACCACCACTACACATCTTAAGCAACCAAAACCAGGTATTCAGTTCGTTAAATTGGGCTTTCTCCAGGCAAGTTACTGCTGATTAACGCATCGGTTGGACCATTCGCTCCGATTGCCGGTCGGTTTGTGGACATCCCGTTGTAACTCTCCGTTGCGTCAACGATTTTCCCTATTTTAGCCGCTCAAATGGCCGTTGACCAGACTTAAAGCCCTCCACCCAGAAACGAAACGAACGCCTGTGTTACTGCCGTCTGCCCGCTGGGGCATCCTTCTATTGCTGTGTTTGCTTACTGATTTAGCGCTAAGTCAGGGAATGCCCACTGTACCCACCGAGGTTCAGTTTGCGGGCGTTACCGTCTACCTGACGGCCCCCAGTCAGCAGCGGGTGCAGCAGGAAATAGCCCGGCTTTACTCAGACCCAACAGGTCTGCGCAACGCCATCGAGCAGATGCGCAACATCGATTCGGTACTGGAACCCCTGCTGGAAGAACATAATGCCCCCTCCGATTTCCGATACGCCTGCCTGCCTTTTCAGCCTAATGGCGGCTATTGGGGGCTCGACGCCACCCGCGCCAGCCTGTTGCACCTACGCGTGGACAACGTCGTCGACGAACGCCTTAACCTCTCGTCGGCCTCCGACGCCACACTGGCCGAGCTGACTGCGCTGCTGACCAAACGCA
This sequence comes from Fibrella aestuarina BUZ 2, assembly GCF_000331105.1. NCBI lineage: Bacteria > Pseudomonadati > Bacteroidota > Cytophagia > Cytophagales > Spirosomataceae > Fibrella > Fibrella aestuarina. The sequence goes on along the minus strand of NC_020054.1, from coordinate 686,598 downwards.
CCAACTGGGCCAGAACGCTGATTGCCTTTCTGCAGGGCCAGCGGTCGACCATGGCGGCCGACGTACCGGCCAACACGCCCACGGCAACAAAAGGCACACTGCAACTGGGTCTCGACAGCCCCGATGCCATCTGGACGGTGCTGGCGCGCAAGCTGGTATTCGAGCGCGAAGCGCCGCTGATTCGCCCAACCGATCAGTTTCTGCTGTACGATTACCGGCAGGGTCGGGGCAAATCGCTGGCTTCCATTGCGGCCGAGTTGGGCATCGAACAAAACCGGTTTGTGCCGTTCAACGAGTGGCTCAAAGTACGCCTGATCCCTACCGACAAGACGTACCCGGTGCTGATCCGCCTGACCCCCAACGAGTATATCTCGGTGCGGAGCCAGGTCAACGCAACCGTACAAACCCAGCAATCGCCCGCGCAGCAGCCCGTTCGGCGCGATATGGGCTTCCCCGTGCTTCGTCGCCTGCCCGTCTCCACCTCCAATGACCCGCTTACCCGGGCGTCGGCTATTTTCTACGAAATCAACGGGCACAAAGGCATTCAGGCCCAATCGTGCGACAACATCATTACGCTGTCGTATTACGGCGGCATGGACCTCAAACGGTTCATGCAGGTCAACGACCTGACCGAGCGCGACCTGATCAGGCCCGGCGAGTTGTATTACCTGGAAATGAAAGACCGCAAAGCCAAGGTGCCGTTCCACGTAGTGCAGCCCGGTCAGACGCTGCGCGACGTGTCGAACATGTATGGCGTTCGGCTTAAATCCCTGTTGACGTTCAACCGCATGGAGGCTACGCAGCGCGTGCAGCCGGGGCGTATTCTCTGGATGCAGGAACGCCGCCCGAAAGATCAGCCGGTCGAATACCAGAAAATGCCCGATGTCTTCCCTGATTCCGAACCGGCACTTGCCCAGCGCAAGCTCACGCGGGAAGATGAGGAATCGGCGGTTGATAGCCCGGCCCCGCCCAACTGGACCCTCGCCAACCCCGACTCGTCGCAACGGGCTATCTCGATGCGCATGGGTACCGCTACGCCTCGCCCCACCCCGCCGCCCACCGACGGTGGTAACGCCAACAAGGGGTTTGCGTTCTACACGGTGAAAAAAGGCGACACGCATTCGAGCGTTGCGCAGCAGTTCAACCTGAAGCTCATCGACCTGATGTCGTGGAACAACCTGTCGTACCGTAAACCGCTGGTTCCCGGCTCGCAGCTGATCGTGAGCCGCCCCGTCACGGTTGCCGATGACGAACCTGCGCCCACAACCACCCCGTCGACCAACAGCCCGAAACCGGCCCCCACAGCGCCACAGCCCGTTGTGGCCGACAACGTACCCCCAACGCGCCCGGTCACCGGAACGCCGTCGACAACGGCCACCACCGCCACGACCCGTCCCGTTCCGTCACCCACTACTACCCGCCCGACGCCCCCGACAACCAAACAGCGCGAATACAGCGAATCGTCGGTCGACATCGACAGCAAATGGAACCCGCCGCCACCCAAGTCGGTCATTCGGGTGCAGTCGAAGGGGGTCATCAATAACTTCCGGGTCGAGACGCCCAAGGTCAACGGCAAGCAGTTCTACCATGTCGTGCAACCGGGACAGACCGTTTACCGGGTCGCCCTGATCAACAAAGTGAGCATCCCCGACCTGATGCGCTGGAATAACCTAACCAACTACAACATTGAGGTTGGTCAGCGGTTATTGATTCGGAAATAGGCCAGCGGCAGCCCTGCTTTCCTACCGTACTGCTTCATCTGCTTTCTGGTATTTTGCCGTACATTTGTTATGTACGCTTCGGCCTGATTATCGTCGATTGGCACGAAGCGTCAGTCAATTATCATTCCGGCCCCGACTGGCGCAGCATGGCAATACCAGCCCTTGCTGAGGCGTTTGATAGGTAGCTTATTGGGTATGTATACGCGCACCACACAGGATACGAAAAGAAAGGCGGCGGCAATCGCGTGGCAACGTCGGTTGGTGGCGGTAGGCCTGGCCTGCCTTGTGGCTGGCGGCCACGCGTGGGCACAGCCACGTACCCAGCCAACGGCCCCTGCCTCCAGCACCCTCCCCGCCGATAACGGGGCGATTGCCCAGCCAACCAGTAAATCAGATAAGGCCGTTGCCGAGGAAACCGAGTTTACCGACGCCTACCGCTACATTCTGGTCGACGAGCCGACGAAAGCCATTACGGCCCTTGAAAAACTGATTCAGAAGAACCCCGACAACGCCGCCGCGCAGTATGCGATGGCTACAGCGTTGATCAAGGCCGGTAAAACGAGCGAGGCGCTGCCCTTTGCGCAGAAAGCCTACCGGCTCAACGCCGGCAACTCCTACTACCTGCTTCAGGTGGCCGAACTGTACGTCAAACAGAAACGCTACGCCGAAGCCGAAGAACTATACGAAACCCTGCTTCAGAAAGGGCAGGAAACCATCGAATACGGCGTTGAACTGGCCGCTATTTACCTCTTCGACGATAAGCCTGACAAGGCCCTCGCCACCTACGACCGCGTGGAAAAGGCCATGGGCCTGAATGAAGAGATCACCCGCCAGAAACAACGCATCTACCTGAAGCAGAATAAGGTCGACAAGGCAATTGAAGAGGCCGAAAAGTTGATCGCCTCGGAGCCCGCTGACCCCGATTTCCTGGTCGAGGGGGCCGAACTGCTAGTGGCCAATGAGCGCGTGCCGATGGCCATCACCTGGCTCGAGCGAGCGCTGAAGCTGAACCCCGACAGCCCTCAGGCCCACATGATGCTGGCCGACATTTACCGCAAGCAGGGCAACATGGACAAGTCGGGCGAGGAGTTGCAGAAAGTGCTGTCGAATCCGAATCTGGAAGCCGGCCTGAAGGCCCGCATTCTGTCAAGCTACATGGGCATCGCTGGCGACAGCCCTGTGGTGAAGCAGGACGCCTTGAAAATGGCCGAGAATCTGGCCAAGCAAAGTCCTAACGATGCCAAAGCCCAGGTGATGCTCGCCGATTTGCTCACGCAGCAGAATCGGAAGGCCGAAGCCCGGGATGCCTACGTACGCGCCGCCCGCCTCGACCCCTCGGTTTATGAAGTGTGGGGCGCCATCATCGAACTGGACAGCGATCTGGGGCAGGTCGACAGCATCCTGGTGCACACCGAAAAAGCCCTCGAAGTCTTTCCGGCGCAGGGGCGGCTGTGGTATGCCAACGGCTCAGCTCACCTTTACCGCCGCCATTACCAGCAGGCCGTAGATGCGCTCGACGAAAGCCGGAAGCTGCTGTTCAGCAACACCCAGATGCTGGCCGACATCAACGGGCAGTTGGGTGACGCCTACAACGGCCTGCGCGACCACGCCCGCTCCGACGAAGCCTACGAGGCCGCGCTCAAAACAGACCCACTGAACGACCGGGTACTCAACAACTACAGCTATTTTCTGTCGTTGCGGAAAGAGAACCTGGCCAAAGCCAAAGCCATGTCGAGCAAGCTGGCCGAGCGGCACCCTAAAAATGCAACGTACCTGGACACCCACGCCTGGGTGTTGTACACGCTGAAAGAATACGCCGAAGCCCGGAAGTTTCTGGAGCAGGCCATCGCTGCCGACCCGGCCAATATCAGCGGGACCATTCGTGAACATTATGGCGATGTCTTGTTTCAGCTAGGTGAGAAAACGAAGGCCATTGACCAATGGCGCTTGGCGAAACAAAAAGGCGAGACCAGCGACCGGCTCGATCAGAAGATCGCCGGCGGAAAATTGTATGAATAGAAGCCTGCTGCACGCACTCTTCCTGTTAGTTCTGTTGACGCAAGCGGCCTGTCACCGGCGGCAAGTAGTCACCAACTCCCCCTCGTCTACCCCCGATACGCTCGCCCAACGGCCCGGAACGTACCCAGCCCCCGCCGACACGGCGCGGATCGTCAGTGCCCCGGCCACCGGAACGACAGCGGCTCCCACAACGCCCGCTCCCACGTCGACGACGGCCAACACCCGCCCCCGGCCCGGTATCGAAGAAGCTCGCGCCAACGTGGCCGAGATCGACTTCCGGTACCTGACGGCCAAATCGAAGCTGTCGTTCAAGAGCAAAACGCAGGACATTAGCAACGCCAGCCTCAACCTACGCGTGCGCAAAGACAGCCTCATCTGGATCAGTATTTCCAAACTGGGCATCGAAGCCGTGCGGGCGCTCATCAGCCGCGATTCGGTCGTGATCATGGACAAGCTGCAACAGGAGTACATCGTTACTGATTTCCCCACGCTGAGCCGCCAGTTCAATTTCGATATGAACTACGACCTCCTGCAAGCGCTGATCGTGGGCAACCTGCCCTTGCCCAAGCGGCCCGCTCAGAAGATCAAAAACGAGCGCGATTACCTGTTGCTGCGGCAGGATGCCGGTAAAGTGCTGGTCGAAAACTACATCGGCGAAAACGACCGGAAGCTCAAACGCCTGATGGTCACCGAGCAGCCGACCAAAAACGCGCTTCGGCTGGATTACGAAGATTTTAACGCGCTCAATAACTTCGTGTTTCCGTATTCAAGTCTGGTCACGCTCGACTACACGTCCAAAACCGACGGGCAGTTCTACCAGACGCTGATTCGCATCAAACACAACAAAGTCGAGTTGGTGGATAAAAACCCCGGTTTCCCCTTCACCATCCCGGCGAAGTACCAAAGAAAATAAAGAGTGAACGAGCGAATGAGTGAAAGGGTGATGACACTAATGCAACTGTTCTTTCACTTCTTATCTCATTTACTCTTTCACTCATTCACCCTATGCGCTGCCTCGTTCTACTGCTGTTTATCCTGGTCTCCACCGCCCCGTTACTGGCTCAGAAACGGGACCGGCAGGCGTTGGAGAACGAAAAGCGGCGGAACATGGCCAAACTGGCCGAATTGCAGGCTGTGCTGAAAAAGACCGCCTCGGAAAAGCAGGTGTCGATGAGTCAGCTAAAGGCCCTCAATGAGCAGATCGAGGCGCAGACCAAACAGATCAACCTGCTCTCCGACGATATAAAGCTGAGCGAAACTGAGATCAGCGACCTGCGCCGCGCCAGTCAGGTGCTCGATAGCGACCTGAAAAAGCTGCGGGTCGAATACGCGCAGATGATCTACGCCGCCGACAAACGCCGCCAGCAACTCAACCCGCTCGGCTTTCTGTTCTCGTCGGAAAACTTCAATCAGTTGGTGGCTCGCTACCGCTACCTGAAACAGTACGCCAAAGCCCGGCAGACCCAGAAAGTACACATCGAAAATGTGCAGGGCGAACTGAGCGCCAAGCGTAACGCCACCGAGCGCAAACGCCGCGAACAGAAAGGCGTGCTGACGGCCAAGGTGCAGGAGACCGAGAAGCTCGAAACGCTGAAAGACGACAAGAACAAGGTGGTGCAGCAGTTGAGCCAGAAAGAGAGCGAACTCCGCACCGAACTGGCCGAAAGCCGCCGCAACCTGGGCCGACTCGAAAACATGATTACGGCCATCATCGCCCGCGAAGCCCGCGAACGTGCCGCCCGGGCCGCCCGCGAACGCGCCGAACGCGCCCGCCTCGCCAAGGTCGAAGCCGCCCGCCGTGCTGCTGAACGCCGCGAAGCCGAGCGCAAACGCGCCGAAGCCGTAGCCAAAGCCGCCGAAGAAGGCAAACCCGCCCCGCCGCCCGTGGTGATTCCCGAACCGGAGCCCGCCGCGGCCGCCGCCGACGCCACCCGCACAAGCAGCAACCTTAACCGCGAAGAACTGGCCCTTGGCTCGTCGTTTGCCGCCTCGCGCCGCCGCCTGCCGTGGCCCGTGCAGCGCGGCTTTGTGTCGGAGCGGTTCGGCGTGCATGCTCACCCGGTGCTGAAAGGCGTGAAAGTCTCCAACCCCGGCATCGACATTCAGACCAACGCGGGCGAGCCCGTCCGGGCTATCTACGACGGTATCGTGATGAACGTCGAATACGTGATGGGCAGCCAGAACGTGGTGGCCATTCAGCACGGCGATTACTACACCATCTACGCCAAGCTCAAAGACGTGCGCGTGAAAGTAGGCGAACGCGTAAAAGCCCGCGAAACCATCGGCGCCGTCAGCACCGACAGCCGCGGTAACGCCGAACTGCAATTCCAGATCTGGAAAGAGTTCGCCAAAATGAACCCCGAAGCCTGGCTGGCACCAAGGTAGTGATAAGTAACGCACGGCTCCAGCCGTGTCGGTCATCTCATCTCGTACAGTGCTGTCATGGGAGGTTATTCCAGCTAAAATTGACTGGACAAAAGCGCGTTCCGTTCGTTATTCACTAAACGACAACGCAATGAACAAGGAAGGAACGTACCCGGCATGGCTTTTTCTGGTGGCCCTTTGCTTGATGGCGGGCTGCGGCCACAGTCAGTCGACGGAGCAACGTACCCAGGCAACTAGCCCAACGGCGGAACGTACCCAGCCCGCAACCGGCTATACCGAGAAGAAACCCGCCTACGACGGCATCGGCAAAGTCTACATGGGTCGGGAGATTGCGCAGGTGATGGGGCATCTGGGCGCCGAGTGGCTCGAACGCCCCGAACGGCAGCAGGAAGAACGCACTGATCTGCTCCTTGATATCCTCGACCTCAAACCTACCGACGCCGTAGCCGATATTGGCGCTGGTACGGGCTATTTCACGTTCCGGCTCGCCAGGGCGCTGCCGAAGGGCAACGTTTTCGCCGTCGATATTCAGCCCGAAATGATCGAGTACCTGAATCAGGGCAAGAAAAAAGCCGGAACGCCCAACGTGCAACCCGTGCTCGGCACCATCACCGATCCTAAACTCCCCGCCAACAGCGTCGACATCGCCCTGATGGTGGATGCCTACCACGAGTTTGATCACCCCCGCGAAATGGGTCAGGCGCTGGTGAAAGCCCTTAAACCCGGTGGTCGCATCGTGCTGGTCGAGTACCGCGGCGAAGACCCCAACGTACCCATCAAGGAGCACCACAAAATGACGGCCCAGCAAGCCACCCGCGAAATGGCGGCCCTCGGCCTGAAGCTGCTCAAAAACGACGCCCGCCTCCCCCAGCAACACGTGCTGATCTTCGGGAGAAACTAACGAGTGAAAGAGCGAATGAGTGAAAGAGTGTGGTTACAGCACTAGTGTGCAATCTAGTAACCCACCACTCTTTCACTCATTCGCTCTTTCACTCTTTTCCCTACGCCAGCTTGCTCTTGCGGTAGCCGTACGAGAAATACAGCACCAGACCGATCACGAGCCAGATCACGAAGATGACCCAGTTGGTGATGCCCAGTTCGGTCATCAGGTAGAGGTTGGTGAGGATACCCAGCACCGGGAGCAGTGAGAAATTCCGCCGGAAGGCCAGCACCGACAACGTACCCCACACAAGCCAGAACACGATCAGCAGGGGTTTTTCGGCCAAGCCAGCCGTGAAAGCGCCCGCACTGAGCGCGTAGGCCAACGCCAGCACAAACCCGATCCCGATGATGTACTTGCCGTTAACGTAAGGCACTTTGAACTTCGACTGCGCCGAGAGCCCGCTGCTGTCGAGGTACAAAATACCGCCGCACACCAGAATGAACGCGAAGAACGTACCCACGCTGGTGAGGTCGATGAAAAACTGCATGTCCAGAAACAACGACGGAATGGCTACCAGCGCGCCCGTCACAATCGTCGCGAACGAAGGCGTGTGAAAACGTGGGTGAATCTGGGCGAATTTGGGCCACAGCAGCCCGTCGCGGCTCATCGTCATCCAGATACGCGGTTGGCCCAGCTGATACACCAGCAGCGCGCTCGTAATGGCCACCACGGCACTGACCGAAATAACGCCCGCAATGAAGTTCATGTCTACTTTCTGAAACACGTAGGCCAGCGGATCATCGACGCCCAGTTCCTTATAGTTTACCATGCCCGTTAGCACCAGCGTAATCAGCACGTACAGCGTGGTACAGATGGCGAGGCAGTATAGCATGGCGCGGGGCAGATCGCGCTGTGGGTTTTTGCACTCTTCGGCCGTCGTCGAGATGGAGTCGAAGCCGATAAAGGCAAAAAACACCGACGCCACCGACCCCAGCACCCCTTTGATACCGTTGGGCGCAAACGGCGACCAGTTTTCGGGTTTCACGAAGAAGGCTCCCGCTACGATCACCAGCGCAATCACGGCGAGTTTCAGTACCACCAGCAGGTTGCTCGCCGCCCGCGACTCTTTAATTCCTACGTACACCAGCGACGTAATCAGGACGGTGATCACCCCGGCGGGCAGATCCAGAATCACTTTCAAACCACCAATACTTGGCGCGGCATCATAGGCCGCCGCCAGCATTTTTTCGCCGTCGGTCAGCGTTTCGGTGCCCGCTCGCAGTTTTTCGGCCGCGCTGGCCGCCGAGCCATAGTCAGTACCCAGATAGTCGGGAAAATGCACCCCGAAACCCGCCAGCATCGACGTGAAGTATTCGGACCAGGAAATGGCCACCACCATGTTGGAAACGGCATATTCGAGAATAAGCGCCCAACCGATGATCCAGGCGAAAATCTCACCAAACGACACGTAGGCGTACGTATAGGCGCTGCCACTTACGGGCACGGTGCTGGCAAACTGGGCGTAACTCAGGGCCGTAAATACGCAGGCGATCGCCGTAAACACAAACAGCAGCGACACCGCCGGGCCACCCGCCAGACTCGCCCGCCCGATGGTGCTGAAAATACCAGCCCCAATGATGGCGGCAATTCCGAAGGAAGTCAGATCACGCACCCCCAGAATTTTGGTTAGCTGATGACCGCCCGTGTCGCCAACGGCCTGTGTTACGGATTTTTTGCGAAGGATAGAATTGCTCATGAAATGCGTTCGTGGCGACGCACAGAGTTGCGTCTCTACGACTAAAATTGCTGTTTTTTGCCGAAAATACGTTATCTCCGTGCAATGTCGATTCAGATACAGAACCTAACCAAGCAATATAGCGCCAACGGGACCGATACCCGCCGGGCCGTAGACGACCTCACGTTTTCGGTCGAACCGGGGCAGATCGTTGGTTTTCTGGGGCCGAACGGAGCCGGAAAATCCACCACCATGAAGATTGCCACGGGCTACCTGCCACCCAGCAGCGGCACGGTGCTCGTCAACGGCCACGACGTGCAAACCGACCCGATGGCCGTTCGGCGCAGCGTGGGTTACCTGCCCGAGCACAACCCGCTCTACCTCGATCTGTACGTGAAGGAATTCCTTCGGTTCGCGGGGCGGCTCCACACCCTGAGCGGGCAGGCCCTGAGCCAACGCGTTGCCGACGTACTCGAGCAGGTGGGCCTGGGGCCCGAGCAGCACAAACGCATCGGGCAACTGTCGAAAGGCTACCGGCAACGCGTAGGACTGGCGCAGGCACTATTGCACAACCCGCCCGTATTGATCCTCGATGAACCCACCACCGGCCTCGACCCCAATCAGCTGGCCGACATCCGGCAGGTGATCAAAACCGCCGGTCGCGACAAAACCGTGCTCTTTTCCACCCACATCATGCAGGAAGTAGAGGCCCTCTGCGACCGCGTCGTGATCATCAACAGAGGCCAACTCGTCGCCGACAGCCCCCTGGCGGAACTGCGTACCCGGTACGGCGGCGGTCAACTCGTGGATACGGCAACGTACCTGGCTGAATTTGAACGCGATTTACCCGACCCAGCACTCCTGCGCAGCCTGCCCGGCGTGACGGCCGTCGAGCGCACCGGACAGGGGCAGTATCAGGTAACGGCACCCGCCAACGCCGACCTGCGCGCCGCCATCTTCCGCCTCGCCGCCGACCGCAACCTCACGCTCATTGGCCTCCGCCAGCAGGAAACCTCCCTCGAAGGCGTGTTTAAGACGCTGACGGGTGGGAATGAATAATGTACGTGAATGAATAATGTACAATGTACAATGGGGTATGCTAGCAGTACGCCGTCTGGCTCATTATACATCATACATTGTACATTATTCATTCACCGATATCGTGTAATGCGCGACGAACGCGCTCCGGGGCGTGACGCGCTGAATGCCCTGCTTGCCTTCGATGGGGCGGGGTTTGGTTTCGGTATCGGCGACGCCCAGCCAGGGTTCAATGCACACAAAAGGCGCACCCGGTTTGGCCCAGATGCCCAAATACGGAAACAGCGCAAAGTCGAGGCGGATGTGGTGTGGGTTTTTATGGCTCCGCAACGTGACGCTCCGTGATTTGAGCGTCAATAACACCAACGCGTCGTTGTCAAACAGGTCAGGCGTCAGGTTCAGGTGTCGCTTGTCGAGCGCCACCGGTTGTTTGTCGCCCGACAGCAGGCCACTGGACGCCAACGTGCTGGTTTCCAATACTTCATCGTCAGCGAATTCAATGTAGTAATCGGAGTACGTTTCGTCGGGTGCAAACGGCACATTGAAAGCCGGGTGCGCACCCAACGACATAAACAGGTTGGTCGACGTAGGGTTCTTTACCCGGTATTTGACTTCGAGTTCGCGGTCGTCGAGCGTGTAGCTGATCTCGAACACAAACTCGTACGGAAACTGCTGTTTGGTCGCTTCCGACGAACGCAGCTCAAAAACGGCGTGCGTGTCGGAGGCCTCTGTGCAGGTAAAGACGCTGGTTCGGGCAAAACCGTGGCGTTTCATTGGGTACGTCTGTCCGTCGATCAGCAGTTGATCGTTGGTTTGGCCGCCTACCACAGGAAAAAGATTAGGCGCATGCCAGGGCCACACGTTGGGGTCGGCCTGCCAGAGATGTTCGGTTTGGGTCGTCAGGTCGAACAACGACGTTAGTTCGGCTCCCTGCTCGCGAATACCCACCCGGAGGTATTGATTTTGAAGTGTATAGGGCATGATCGATGTGTTTCTTGCTAAATATCGGCGGTTTGGTAACAACGACAGGCGGAGTAACGTAAAAGCGAACAGCGCTTAATAAACGGTAATCTAACCCGTACATTTTCTCTGCTGTTTTTATAACATTGCCCCCACGAAGCCGTTTATGCCATAACCTGCTAACAGTCAGTTTTGAAAAACAAATAGCGTATCGTGTTGCATTAGTGTTTTTTTTTACTTTTGCAGCCTCAAAAAATACGGACCTTAAAAGCGTAATTTTTTCTACTATGTACTGGACTCTCGAACTTGCATCTTACCTGGAAGATGCTCCCTGGCCCGCCACCAAAGACGAACTCATTGACTTCTCGATCCGGTCGGGCGCCCCGCTGGAAGTGGTTGAAAACCTTCAGGAACTGGAAGACGACGGCCAACCCTACGAGAGCATCGAAGAAATCTGGCCCGATTACCCTACCAAAGACGACTTCTTCTTCAACGAAGACGAGTACTAATGAATAATGTACGATGTACAATGTACAATGGGCCGGGCGACGTTCCGCTTACGAAAGCCCGCTTGCCGACAGCGCCATTGTACATTGTACATCGTACATTATTCATTCTACGAAGAATGATCGCTGACGATCAGCCAGCGACCGTTGATCTTGCGCCATAAGAGCGTAAAATGCCCACCTACGTCGCCAATCTGCGGGCGGGTCAGGTGCCACTTCCCGATCACGTAGGCCACGTTGGGTCCGGGAAAGTCGACCTTCAGAATCGTGAAGGCCAACGTACCCATCGACGCCCGGTCGGGGTAGCGCTTTTTGTAATTGGCCAGCGTGGCCGCATACCCGTAGGTAATCCCTGCCTTCCCCACAAACGTTAGCGAATCGGACGGCCAATAGCCAACCATAAACTGCTCGACGCGGCCGGCGTTCCAGTCGTTGTTCTGGCGTTTTAGAATACCAAGCACTTCCTGGCGGTCGGCCGCTGTCTGGGCCATACTCGATTGAGCGAGCGCGAGTAGAACGATAAGGCAAAGCAGGTGTCTCATTTTTGGCGAACTTTAGGGCATGAAATGGTTACGTGATTTTTACCGGGAATATAAGCCCTACGTCTTCTCCGACGGGTGGTATTACATTTTCATTATCGTTTTCATTGCCCTGATGTTTCTGTTTTTTGCCTAGCTGATGCCCGCCACCGACCTGCTCGTTATTATCAATCCGCTTTCAGGTACGTTGCCGCTGGCGCAGAAAGAGGCCCTTCGCACCTACATTGTGGCCGAAGCGCAACGTCAGGGCTTTCAACCGGAGATCATCACCACCACCCACGCGGGCCATGCCACCGAGCTGGCCGCGCAGGCAGCCCGAAGCGGCATCCGGCGCGTGCTGGTCATGGGGGGCGACGGTACCGTCAACGAAACGGCCCGCGCGCTCCGCAAAACGGCCACGGCGCTGGGCATCATCCCGATGGGGTCGGGCAATGGGCTGGCGCGGCACTTGGGGATCCCGATGAACCCGCAAAAAGCCATTCAGAAAGCCATCAGTGGGCGGCCCGTTCTGATCGACAGCGCCGAACTGAACGAGTTGCCTTTTTTCTGCACTGCGGGCCTGGGTTTCGAGGCCTACGTAGCCCACGAATTTGCCAAACAGCCCGTGCGTGGGTTACAAACCTACGTCCGCACCACCTATCAGGCCTTCTGGAATTACCAACCGGCCAGTTACCTCATCAATAACGTACCTGCCGGGCCACTTTTCTCGCTGACCATCGCCAACGCTGCCCAATTTGGCAACAACGCCTGGATTGCTCCCAACGCTAACGTCTCCGACGGCCTGCTCGATGTATGCCTGATTCGGCCCTTCCCCGGCCACATGGTGGCCATGATCGGTTGGCAGCTCTTCAACCGAACCCTCAACCAATCTTCCTACTGGGCAAGCCAGCCTCTCCGGCAGGCCACATTGGCCAAAGTCACCGACGATGCCCCTGACCTGGATGGGCCAGATACGTTGCTGGCCCATGCCGATGGCGAACCCGTGCTGCTTCCGGGCAACGAGTGCACGGTTCGGGTATTGCCGGCCAGCCTGTTGGTGCTCCTCTGACCTGCTTCCGCTTATACGTAGTTCTGATTGGCCGGCTCGGTTTCCTTCGCCGACGCTTCGGGCAGGTAGATGGCCCGGTAGGCAATTACGCCCAGCGCCAACGCATAGAAGATAAACGGCGCCCGCGCATCCACGGCGGTCAGCAGCGTTGTCGCCACGGCCGCCATGAAACTCGCCACGCCGCCCAGCGCCTGCGTATCGCCGAAAATACTACCCTGCCCCTCTCCTTTCGATACGAGTTGCGAGGTGAGGCCCGAGATCAGCCCGGCGAGCAAACCAATACTCAGCGAATCGACGGTAGCCGCGATGTAGAGCATCATCACGCTCCCACCCGTGAACGCATACAGCCCCATCACGCCGATGCCCACGAAAGCCAGCACGATCAGCATTTTCCGTTGGTTGACGTGCTTAACCGCAAACTGAAAAAACAGCAGGTTCGTGGCAAAGGTGATCAGGCTGTAATAAATGAAGAAGAACGAGGCCTGTTTGGGCGTCAGGCCCAGATCGCCCACAATGAGGTAGGCGATGAAGTAATTGTAGTAGCCCAGCGCCAGCAACGACAGCAGTTGCAAAATATACAGGTCTTTGAAGCCCTCTAGCTTCTTGTCGACCTCGGCGAGTTGATCCCAGAGCGTTTTCACTTTGATCGCGTTCAGGGCTTTTGCTTTCAACTCTTTCAGTTCGACCGGCTGCTTCTCCTTTTGGTTGGTCTCTTTAAAGATGAACGTCAGCACCACATTGAGCACCGCCAGCCCGATACACATAATCACGATCGGAATGGGATCGAACCGGGCCTGCGCCAGCGCGATGATCAGCACACCGCCCACCGCTGGGCCAAACAACGCGCCCAGCGCCGTAATGCTTCCCTGAATGCTCGTTTGCTGCATCATGTCCTGCTTGGGAGCCATGTCGACCACCGCCGAGCGCAGCACCGACGACATGCCATTGGTTGTGCCTTCAACGGCCCGGTTGCTCAGGTAACCACCCACGTTGACCGGGAGCAACAGAAAGGGTGCCAGCAGGGAGCCAAGCGCGGTACCGATCAACACGGGGCGGCGCCCAATTTTGTCGGATAAAGCCCCCAGTACGGGCGATAACACAAGTTGCAGACCCAGCAACAGGGCCGAGCCAGCCATGACCCAGACCTGCTTGGCCGACAGCGTTTCGGTGTATTTGTTGAACAGCGGGCCTACCCCTCCCGCAACGACGGCATCAATAAAGGTGATGCCGTACACAAGTGCCAGTTTTGGATTCTTGAACATCAGCGTGTACACAAAAAAACCTGCCAACCGGCAGGCTATGTGCTAGATTAAGCAACTCATTGTTTAACTAGTTAGTCGATCCATTTAATAGATTTAAGATCATTCCTGCGTTCCTATTTCGGTGATTTCCCGCTTACCGGGCCGTTAGCAAGGCTTATTTTTGCCCTTTTCCCCGGCGGGCCACCTCAATTTCGCTAACCTTTTTATTGATTGAGAGCTCGAAATAAAAGGCGGAAACAGTAGGCCGCTCGCCTGCGTTACTCAACCATTATGCAAGATATTGAACCGTTTTATGGCTGGGAGAAGTACTATGCTGCTTCCGACGATGAGCAGTCGCCGTTCTACGAACGTACCTACAATACGATGCAGTACGAGAACGACATTTACGGCTACTACATCCATCCGCTTTGGGACGAGATCGGTTCCGAAACGCTGTATTGCAAGATTCTCTACGCCAACTACGAACGGCAGGCCGTGGTGATCGAGCTGTTTGGCGAGTGGAACGACACGCTCCATAACGACATCATGCACCTGAAACGACAGGTGATCGATCCCCTGCTCAAGCAGGATATCAAGTACTTTCTGCTGATTGGCGAAAACCTCCTGAATTTCCACGGCTCCGACGACAGCTACTACGAAGAGTGGTTCGACGAGGTCGAAGACGGCTGGATTACGGCCATCAACTTCCCCGATTTTGTGGAGCAGGAATGGAAGCGCTTCCGCCTCGACTATTACATCAACTTCGGGGGCACCCTGCACATTCCCAACTGGCGCACCCTGAAACCGATGCAGCTGATTGACGTCGTTAACGGTCTGATGGTAAGACGGCTGGGATGAGCGGTTTGGAGTTTGCCGTTTGATGTCTGATGTTTGAGGGCGCTTGAGCGGGGTACCATCCGGGTAGCTTTCGCCAAGTCACGCCAACCGTTAAACGACAAACAGCAAACACCTTTTTCAATGGAGCAGAAAACCACCGCCACGGAGCAACTACAAGCCGCCAAAACCGCCGCCGCCGAAAAGCTGGAAGCGTTTAAGAACGAAGCCAGCCAACACCTGAATACCGCCGCCAATCAGCTCGACGAATTGAAAGATCAGCTGGTCGCGAAAGCCCGTGAAGCCGGTAAAGACATCGACATCGAGGGACTGAAAACCCAGGCCGCTACCCACTTCGACAACGCCAAAGCCTCGGCTGCCGACGCCCTGTCGTCGTTGCAGGCACAGGCCGAAACGGCTTATGCGGCGGCCTCCGCCAAAGTTGACGAACTCGCCGACATCGCCGACGATAAGTTTGACGACGTACGGGCCGAAGCCGCCGTTCAACTCGAAGCGGCACAGGCTAAACTCGACGAAGTAAAAGCCGAAGCCGCCCTCCAGATCGAAGCCGCCAAAGAAAAGGCTAAAGCCCTCTGGAGTTCAATCTTTAATGAGTAAGTGATGAAGGTATGGCACGCAGATGACGTGGATTTTTGGGATAGTCGCAGATCTTGAAATGTGTTTCGTTAGCGGGCGGTTTAAACCGCCCGCTAACGAAACGACCCTTACTGTGCTCTTGATAAGTATCAGATCCTCATTAATCCCCCCAGATCCGCGCCATCCGCGTTCGACCAATTCATCAAAGCACCAATTGCTCGAATAGCTTCGTCAGCATCTCGGCTGGGTCGGTGCAGAAGCCGGGGTGCACGGGTGAGGTTTGGACGACCGTACTGCGGGCGGCGGTGAGCCAGCGAAAGCGCGAGGCGGGCGGCAATTGCCCGATGGGGCCACTGCCCGGACCGCCCAGACTAACCTGTTCAAGAGCCTGCAACCGAGCGCTGATTTCGGCGCAGCGGTCGGCCAGTTCCGGCTCAGGTACGTTCGGCAGGAAGGCCCGCAGACGATCGGTGGGCAACACCCAGCGCGTTTGCAGAAACCGCTGCGAAGCGCAGAACAGAATTACACCCACATTCAGAAACTCCTCCCGCTCCACGCGCGGCACCACCCGGATCACGGCGTATTCAACTAAGTGCTTGTCGGGCATGGAGCGCTTCCTGAATAAAGATGGACGAAGCCGCCAGCCGGGCTTCTAGAAATTGGCTATACATGGCCCGTTGCGCCGCTTCCGACTCGAAGGCCCGGTCGGTGAGCCATTCGTCGGGTACGTTGGCAACGATGGCTTGAAGCTGATCGGGCGTCAGCCGAGCGCGAAACTCAGCGTCGACGGCTTCCAGCTCGGACGCATGGGGCAGCAGCACGTGATCTTTCACCTGCGCAAACGGCCGCTCGACAAAGTCTTGCCACGGTTGGCCCGTATGGTGAAAGTACAGAGCCGCGCCGTGGTCGATGAGCCAGAGCTCCTTATGCCACATGAGCATGTTGGTGTTGCGGGCGGTGCGGTCTACGTTCATCGTCAGGCAGTCGAGCCAGACAATTTCGGAAGCCAGCCGCGCGTCGATCGTCGTCACGACGGGGTCGAACGTCATGGCGCCCGACAGGTAATGCAGACCCAGGTTCAGGCCCGTACTGGCCTTCAGCAGATCCTGAATCTCTTCGTCGGGCTCGGTGCGGCCGAAGGCTTCATCCAGTTCGGCAAAGACCAGCTCGGGCACGCGCAGACCCAGCAACCGCGCCAGTTCGCCCACAATCAATTCGGCAATCAGCGCCTTTTCGCCCTGCCCCGCCCCTCTGAATTTCAACACGTATAGAAATCCGTCGTCGGCTTCGGCCAGTGCGGGCAGCGAGCCCCCCTCGCGCAGCGGCGTTACGTAGCGCGTCACCGCAACGGTTCGTAGTTGGTCGGTTGTCATGAAACAAAGGTAGAAATGCAAACCCTTGCGTCTTCCATGTGTCAGTAATCACTTCGGCGCCGAAAGCTAGCCGCCACGATTGCCAACTTATTTATTATCGGCGAATGGACGTACGGTCACCGTCCGGGGCGCCACCATCGTGCCCAAACGAGGCGTGCTTCTATCTTTATGACAAATTCCTAAACACATGCCGCTGCTCTTAACCTTTATCGGGATTCTGGCCCTTATTGTGCTCATTGCCTATTTCCACCTCGATACGTTCATCTCCTTTATTCTGGTGTCTATCGGCATCGGGCTGGCGGCCGGGATGGAGGTGGGCGCCGTGGGCAAGTCGATTCAGACGGGCATTGGCGGCACCCTGGGCGATCTGGTGCTGATCATCGGCTTTGGGGCCATGCTGGGCCGGGTGGTGGCCGAAAGCGGCGCTGCCCGCCGCATCACCGACGTGCTGATTGGCTGGTTTGGCGTGAAAAACATCCGCTGGGGGCTGGCGCTGGCCGGGTTCATCATCGGCATTCCGCTGTTCTACAATGCCGGGTTTATCATCGTCGTTCCGCTCATTTTCACCATCGCCGCCAGTACCAAGCTCCCCATGCTGACCATCGCCATCCCGATGCTGTCGGCCTTGTCGGTGGCGCACGGGTACCTGCCGCCGCACCCCTCACCAGCGGCCCTCGTGGGGCAGTTGCAGGCCGATATTGGCAAAACATTGCTGTACGGCATCATTGTGGCTACCCCTGCCATCATCATCGCCGGGCCTATTTTCGGCAAAACCCTGGGCCGCTTCACACCCAAACCCGACCGCGAAGTATTTGACCCGACCGAGGCCCCCAGGACCGATTTGCCCGGTGCCGGTATTAGCTTCTTCGTGGCACTGCTGCCGGTGCTTATGCTCACCATCTTCGGGCCGCTCCGCACGTACCTGAAAACCCACGGCCTGGAGCAGACCCTGGGCGGTAAGGTGCTCTACCTGATGGGCGAGCCTTATGTGGGCATGTTGCTCTCCGTGCTGGTGGCTGTCTACACGCTCGCCATCCGGCGGGGGCAAACCACCAAAGCCGCCATGAAAATGCTGGAGGAGGCCATCAAAGCAGCCGCGCCCATCCTGCTGACCATCGCCGGGGCAGGGGCGCTCAAGCAAATCTTCAACGATTCGGGCACGAGCGTTTACATTGGGCAGCAACTGGCCGGGCTGCACATGCCCCCACTGGTATTGGGCTGGGCTATGGCCGGGCTCATCCGGGTGTGTGTCGGGTCGGCCACCATCGCGGGCCTCACTACGGCGGGCATCATGCTGCCGTTGCTCCAAAGCCAAACCGGGGTTAATCCCGAACTGATGGTGTTGGCTATCGGCGCGGGCAGCCTTATGCTGTCGCACATCAACGACGCTGGTTTCTGGCTGTTCAAAGAGTATTTCAACCTCAGCATCGCCGATACCCTACGTACCTGGTCGGTCATGGAAACGATCGTTGGTGTCGTAGGACTGTTAGGCGTGCTGGTTTTGGATACAATTGTGTAATAATTGCATTGCCAAAAGAAAACTTACTAATTGAAAATTTGCCATTTACCCGGTTTAGCAAATAAAAATTTGCTACATACTTCTGTTTACGGAAGTTAATTTTATTTTCGCAGCTAATTAAAAAAGACCGGTACAGGCCCTTTCGGCAAACTAACCACGGTGTTCAGCGTTACCTTCTTCTGAACTCAATCATCAGGCGTATGCAACAGCTTGGCATGCATTCCGTTTCGCCCGTCATGGGCGATCCCGCCGACACGCCGCTGGGCCGAGGAATCAAACTCATCGGCATTGGTAAATACGGTAGTAAACCCCTCTCGCCCGAGTTGATTGCGGAGTGCCGCGCCGCGCTGCTGTCGGGTACGGCGCACCCGCTACAGATGGGTGCGTTTATTGGCGCGCTGCTTACCAAAGGGCCTACACCCGACGAACAAACCCTTGAAACCTGCTTTGGGCGCGATGCGTTCTCCCTCCCAACGTTTCTGGTGCAGAAACTCTGCCCCACCCTGCCCGAAAAGATGCTGCCCATTGCCGTCAAGCTGGTGCGTGGGCATACGTTGCAGGTAAGCGAAGCCCGGCAGTTGGGTGATTATCTCTTCGGTGATCAGGCGGCCGAATCGCAATGTGAGCATTTTCGCGGGCTGGCCGTCAGCATCATGCGGGTTCGCCACGAAACGAATGACGAATATGCCGGGCTGTATCAGGCGGCGATGGCAACACTGGTGCCCGGTTTTCAGGCCAAACCAACGCAATCGGTGCGCCACATCGTGCAGTTGGCTGAACCGTTCGATGGCGTCGAGCATTCCTACCTGATCACGCCGTTGCTGGCCAATTTCGTGCAGCAGCGCGGCTACGGGGCGCTCTCGCTGGTGGGCCGCACGCCGGGCCCCAAATACGACCTGAACGCCCACGACCTTTACATGCACCTCGGCTGTGATTTTCTACAAAGTCAGCACGAGCTAGCTACCCCTCTGCCGACTTATGGCTGGGTACTGGACCAGAAAGCGATGTCACCCGCCCTCAACCGCTGGGTCGATCGGCGGCGGATCTTGCTCAAGCGGCCCTTTCTATCCACGCTGGAAAAACTGCTGAACCCGGCCCGTGCCAAAGTGCTGGTCACGTCGGTCTTTCACATTACGTATCAGATGAAAATGGCCGAGCTGGCTCTCATGGCCGGTTTCGACGCCGCCATTGTGCTCAAGCGGGGGTTAGAAGGCACACTTGCGCCGTCGACGTCGCGGGCTTCGGGCGTTTTGTGCGCCGTCAGGACCGCCGCTAATCACTTGTTCTTTCAGCATTTCGACGCCGACCGACCCGAGTTTGCGCCCTACCGAACCGAGATCGACAACGAAGTGCCGCACCCGCAGGCCGCCGACAACGCCCGGCTGATCCGGCAATTTTTAACCGAACAACGTACCCAGGATGCCGAATTCGACAACCGTGTTCGCTTTGGGCAGGCATTGCTAGGCCGCGGCCTCGACTGGATCGAAGGGCAACTGGAGCGAACGGCTTAACCCATTCAGAATTCAGCGTCCCACGTCTGAGCTTAGTAGGCGCGTGATAAGCGGGGTGCCAGCCAACCGTGACAATGGGCCGGTGAACCTTGAGCGCGCGTCTTAGCTCTTCGGCCGGAACACGTTCATCACCGCCTCATTGGTCGTCAGAAAGGGGCCACCGATGAGATCGATGCAGTACGGAATGGCCGGGAATACCACTGACAAGCATTGGCCAATGGCTTTGGGTTTCCCGGGTAGATTCAGGATCAACGTCTGGTTGCGGATGCCCGCCGTTTGCCGCGACAGAATGGCCGTGGGTACGTATTTCAGGCTTTCCTGCCGCATCAACTCCCCAAAACCGGGCATCATTTTCTGGCAAACGGCCTCAGTGGCTTCGGGCGTTACATCGCGAAGAGCGGGACCTGTGCCCCCCGTCGTCACGATCAGGCTGCACCCCTCCCGGTCGGCCATCTCGATCATCGCCGCTTCAAGTTGATCCTGCTCGTCGGGAATAACGCGGTAAACCGGCTCCCAGGGGCTGGTTAGCCATTCGGTCAGCAGCGCCACGACGGCTTTACCCGGAATATCCTCATAAACGCCTGCACTTGCCCGGTCCGATACGTTGATGATGCCGATGCGCGCAACGGCGGTTTGTTCTGTACCCATGAGGCAAAAGTAGCAGTCGGCGCGCAACGACCACGCATATCATCCGGTAACTGCGTTTAGTTACTGTGGCGGGCAGCACCGCCTTTCTTCACCGCCGAAACGGCTGGCTTTTGCGAAAGTTTGTCCAGTGAAGGATCGGCGGTTAGCGCTTCCAGCTGATAACCCCGTACGGTTGGCAGGTAATAATACTGCAACTGGGCGTTGGCGATTATCCGCTCCAGTTTGGCCCGGCGCCGCAACCGGGCCCGGTACAGCCGTTCGATGTAGCTGATTGCTAACGTAAACAGAAGCATCAAACAGGGAAAGACAAGTAAAAGAATACCGTTTTTCATATCGCTTTATCGGCCAGTAAGCCACGAGGTAAGGGGTATACTACAGCCATAGATACGCTGACGGCCAAAAGGGTTGGAGCGCGGCCAATCACAATCACTTCTAGCTTGGCTTAACGTTATTTAACGCCTCATATGCACTATTTTTGATGCCTCCCCTGTTTCTTTCCTAAACGCTTTTCTGTTGTGACCGACCGCCTTGTCATCATACCCACGTTCAATGAGATCGAGAATATCGAGGCTATTATCCATAAGGTGTTCAGCCTGCCGATGGCCTTCGATCTGCTCATTGTCGACGATGGTTCGCCTGACGGTACAGCTCAGGTTGTGAAACAGCTTCAGGCACAGTTTCCTCAACAGCTTCACCTGCTCGAACGGCGGGGCAAGCTGGGGCTGGGTACCGCTTATATCGACGGGTTTAAATGGGCACTCGCGAGGGGGTATGACTACCTCTTCGAAATGGACGCCGACTTTTCGCACAATCCCGACGACCTGGTCCGGCTCTATCGCGCCTGTGCCGAGGGCGACGCCACGGGCAAACGCGCCGACGTGGCCGTTGGTTCGCGCTACATTAAAGGCGTGAACGTGGTCAACTGGCCCATCGGGCGCGTGCTGATGTCGTACGGGGCGGGTATCTACGTGCGCTTCATCACGGGCATGCCCATCATGGACCCCACGGCGGGGTTTGTTTGCTACCGGGCGCACGTGCTGGAGGTGCTGCTCCAGAACCCCATCAAATTCGTTGGCTACGCCTTCCAGATCGAGATGAAATTCACTTGCTGGAAATACGGCTTCAGCCTGACCGAGGTACCGATCATCTTCACCGACCGGACACGCGGCGAATCGAAGATGTCGACCAAGATTTTCAAGGAAGCCATTCTGGGGGTAATTCAGATGAAGCTGGGTAGCTTTTTCCGGCATTACATCCCGCAAACCAAACCGACGACCAACGTGGCTCAGGAACCCGCTGAAGCCGTGTTGTAAAGTCTTGCCACCAACGAAAAAGGGCCGATGCAGTATTGCATCGGCCCTTTTTGCTGTCAAAGCGAGTTGCTTACTTACGCCATCGCAAACTTCTTCTCGTTGCGCTTGCGCTCGTTCTCGTCGAGGTAAATCTTCCGCATCCGGAGCGACTTGGGCGTTACTTCCAGGTACTCGTCTTTCTGGATGTATTCCATCGACTCTTCCAATGAGAAGTTGATCTTCGGTGCAATCTTAACGTTCGTGTCTGAACCAGAGGCCCGCATGTTGGTCAACTGCTTGGCCGTTTGCAGGTTGATCACGATGTCGTTCTGGCGGTTGTGTTCGCCCACGACCATACCGGTGTAAATCTCTTCGCCCGGCTCCACAAAGAACACGCCGCGGTCCTGCAACTTGTCGATCGAGTAGGCCGTTGCCTGACCCGATGTCATCGAGATCATCGACCCGTTGATACGCTCGGGGATCACGCCCTTGTAAGGCTGGTATTCTTTGAAGCGGTGCGACATCACGGCTTCACCGAAGGTGGCCGTCAGCACGTTTGACCGCAGGCCGATCAACCCCCGCGACGGGATGTCGAACTCAAGGTGTTGCAGATCGCCTTTCGGCTCCATGATCAGCAGTTCGCCTTTCCGTTGCGTGGCCAGTTCGATTACCTTACCGGCTGTCTCTTCAGGTACGTCGACAACCAGCGTCTCGATGGGCTCCAGCCGTTGGCCGTTTTCATCTTCTTTATACAGCACCTGCGGCTGACCTACCTGCAATTCGTAGCCTTCGCGACGCATCGTCTCAATCAGGACTGACAAGTGCAGGATACCCCGGCCAAACACCAGGAAGCGGTCTTCGCTGTCGGTTGTTTCCACGCGCAGGGCGAGGTTTTTCTCGGTTTCCTTGAACAGGCGCTCACGCAGGTGGCGCGACGTCACGAACTTACCCTCTTTACCGAAGAACGGCGAGTTATTGATCGTGAACAGCATGTTCATGGTCGGCTCGTCGACGGCAATACGGGCCAGCGCTTCGGGGTTCTCCGCGTCTGTCAGCGTATCACCAATCTCGAAGTCTTCGAGGCCGGTTACGGCGCAGATATCACCACTTTGAACTTCGGCAACTTTCTGTTTGCCGAGGCCTTCAAAGATCTGGAGTTCTTTAATCCGTACTTTCTTGACAACACCGTCGGCTTTTACCAGCGCCATGTTAGCGCCTTCCTTCAACGTACCCCGGTGTACCCGCCCGATGGCGATCCGGCCTACAAAAGCCGAATAGTCGAGTGAGGTAATCTGCATTTGCGGCAAGCCTTCATTGACGGGCGCGGCCGGAATCGTATCAACGATAGTGTCGAGCAGGTAGGTGATGTCGCCGGTCGGGGTTTTCCAATCGGGACCCATCCAGCCTTGTTTCGACGACCCGTAGACCGTCGGGAAGTCGAGTTGGTCTTCGGTCGCACCAAGGTTGAACATCAGGTCAAACACCTCTTCGTGTACTTCTTCGGGGCGGCAGTTTTCCTTGTCGACCTTGTTAACGATCACGATGGGCTTCAGACCCAACGACAGGGCTTTGCTCAATACAAAACGCGTTTGGGGCATGGCACCTTCAAACGCATCGACCAGCAGGCAGACGCCATCGGCCATTTTCAAAACGCGCTCAACCTCACCGCCGAAGTCGCTGTGGCCCGGTGTATCGATGATGTTGATCTTAACGTCTTTGTAACGAACCGACACGTTTTTCGAAACGATCGTGATGCCGCGTTCGCGTTCCAGGTCATTGTTGTCGAGAATCAGGTCCTGGAATTCCTGGTTATCGCGAAATAATTTCGACGCGTGTATAATCTTGTCGACCAGGGTGGTTTTGCCGTGGTCAACGTGGGCGATAATGGCAATATTGCGGATGGATTGCATACAATAGCTGTGAAGTGTCCCTTCTAACAGGTTTAACGGAATACCGCTGGTTTTCGATCCGACCAGCGAATGCGCGTTGCTTGCTAACCCTGTCGGAAAAAGATACCGGCAAATTTCCCGCAAAGGTACAAAAACATATCCTGAAAAACAGTAATTTACAATTTATTAATCCAATTTTCGGCCACAATAGGCATTTGTACTTTTAGAAGTACAATTTTGACTATGATTAGTCTGTAAGCAACTTTTAGCCAAAAAGAGACGGGGATGCCGAGCCAACAGCGGCCTGATTGCGGACGTTTGCTCAGCACCCCCGTCAGGGCTCAACATCAGCGTATACGCTACTTGGGCGCGGCCATCATGTCCTTCACAATTCCATCGGATACTTTGGCCGAGCGGAGCGCAATCAGGCCGTCAACCGACGTGTCGAATTTGTTTTTCCCGCGCTTGATCTTCTCGCTAATGAGCGATTTCGAGACTTTCGCGTTGGTCAGCTGCACGATATGTTCGTTGGTCATCACGTCGGTCATGGTGGTTTTACCCATCATGACCTTCACAATGCCATCCGGCACTTTAGCGGTTTCGAGTTCAATCAGCCCCTGCGGCGTCAGGTCGAATTTGGCCGGGCTGCTCTGAATTTTCGACTCGATGAGCGATTTACCCACCTTAGCCGTAATCATGGCGACTACGTCTTTGTTGGTCAACACACCCTGGCTGAAGGCACTCACACTGACGCCCAGCCACACCGTCACGATCAATAGAAATTGCTTCATTGTCTGGATAGTAGTTTAGTTCTACTGCAAATAGAAGCAATGAGTATGAAGGGGTTACGCAGCAATTGAGCAAACGTACATTTAGTATAGCAGCGGTAGGTTTCCGTATCGTTTTTGGTAGAAAAGACACAAGCCAACGCTCGTGAACGTACCCAGCATGGACCCAACGAAGGCATCTTCCACAAAGTGCTGAAACAGGTAGACCCGCGAGTATCCCGCCACGGCCGCCAGCCCGACCGCCAGCCAGCCCCACGCCTTGCGCTGCCACAAAAAAGCCAGCATGGCAAACAGCGCAAACGCCGACGTGGTGTGGCCCGACGGAAAGCTGTTGTACTCGTTGATGCGCAGGTCTTTGATGACGTGGTACTCCCAGTTGGAATGCTCGAAATAGCGGATCGGCCGGAGCCGCTCGGGGAACACAACGAGTTTGAGAAACAGGCTGATCAGGCCCGAAACGGCAAAGCTCACCAGCACCAGCCACCCCGCCCGCCGGTTCACGACGAGCAGCAGCACACCCACGACGATCACAAACGAACCATCGCCCAGGTACGTCAGGTACGGAAAAAGCGCGTCGCCCACGGGTGTGTTATGCGCATTGACAAACCGGATAAGTTGCTCTTTGGTGTAGGCCAGCATCAGGCCCCCAACGGTGAGTAATAGCAACAGGTACGTTATGAAAAAGGCACGATTGCGCCGAAACAGATCAGACAGCGTCATGGCCACAAAGGTAAGGGGCAGTTTATTGCTATTAGTTGTCGGTGTTGTGTGCGAACTTTACCAACGACACAACCCTCTTCTCTTCGTCAACCATGGTCAAACTTTTGCTCCGAAGCGTCCCGCTTATGCTTGTCTCCGCTGCTACGATGGCCCAAACTGCCTCGTTAACGTACCCAACGACCCGAAAAACGGATCAGACCGATACCTACCACGGCACCACCGTGCCCGACCCCTACCGCTGGCTGGAAGACGACCGCTCAGCCGAAACCGGGGAATGGGTCAAGGCCCAGAACAAGGTAACGTTCGATTACCTGGCCCAGATCCCGTACCGCAAGCAGTTGCAGGACCGGCTCGAAAAAGTGTTCAATTACCCTAAATACTCGGCACCGTCGCGGAAAGGCGAGTGGTTCTATTTTTCGAAGAACGACGGCCTGCAGAATCAGTCGGTGCTGTACCGGCAGAAAGGGCTGGATGGTAAACCCGAGGTGGTCATCGACCCCAACAAACTCTCGGCCGACGGCACCACCCGCCTGACCACGTTTTCGCTGTCAAAAAATGGGGACTATGCCGTGGTCGGTACGTCGAAAGGCGGCTCCGACTGGAATGAATTTCGGGTGATGAAGCTGGCCGACAAGAGCTATTTTCCCGAAACCATCGAATGGGTGAAGTTTTCGGGGGGCGCCTGGCAGGGTGATGGCTTCTATTATAGCCGCTACCCCAAACCCGAAGGGTCGGCACTGGCCGCTAAAAACGAGAACCATCAGGTATTCTTCCACAAAATCGGCACGCCGCAGTCGGCCGACCGGCTGGTGTTTGAAGACCCTAAAAATGGTCAGCGGTTTCATTACGTAGGTACGTCAGACGACGAAAAGTTTGCGTTCCTGAACGTCAGCGACCGGGGCAAAGGCCTCGATGGCAACGCGCTTTATTTTATGGAGTTGGGCAAACCGGGCGCTACATTTCAGCCCATCGTGGCGGAGATCACCAATTTCGAGTACGGCCTCATCGACAACGTCGGTAATGACTTCCTGATCAGCACCAACGCCGACGCCCCCAATAGCAAGGTGATGCGCTACAGCCCCGCGACAAAGAAGTGGACGACGATCATTCCCGAAAAGCCTGAGCCCCTCACCAGCAGCAGCATGGCGGGTGGCAAGCTATTCATCGAATACGCTAAGGATGTGACCTCACGGGCGTACGTATATGACGCCAACGGCAAATTGGAGAATGAAATCAACCTGCCCGGTATTGGCACGGCGAGCGGCTTTGGCGGCGAGCGCGACGATAAGTTCGTCTTCTACACGTTTACGTCGTTTACGTTTCCGCCTACCATTTACCACTACGACATCGCCTCAAAGAAGAGCAGCGTTTTCCGCCAGCCCGAAGTCGATTTTAAACCCGCTGATTACGAAACCAAACAGGTATTCTACACCAGCAAAGACGGCACCAAGATTCCGATGTTCATTACGTATCGGAAGGGGGCCAAGATGGATGGGACAAACCCAACGATTCTGTATGGCTACGGTGGATTCAACGTGAGCCTGCCGCCCACTTTCTCGTCGTTCCTGATTCCGTTTCTTGAGCAGGGTGGCGTGTACGCACAGGCTAACTTGCGCGGAGGCTCGGAGTATGGCGAGGCCTGGCACAAGCAGGGTATGAAGTTGCAGAAGCAGAACGTATTCGACGATTTCATTGCCGCCGCCGAATACCTCATCAAGGAGAAATACACCAGTCCGGCCAAACTCGCCGTTCGGGGTGGCTCCAATGGTGGCTTGCTGGTGGGCGCGGTCATGAATCAGCGGCCCGATCTGTTCCGGGTGGCGATTCCGCAGGTCGGCGTGATGGACATGCTGCGGTTCCACAAGTTCACGATCGGCTGGAACTGGATTGCCGACTACGGCAGCGCCGACAACGCCGACGAGTTCAAGGCACTCTACGCATATTCACCGCTGCATAACCTGAAGCCCGGTCAGCCCTACCCGGCTACGCTGATCACCACGGCCGACCACGACGACCGGGTTGTACCCGCCCACTCGTTTAAATACGCCGCAACCTTGCAGGAGGTGTACAAAGGCCCCAACCCAGTTCTGATCCGGATCGATACCAATTCGGGGCATGGTGCCAGTAATACGAAGAAGAACATCGAGCAGACCGCCGATATCTATTCATTTATCCTCTGGAACATGGGCGTCAGCACGTTGAAAGAAATGGCCAGCCGTTAACCCAAAGCTCAATTAGGCTTTTTGGCTATGCTGACAATAAAAACGCCCCGACCGTATGGCCGGGGCGTTTTTGTTGAGGTAAAGGAATAGCGATTCCTTATTGACCTAATTTGAAAGTAACACCCAGACGCAGAGTAGATACAGCCGACCCAAGTTCAGCGAAACCGCCAACCTTATCTGAGAACATATACCGACCACCAATGTGAATGGGTACATAAATGAATGATGCATCACCTACAAAGCCATCGCCCGTGTAGCCAAAGTACGTCAGGCCAAGACCGGCATACAAGTCAACATTTTCTGGTGTGTTCAACAGTTCGTTGAAGTGGTACGAACCACGCGCACCAATGTCAAACGCCGAAAGGCTATACCCGAAGCTGCTACCATAGCTACGGTAACCAGCCTGGGCACCAACCGTGATATTTTTGGTAACACCAAAGTCAGCAGCGGCATTAAAACCAAGGGCCGACGTTCCTAAATAACCAGCACCGCCGATACCAATACCAAGGTTTACAAACTTGGTACCTTTATCAATAGCCATTTGGGCAAAGCTTGTTGTAGTAAGCAGCGAAAGGCTCAAAAGAGCGACAATTGCGAAAATCTTTTTCATTGTGGACAATTTTTTCCGTGAAACAATCGAACAAATAAAGGCACCTCATTTTGAACTGAAAAATATGCATTGTGATGAATTATTCATCGGTAGCCGATTATGCGTATTATCAGCTTTTAAATTGACCTTTTAAAGATACTTTTCGACTAATTGTTTTTACAATTCAATTAAATGTATGCCCAGTCGTTTGCCCGGGGCATACAATATAGGCTGATTTACAGACTATAAGGTTACTACACGAAGGCGATCGCCAACTCTTGAGTCACTGAATTCGTTAGCCCTTCTTCTTTTTTTACCGGTAGTCTGAGCAGCGGCAATCGACAGGGCATGTTCTAACTCCACTTGCAGGTAGGTAAGCAGATAAATGCCGGTCAGTTTACAGGAAATTATTCCATCGGCAGCATCGACAATCGGCCTGGTAGGATACGCTTTCACACCATACCGATCGACCAAAGCCATGCCCCAAAAAACGTCGATGTTGACCCGATAAGGCACGAATCAGCTATTGACAAACCCACCCAGGGGTACGTTGCTGAAAGTAAGCCATCAAGCCAATAGCAGGGTCGACACCACACAACCTAGCCATCAAGCAACACTAGTTTTTTCGTTCTGCGCCTTCTTCAGAATCGCCTCAAATTCGCTCTGCCGAAAGCGAACTACCGAAGGCAGTGTCAGACTCGGTTGCAGCCCCTGTCAAGCCGTCGGTGTTCTGCCTGGTAGCAGGTACGTCTTTTTCATCAACTATTATGGATTACCTGGTTATCGTGGTCAATTTGATGAAAAAGCAAATTCAAAATATCAACATACAGGCAATTTTTACTAAGTAATAAGGATCCTGACACGCTATAAACCAGCTCATTTAACTAGACCGGCTGAGTAGTTTTCCAACACAGCCAGGCCCTACTTTTCAGGCTGGCAGGTATGAGACGCGGCTCTGTCTCTTTCAAAGAAAAATAGATTGTTCACTGTCAACCATATATCCTTATGGCATCTGTCGATACGAGTCAGCTTGAGGCTAGTCGCCGCGAGTTTTTAAAGATTTCTGGTCTTGTAACGGGCGGCGCGCTACTCTCGTCGCTCTCCAACGGGCTGTCAGCAGCCCCGCTCGGCGGCTTCCATTCATCCGTTGACGATACCATCAAGGTCGCGCTGATCGGGTGTGGAGGCCGGGGACGAGGTGCTGCCATGCAGGCCCTCAACACCAAGCAGAACATCAAGATTGTCGCTATCGCCGATGCGTTTCAGGACCGGGTCGATGCCGCCTATAAGACGCTGACGAGCCGGCCGGACGTTGCCCAGAAAATCGACTTGCCCAAAGAGCGGCAGTTCGTGGGGCTGGACGCTTACAAACAAGCTATTCCGCTGGCCGACGTCGTCATTCTGGCCACGCCGCCGGGTTTCCGGCCGAGCCACTTCGAAGAGGCCGTAAAGCAGAACAAGCACATCTTCATGGAAAAGCCGGTGGCAACCGACGCGCCGGGTATCCGTCGGGTATTGGCGGCGGCTGAAGAGGCGAAAAAGAAGAAGCTAAACGTCGTAGTGGGTCTACAGCGGCACTACCAAAGCAACTACCGTGAAGCCATGAAGCGGATTCACGATGGCGCTATCGGCGATATCGTTGGCGGCAGCGTATACTGGATCAGCGGGGGCGTCTGGAACAATCCACGGCAACCAAACCAGACCGAAATGGAATACCAGATGCGGAACTGGTACTATTTCAACTGGTTATGCGGCGATCATATCACCGAACAGCACGTTCATAACATCGACGTGGCCAACTGGGCCAAACGCGGTTACCCCGTTTCGGCGCAGGGCACGGGTGGCCGGCAGGTACGTACCGGCAAGGAATACGGCGAGATTTTCGACCACCACATCGTCGATTTTGTGTATGCCGACGGTACGACGATCAACAGCCAGTGCCGCCACTATGAAGGCACTTACAGCAAAGTAGACGAGCAGTTCCTCGGTACAAAAGGGCGCATCGACTCCTTCAACGGCAACAAAACGATCTTGAAGGGCTACAAAGGGCAGCCGATTTATGCGCACGCCAGCGCCAAAACCGACATCGACCCCTATCAGGTGGAGCACAACGAGCTGTTTGAGGCCATTGCCAAAGGACAGTACAAGTTTGCCGATGCCGAAAACGGCGCGAAAAGCACCATGACCTCCATCATGGGCCGCATGGCAACCTACTCGGGCAACGTGGTGAAGTGGGATGATGCGATCAATTCGCAGATCGATCTTTTCCCCACGACGCTCGCTTGGGACGCCCAACCCAAAGTGCTCCCCAACGCCGATGGCTTCTATCCCGTAGCCGTACCCGGCAAGACCATCACGGTATAGATTCTAAACGATTAAACACAAAGGCGCGAAGGGTTCGCCAAGATTACGAAGAGCTCCTTTCGCTTTGCGTTCTTGGCGAACCCTTCGCGCCTTTGCGTTTAATCGTCTAAAACTTACTCTTCCTGCCACGCAGACCGCCAATAGTAACGCTTCACCAACCAGGCGGCGGCCGTGAAATTAGCGCCAGCCAGTAGCCAGAGCGGCAGTCGGAACATAATCAGCAGGAAATAGGCAATCAGCAGGATGTACAGGTACGTCATCGTGCGGTCGGGCGTGCGGTGTACGCGCAGCAGCAGGCCGTGTTGCAGGTTCAACAGGCTGACGCCGAACGCCCAGGCACCGATTGTTCGCCACAGGGGCTGGTCGGCCGGAAGGTGGTAGAACAGGAGCAGCGCTTCAGGCAGAAGCAGCAACGCAAACTGACCAACGTACCCAGCCAACCGCCGCCAGTCGGATACGGGCATGTTTCGGTAAAGGGGCAACCATCGATGCTCAAACCGATACTGTTCGTAAACGACGGTAGCGTGGCCAATCCCAACCAGCAGAGCACCCAGCCCGATCAGCCGAAGGTCATAGTCGGGCGTTCGGAAGAGGTTGATCTGGTAATGATCGGTGGCGTAGAGCTTCAGAATACCAATCCAGACAAGGCCCGTTCCCAGCTTGGTTCGCCAGAACAACGTAGCTTCCTGGTTCAGCAGGTGACGCAGGTGGAACAGACTGTACGGCGTACGAACGTAGCGGCGAAGCCGGTTTCCCCACGCCGCCCACCGGCTTACCGGATTCGGGTGGCGTAGCGCGTATTCGTACCAGGAAAGACCAGCCGCCCAGATGACTAGCAGGCTGCCGCCAATGGCGACAACAGCCCAGCTCTGCTTTTCCTGCATGGCAATGCGGCCCACAAACCAGGCATACCCCAGTGCCGGCCCCATCAGCAGGAGTTGAGCCCCGCCCAGCCCCGCCCAGCGGTTGATTGGCGAAAACAGCCGCAGATGCAACAGCACATCGTAGCGGTTGATCATTCCGACGGCAAAACGCGTCGCCAGCAGTGTGTAGAGCAGCCAGATACCCACGTAGATAGCCAACACCATCGGCGACGAAACGGCGTAGGTAGCCAGCGCCACGTGATCGCTCCCGCGCATGAAACCGCCCGCCAGCAAGCCAGTTACCCACAACAAACCCGCATTCTGCCGGTAAAAAGGATATACCAGTGTTTTGGCCAACACCGCATACATCGCTCGAATCCGGTTCATCATACACTGCCGGGCGTAATCGTCTGGTTGGCGACGTGCCAAACCGAGTCGATGGGGAGTTGCGCCGTCTCCATCGCCTGATGCGACGACAGCAGGAAATTTACGCCTGCCAGCCGCGCTCTGTCGATCAGCTCAGCCACGGTTTTGGTGGCAGCAACATCGAGCGTAACCAGGGGCTCGTCCAGCAAAATCAGGGTTGGCTGGCCCAAAAACGCCATAACCAGCGATGTTTTCTTCAGCATACCACTCGAATACGTACCTACGGGCGTATGCTGATACGTACCCACGCCAAATTCCTCGACCAGCCCCTCGGCCTGACCGGCGGGTGCCTGCTTGGCATCGGCCACCCATGAAATCAGTTCATGGGCCGTCAGAAAAGGCGGAAATGTTGGTTCGGCCTCGGCGTAATTGACCTGTAACCGATACGCCACCACGTCGCGCCGGCTGTCCAGCTCGTTTAGCCTAACAGACCCGTCGTGCGGCAACATACCGGCAATGGAGCGAAACAGGGTGGTTTTTCCGGCTCCGTTTGGTCCTTTCAGCCAGTGAATACCCGGCGGTAGCTGCCAGTCAGGAATCGTCAGAATTGGCCGTTCACCGTACGATTTCTGGAAATTTTGGAGATGCAACATACCATCAGAGCGCGTTTTCGGCACAAAGATTAGGCTTGGCGATAGCAGACAAGACGCTTTTGGGATGAATGGTGCCGGCTATCGGGCCTGTTGCTGCTTCAACCGGCAAACCACTTCATACAACTCGCCGACCTGGAATTTGCGCATGACGGGCCCAGGTTCTTTTATCTTCCTAAATAAGTTCTTAAAAACGCGGCTCAGTTCACCGACGTGAATACCCAATCCTTCCTCCTGGAATAAGAGCTCGTTGGGCTGCATCGAAAACGTTTCGTGTAAAGGACTTAGTGATATAGCGTATTGCCGCTCGACAGCTTCTAAAAGATCGATACCATCATCACCAGTAACGCCTAACTCATCTTCCAACAACGTCTTCGGCGTAATAACCTGCTTCTTTCTAACGCCTAGTCGTTCGCGTAAAAAACTGGCAAATTCATCGAAAGTAGGCGTCATAGCTAGTCTATTTATGGAGTGCAACGTAAAATCCGAAACACAAAACTCTCCTTTTCAAACCTTATTTCTTTTCCACGATCCAGACCCTTGCTTGCGGAAACCGGCGTTGCAGGCGTTTGCGGGCACCGGGGCGGGCTACGCTGAATACCTTCGTCAGTGCGTCGGCATACGTACCTGTGGGCGCCATCACCGTGGCCTGCACAAAGCGACGAAGGCCCAGTCCCGAGCGGGGGTTCATGATGTGCGAGTACCGTTTGCCGTTGATATCGAGGTGACGCTCCGTATCGCCCGAGGTAGTGATGGCCGCGTTTTTCAAGTGAATGACCGAATCTGTTTCAGCGATGTTCCCGCTACTGGGTTTACCTCGCTGGATGCCAATGCGCCAGCCTTCGGGCCGGGCGGGGGGGGCATCGCCCACCAGTATGTCGCCACCGATGTCGAGCAAAAACGACCGAATTCCGTGCTGATGCAGCACCTTCTGTGCCTCATCGATAGCAAAACCCTGCCCGATACCGCCCAAATCGAGCCGCATGTGCCGCTTTCGCAGCAGAACTCGGGGCCGCACTCCTCGGTCGTTCAACTCAATGTAGTTGTATGAAACCAGCCGCCGCGCCCGACGTAGCTCCTTCGCTGTCGGCAACTGCCGTTGGCGCACGGCCCGCCGCCATAATTGGGAAAGTGGCCCAATCGTGGGGTCAAACCGCCCACCCGACCGTTTGGCAATCGTTACAGCCTCGGCCAATACCGCAAACAGCGTCGGCGATACATTCATCCAGGCACCCAGGCCACTTGAAGCCGATAATCGATTGATTTCTGACTCATCCAGGTAATCACTCATGATGTAGTTCAATACATCCATTCGCGCCGACACAGCTTCGTAGGCCTGCCGCGCCGCCAGGCTATCAGGCGCGTAGAGCGTGGCGGAAAAGAACGTACCCATGAGCGGTCGGCGAAACGCGTAGGCCGTCGGCTGAGCCCGTAGAGCAGCGGCGGTCAGCAGGCTCAACAGCCCAATCAATCCCAACCGATAAACTTTACCCGCCCACTTACTTTTTTGAATTAAACCCCCACCTAAATCGTTCTCTATCGTGCGAATGGGATATACTTGGACGCCATCCTGATTTACCCCATTTTTGCCCACTTTTTTTGACATAACAATCAACCACAATCGCGCCGGTTGGCCCGCCCAACCAGCCAAGTCATCTTTTATGCGCCAACCGAAAGGATGAAGACGTACTATGACCTGATTGATCAGACGTTCGAGTTTCCCACGCTGGAATTCAACGTCGAGAACAACAACCTGTTGTTCAACAATGTACCCCTGATGGACATTGTGAAACAGTACGGCACCCCGCTGAAACTAACGTACCTGCCGAAGATTTCGGAGCACATTGAACAGGCCAAGTCGCTTTTCAAAAATGCGATGAAGCGGTACAATTACAAGGGGAACTACACGTACTGCTACTGTACGAAGTCGTCGCATTTTCGGTTTGTGCTGGATGAGGTGCTGAAAAACAACGTACACCTCGAAACGTCGTCGGCGTTTGATATTCCGATCATCCGCGAGCTGCACCGCACCGGCAAGATCAACAAGAGCACGTACATCATCTGCAACGGCTACAAACGGCCGCTCTACACGCAGTATATCAGCGAGCTGATCAACGAGGGCTTCAACGTATTGCCGATCCTCGACAACCTGAAGGAAATCGAGGCCTACGAAGACGCCGTAACGGCCGATACCGTGAACCTCGGCATCCGGATCGCGACCGACGAAGAACCCAACTTTGCTTTCTACACCTCGCGCCTGGGCATCCGCTACAGCGACATCAACGAGCTGTACAAGAGCAAGATTCAGAACAGCGACAAGTTCAAGCTTAAGATGCTCCACTTCTTTATCAATACGGGCATCAAAGACAGCGCGTATTACTGGAGCGAACTGAGCCGGTTCATGTACAAATACTGCGAACTCCGGAAAATCTGCCCCGATCTCGACAGCATCGACATCGGCGGGGGGCTACCCATCCAGACCTCGTTCCAGTTCACGTACGACTATCAGGCCATGATTGATCAGATTGTGGAGTCGATTCAGTGGATCTGCAACAAAAACAACGTACCTGTGCCGCACATCTTCACGGAGTTCGGGTCGTATACGGTTGGCGAGAGCGGCGCCGTTATATACAAGGTGATCGACCAGAAGTTGCAGAACGATAAGGAGTTGTGGTACATGATCGACGGCTCGTTTATCACGCAGCTGCCCGATTCGTGGGGCCTCGGCCAGAAATACATCATGCTGTCGGTAAATAATTGGGATAACCCCTACCAGAAGGTCAACCTGGGCGGTTTAACCTGCGACTCGCACGATTTTTATAATACTGAAGTACACTCGGCCGACCTGTATCTGCCTATTTTTGATCAGGAAGCCGAAGACCAATACGTTGGGTTATTCCATACGGGTGCTTACCAGGAATCGCTTGGCGGTTACGGCGGTATTCAACACTGCCTGATTCCCGCCCCGCAGCACGTGATTGTCGATAAAGACGAAGAAGGAAACCTCCGTACGCGCCTGTTTGCGCCGGAACAGCATAGCGAAACGATGCTTAAAATTCTGGGCTATGCCCCCTCTGATTTGCCCCAGCCTACTGAGCTCGAAGCAGCCCAGGCGGCGGGTGAGGCCGAAGGCGGTGCTGACGGTGGCGAGGTTTTTGAGCAACCCCTGAGCGAGTTAGTAACTGAAGACAATTAAGCCAATCCAATTATGAAAAAGCTTACCATGCTGGCAGGCGCGGCCCTGCTGCTTACGTTGGGCGCCTGCTCGCGCAAAAGTGCCTGCCCCGCTTATGGAGCTGCCAAACCGACAAAGCCCGCTGTAACGCGGGCTGCGTAACCAATGAGCTCATGGGTCGCCGATCCATGAGCTCATTTTTGCTTAAAGCCGTATGCATGCATACTATTTTTCTATTTTTACTTCATCGTTCAACAGACCTATTTTATGACATCGGCAATCCAGGACCTTCAGGGCCTGAACTTTAACTTATCCGAAGAACACCTGGCGGTGCAGGAGGCGGCACGTGATTTTGCCCAAACCGAGCTCCTCCCGGGTGTTATCGACCGCGACAATGCCCAACAGTTTCCCACCGAGCAGGTCAAGCGCATGGGTGAACTGGGCTTTCTGGGCATGATGGTCTCACCCGAATACGGCGGTGGCGGCATGGACACCGTATCGTATGCCATTGCCATCGAAGAGATTTCGAAGATCGACGCGTCGGCATCCGTGATCATGTCGGTCAACAACTCGCTCGTTTGCTACGGGCTGGAGGCGTTTGGCACGGAAGAACAGAAACAGAAATACCTGACCAAACTGGCATCGGGTGCTATGCTCGGCGCCTTCTGCCTTTCGGAGCCGGAGGCCGGTTCAGACGCAACCTCACAAAGCACCACCGCCGACGACAAGGGCGACCATTACGTCATTAATGGGACCAAAAACTGGATCACCAACGGCGGCTCGTCGGGGGTAGCGCTGGTGATTGCCCAAACTGACCGCGAGAAAAAACACCGGGGCATCAACTGTCTGATTGTCGAGAAAGGCACGCCGGGTTTCGTGGTTGGCAAGAAAGAAGATAAGCTGGGCATCCGGGCGTCGGACACGCACTCGCTGCTGTTTACCGACGTGAAAGTGCCTAAAGAAAACCGCATTGGCGAAGACGGCTTCGGGTTCAAGTTCGCTATGTCGACCCTGAACGGCGGGCGCATCGGTATTGCCGCGCAGGCGCTGGGCATTGCTGCGGGTGCCTACGAACTGGCCCTGAAATACAGTCAGGAGCGGAAAGCGTTTGGCAAAGCCATTTTCGAGCATCAGGCGATTCAGTTCAAACTGGCCGAAATGGCCACCAAAATTGAGGCGGCCCGGCTGCTGGTGTATAAGGCCGCCCGCCTCAAAGACGAGCAAAAAGATTACGTGCAGGCGGCGGCTATGGCGAAGCTATATGCCTCAGAAATAGCCATGTGGGCTACCACGGAAGCCGTTCAGATTCACGGTGGTTATGGGTTCGTGAAGGAGTTTCACGTAGAGCGTTGCATGCGCGACGCCAAGATTACCCAGATCTACGAAGGCACCTCAGAAATACAAAAATTAGTGATTGCCCGCGAGCTCATCCGCTAAGGTGTTTCTTAAAAAAACTATATTTTCAGGAACTGGAGGCCCTATTTGACGCAAATAGGGCCTCTTTTTTTTAGCGAACGGAAACTTTTGTGCCTATATTAGTTTTGTACAATTTATTAGTTTTGTGCAATATTGCAGGCGACAACGCACCCTGTAACACGGTTCAGCTATGGAAGACTATAATAAAATCATCGAGTCGCTCGGCGTGAAGTTCATTAAGGCACGGAACATCCGCATCCTGCAACCGATAGTCATCAAGAATTTCTACGACGTGGAGAACACGTTGTTGATCCTATATAACGGCGAAGTGTCGTATGGCGACGAACACCAGAAAGTCGATATTGGCGATCTGTTGTTCATTCCCGGCGGCAAGCACGTGACGGTAACGTATGGCGAACCCTCGAACCCCAAGCCGGTTACCAACGAGGAGTTCATGACCCACCGCGAGCAGTATTTCGAAGCCAACCGCGAACCCGCCAAGATTGGCAACATGCCCAACTCCTTTGGGTACGTGTCGTTTGAAGCGAAGGTGTTCGACTCGGTTAACTTCTTCAACTCGCTCGACGTACCGCCGTTTATCATCAAGCACGACGAAACGCTGGCGGCAGCCATTCGGCAGATTCTGGCCGAAGACATGACCGATATAGCCGGCAAAGGGCGGGTAATTAAGATCAAGACCGAAGAAATCGTGATCGAAATTATCCGGTACATTCTGAAAAACAGGCTGTTTGTTGAACAGCTCGTTACCAACAGCACCTACTTCAAAGATCCCCGCCTGATCGACATCTTTGCCTATATCAAAGACAATATCGGCGGCGATCTGTCAAACAAAGTGCTGGCCAACGTAGCCAACGTATCGGAAGATTACGTGGGGCAGTATTTCAAGATGCTCACGGGCATCAACCCGCAGGACTACATCGAGTACCAGCGGATGGAAGCGGCCGTTGGGCTGCTCCGCACGAGCAAGAAGAGCATTCGGGCTATTGGTGCCGAAGTGGGCTACAAAGACACCGCCTATTTCTGCCGTCGCTTCAAGATGATGTTCGGCATTCCCGCTGGCAAGATGCGTCGGAGAGAGTCGTTGATGAACGTATAAAGAATGAATAATGTATGATGCACAATGTACAATGCGGTTCGCCTCGCGGCAACTGAATAGCCATTGTACATTGTGCATCGTACATTATTCATTCTCAATGCTTTTTCTCGTAATGCTCCCGGAGTAGGTCGTCGCCGAAATCATTGGTGAGGTCGCGCACAACGGTGTGTACGTGATTGGCGTCGTTCTGCGTGTTGTCGTATTCGATCAGCAACATCGGGCCATGAATCCGGTAGTAGTAGCCGACGCTATTGCCCGGCGTAGTGTCGCCCGCCCACGCAAAGCGGAGTTGGTCGAGCCCTGCTTTTTCGATCCGGTCAAATTGCTGCTTGGCCAGCGTGATCCGATACCGACTCAGGTAGAGCTTCAGTAAATCAAGGAATTGACTTTTCTGTTTGGCGTCCATAGCGGCGTACGTCAGGCCATCCATGCGCTCCAGTGAGGCGCGGCGGCTGTTACCGGTCAGAATGTTGCCAAACGCTTTTTTGGCCAACGTCGCCTGCGTAAGTTGGCCAGCATTCAGAGTGTGGAGCAGGTCAAACGCCCGCTGCGTTTCTTCCTTCATGATCTCCCGGCCTTTCTGGGGTACGTCGATACGTACCTGACCGGGATTGCTGCCCATAAATAGGGGCGTCAGGGCTAGCACTTTACCCGTCAGCGAGGTGAACTGCACCGACAGATGATGTCCTTCAAAGCGCCAGCCCCACGGTTCGTTGCTGCCAATATCGCCAAACAACGACACGTAGTAGCCTTCTGGATTGCGGTACGTATCGTTGGGCGGCCGGTTTTCGACCACACGTAGCACGTTTTCCAGGTCGACAATCTGTTGGGCTTTTTCGTAGCCACCATCGCTAAGCCCGGTTTTTAACAACGCCCACGCCAGCTTCCGCTGATCGGGTGTCATCTGCTTCAACGGAAGGCCTTTCCGGTCATGCGGCACGAAAAACCAGTTGACCCGCTCGTCGTCGGTGAATGTGAAGCCGGTCTGGGTACGTTGCTCGGCTGTCAGCGACTTCCAGAAAGCCTGCGCGGCCTCGGCCATGTCGTCTTTAACCCGCTGTGGCGCAACCACCTGCGCCGAAGCCGAAAGGGTACTCAGTGAAAGTAGAAGGAGCAGGAAAGACTTCATAAAACGAACCGCGTTTAGCTTTCACCAGAAGGGTGAGCTAAACGCGGTTCTACTGTGTAATCTGACTAATACGGCGACAGGTCCCGGTTTTACATCGCTCCTTTACCGGCTAGATTCAGCATGAAGGCGTATTCCATCGCAATCTCTTTCAAGGCGTTGAATCGACCCGACGCGCCGCCGTGGCCTGCCTCCATATTGGTGTGGAGCAGCAGTACGTTGTTGTCGGTTTTCATGGTTCGCAGTTTGGCTACCCACTTGGCCGGTTCCCAATATTGTACCTGCGAATCGTGCAGGCCGGTCGTGACGAGCAGGTTCGGGTATGCTTTCTTTTCCACCTGATCGTAGGGCGAATACGACAGCATGTAATCGTAGTACTGCTTTTGCTTGGGGTTGCCCCACTCTTCAAACTCGCCGGTCGTCAGCGGAATGCTTTCGTCGAGCATGGTTGTCACGACATCGACAAAGGGAACGGCGGCGACTACGCCCCGGTACAGTTCAGGCGCCTGATTCATAACGGCACCCATCAGCAGACCGCCGGCCGAGCCGCCGAGCGCAAACAGTTTATCCGTAGCGGCGTACTTGTTGGCAACCAGCCACTTCGATACGTCGACAAAGTCGTTGAAGGTGTTTTTCTTCTTCAGCAGTTTGCCATCTTCATACCACTGTCGGCCCATTTCCTGGCCGCCACGAATGTGTGCGATAGCGTAGATAAAGCCCCGATCCAGCAGGCTCAGACGGTTGCTGCTAAAGCCCGGCTCGGTGTTACTCCCATACGAACCGTAGGCATACTGCAACAGCGGCGCGGTACCGTCTTTGGGCGTGCCTTTACGGTACACAATGGATACGGGCACCTTGGCACCGTCGCGGGCGGTTACGAATACGCGCTCCGATACGTAGTTGTTCTTATCAAAGCCGCCCAACACTTCCTGCTGTTTCAGAAGGGTTTTGGCTTTGGTATCCATGTTATAATCGTAGGTCGACGAAGGCGTAGTCAGCGACGAGTAGCCGTACCGTAGCACGTCCGTGTTGAAATCGGGATTATAACCGATACCCGCCACGTAGGCTGGTTCGCCAAAATCGAGGTATTCGTCGGCTTTCGTTTTCTGGTTGATCACCCGCAGTTTGGCAAGGCCCTCTTTGCGTTCGGCCAGCACGAGGTGGTTGGCAAACACATCCATCCCTTGCAGAAACACGTCGGCCCGGTGTGGAATCACTTCCTTCCAGGCGGCGCGGTTGGTCTGCTGCCCTTCCGGCACTTCCAGCAGCCGGTAGTTGGTGGCTTTGTAGTTAGTGCGGACGTAAAACTTATCCTTGAAGTGCTGAATGTCGTATTCGTGGCCACGTTCGCGGGGGAAGAACACCTTGAAATCGCTGTTCGGGGTTTTCGCGTCGAGCAGTCGGTATTCCGTCGCAACGCCGTTATGGTCGCAGGCGATGGCGATGTATTTCTTCGACTTCATCCGGTACAGCCCCATGTAATACTGGTTGTCTTTCTCTTCATAGACCAAGATATCCTTCTTGGGGTCGTTGCCCAGCATATGCCGCCACACCTGATAGCCCAACAGCGTTTGCGGGTCTTTCTTGATGTAGAAGAACGTTTTGTTGTCGGCCGCCCAGGCGAAGCTGCCCGCTTCAACGTTGGGGATGACTTCAGGATAAATCTGGCCCGTTTTCAGGTTCTTGACCCGCAACGTATAGAGCCGACGGCTGACAGTATCTTCGGCGAAGACGGCAAGTTCGTCGTTGTCCGAGACCTCATAGCCGCCCATATTGTAATAATTGTGCCCTTTGGCCAGCACGTTGCAGTCGAACATGACCTCTTCGGGGGCGGTCAGCGAGCCTTTCTTCCGTACATAGATCGGGTATTCGCCGCCCTGCACGTAGTTGGTCTGGTAGTAATAGGCGCCTTCTTTGTAGGGTACCGATTGATCCTGCTGTTTGATCCGCCCTTTCATTTCGGCAAACAGCTTCTCTTCCAGCGGCTTCTGCGCGGCCAGCAGGGCATCGGTATACGCGTTTTCGGCGTTGAGGTAGCTGATCACCTCCTTGTCTTCCCGTTGATTGAGCCAGTAGTAATTATCAGTACGGGTGTGACCATTGGTAGTCAGCGTTTTGGGCTTTATGGCCGCTACGGGGGGCTTGGCTGCCGCGGGCGATGGCACCGGGGCGGGTGATTGTGCGTTCGTCATATAGGGAAGCGCAAGGGCTGCAAGAGCCGGTACTAGTTGTTTGTTCATGAGACGTGCTAGAGGATAGAACGGTTCCAAATGGCCCGTTACGCGAACTTACAGCCAAACGGGGCAACAACAGTTGCCGAAATGACGGACGGCTGGGTACGTTCCTCTCTTTTACCCAACTTACAGCCAATCGCCCCGCGATACCCTCGCTGCTGGGTGGCCTTTCACATCTTTCCGCCCCCGGAAACTACCATTTCGGTATCGGTGTTGATATTTGGATAAGGCCTGAAAAAACGCCCAATGGTCGATGTGTATGGGTTGGGGTTTGGGTTTCGTCTATGAAACAGCCCAACGTTGACCCCTGGATATTGACCGTTGAACCCACTTCGAACAAGTGATACAGGAACAACAAACAACACATACTGAGCCGATTGCCGCCGGTTCACCGCTTTCCGACGTGCAACTCACGGGCTACGAGCAAATCGACGTGCTGGGCGCCCGCGAACATAACCTGAAGAACATCGACGTATCGATTCCCCGCAATAAGCTGGTGGTCGTTACGGGCATCAGTGGCTCGGGCAAATCATCGCTGGCGTTCGACACGATCTACGCCGAGGGGCAGCGGCGCTACATGGAAAGTTTTTCGGCCTATGCCCGCTCCTTTCTGGGCGATATGGAACGGCCCGACGTGGATAAGATCAACGGCCT
Source organism: Fibrella aestuarina BUZ 2 (assembly GCF_000331105.1). NCBI lineage: Bacteria > Pseudomonadati > Bacteroidota > Cytophagia > Cytophagales > Spirosomataceae > Fibrella > Fibrella aestuarina. The sequence continues at coordinate 644,576 of NC_020054.1, read as the reverse complement.
CAGCCCGGTAATTTCCATTGAACAGAAAACGACCTCGAAAAACCCCCGCTCGACCGTCGGCACGACTACCGAGATTTTCGACTTTCTGCGCCTGCTCTACGCCCGTGCGGGTGAAGCCTTTTCGTACGCAACGGGCCGCAAGATGACCCGGCAATCGCAGGATCAGATCGTGGATGCGTTGCTGGACCAGAACGCCGGGCGCAAGACCGTGCTGCTGGCACCAGTGGTGCGTGGCCGGAAAGGGCACTACCGCGAACTGTTCGTGCAAATTGCCAAGATGGGGTACACCAAAGTGCGCGTCGATGGTACCGTGCAGGATATTGTGCCGAAGATGCAGGTCGACCGCTACAAGGTCCACGACATCGAGATCGTGATCGACCGCCTGGTGCCGAGCGCCGATGATCGCTTCCGGCTGAGCCAATCGGTGCAAACGGCGCTGAAGCAGGGTAAAGGCGCCATTCAGGTACTCGATCAGGACAATAAGCTGCATTATTTCTCGCAGAACCTGATGGACCCCGAGTCGGGCATCAGCTACGATGAACCCTCGCCCAACTCGTTTTCGTTCAACTCGCCCTACGGCTGGTGCCCCACCTGCCAGGGATTGGGCGTGGTCGAAGAGATCACCGAAGAGTCGGTCATCCCCGATAAATCGCTGAGTGTGAGCCGGGGGGCCATTGCGCCATTGGGCGAATATCGCGAGCTGTGGTTTTTCAAGGAAGTGGAAGTGATCCTGAAAAAGCACAAACTCAGCCTGACGACGCCGGTAAGCAAGTACCCGCCCGAGTTGCTGCACGTATTACTGCACGGCTCTGAGGAGGAAACGCCGATTCCATCGAAGAAATACCCCGGCGAGACGTATTACACCACCAAGTTTGAGGGCATCATCAACTTCCTGAAAAAGCAACAGGAAACGGGCTCGGAGAAGATTCAGGAATGGTTGCGCGATTTTCTCGTGATCAACACCTGCCCCGAATGCAACGGCGCCCGCCTGAAAAAAGAGTCGCTCTATTTCCGCATTGCCGACAAGAACATTGCCGAGCTGGCGAGCATGGACATTGCTGTGCTGGCGGCCTGGTTCGTAGGGATTGAAGATCGCCTGTCGGACCGGCAGAACGTGATCGCCAAGGAAATTCTGAAAGAGATCCGGAAGCGCATTGGCTTTCTGGTCGACATCGGGCTGGATTACCTAACCCTCGACCGGTCGCTGAAGACACTGTCGGGCGGGGAAGCGCAGCGCATCCGGCTGGCTACGCAGATTGGCACTCAACTCGTTGGCGTCCTGTACATTATGGACGAACCGAGCATCGGCCTGCATCAACGCGACAACGTGAAGCTCATTGAGTCGCTGAAGAACCTGCGCGATTTGGGCAACACGGTGCTGGTTGTCGAGCACGACAAAGACATGATGCTGGAGTCGGACTACATCCTCGACATTGGGCCGGGAGCGGGTCGGCATGGCGGGCAAGTCGTGGGAGCCGGTACGCCCGAAGAATTTCTGAAAAACGGCTCAACCACCGCCAACTACCTCAGCGGCCGCACAGCCATCGACGTACCTGGCGAGCGCCGTAAAGGCAGCGGAAAGTTTTTGCAGATCAAGGGGGCCACGGGCCATAACCTCAAGAACGTAACGCTCAAACTGCCCTTGGGCCGGATGGTCAGCATCACGGGCGTATCGGGCAGTGGCAAATCGTCGCTGATCCACGAGACGCTCTTCCCGATCCTGAACCACCATTTTTATAAGTCGAAACGCGAGCCGTTGGCCTTCAAAAACGTCGAGGGACTTGAGTTCATCGACAAAGTCATTGAAGTCGATCAGTCGCCGATCGGACGTACCCCGCGCTCAAACCCGGCCACCTACACGGGCATGTTCTCGGAAATCCGTACGCTGTTTGCCGAACTGCCCGAAGCCAAAATTCGGGGCTACAAACCGGGGCGTTTCTCGTTCAACGTGAAAGGCGGGCGGTGCGAAGAGTGCGAAGGCGCTGGCATGAAGAAGATCGAAATGGAGTTTCTGCCCGACGTACACGTACCCTGCGAAGTCTGCAAAGGCAAACGCTTCAACCGCGAAACGCTGGAGGTCCGTTTCAAAGGCAAATCCATCGCCGACGTGCTCGACATGACTGTGGAGCAGGCGCTCGATTTCTTCCAGAGCCAGCCGAAAATTCTTCGTAAGGTACAAACCCTTAACGACGTGGGACTGGGCTACATCACGCTGGGCCAACACGCGACGACCCTAAGCGGTGGCGAAGCGCAACGCGTGAAACTGGCCGAAGAACTGTCGAAGAAAGATACAGGCAAAACGCTGTACATCCTCGACGAACCCACGACGGGCCTGCACTTCCAGGATATTGCACACCTGCTCGACGTGCTGAACAAGCTGGCCGATAAAGGCAATACGGTGTTGATCATCGAGCACAACCTCGACGTGATCAAGGTATCTGACTACGTAATCGACCTCGGCCCCGAAGGCGGCAGCAAAGGCGGGCAGATCATCGCCGAAGGCACGCCGGAAAAAGTGGCCAAAGTAGCGGGCAGCTATACCGGCAAGTTTTTAGCGATGGAGCTGGCCGGGGCATAGAATAAACCGGGTTACTCGCTACCGATAGCGAGTAACCCGATCATCTGTCAGCATGCTTAGCGCATTGAGTGCAAAAAGGCGGGGTTGAGAATCACCTGCCTTTTCCCCTTTTGCACAGCTTTGAGCCTAGGTAAGAACTGCTTTTTGTCTGCAAACAGGCTGTCAATGGCTGCCGATTCGAGCTCGTATCTTCCTTTTGTCGACCGATTTCCATCGCACCCGCTTTCTAAGGCAAAATCAATCGGTATAGCAATAACAATCGGACCGTTGCTTGCCTTGTCGACGTAGTGCCAAAACGGTTGGCTGGCTAGTATTTTGGACTCGTAAAAATCGGTCAGCCACTCGGGTAGGTAATCACCGGTGATTCGAATACTGTCGATTTTATTAGGCGCAGTGAGTCGAAAATGAATCCAATCGAAGCCATAAAAACAGCTAGGCAATTGCTGATAGGCACTTCGACACGCGTCCAAAATACCACGGTGTATAAAATCAGCGGGCGACACAGGTACGTTGGCGCGGGGATGCATCGCCGAGAACGTAAGCTAAATCGTTGCCTTTTCTGGATGCGTTTTCGACTGGCTATAAACCGATGAGCCAAGCAGCAACAGTAGCCCAACCAGCAAGGAAAAGCATAGTAATCGTCTAGTAATCATCACGGTACGGTTTATTAGCGTATACTTTCCAGTAGAATAGGGTAGAGCATTAAGCTCCGATCACCCGTTTGAATACCCAGGATTGGAAGCAGGTTAGCCGACGGAAATCGCAGCAACGTACCCAGCATGTGGTTCGTATAGACCGAATCCTGTTTTCCCCGGCAGCCGACTTCAAACTGGATAAAAACAGGTACTGTGATTGATACCGGCCCCTTCGTCTCACAGTCGGCACATGTCCAATAAGGCTTGCTCGCTTCCAGTCTATCGCGGAACATCCCCGGCAGGTAATCAGGAAAAGCCTTACTTGTTACCTGAACTTGATCGATGACACCCGTTTTTTCGACACGAAAACGGATCTGTCCCAACGTTTGGAGGCAATTAAAATGACTGTAATCGCTCACCAGCTTAGCTACGTTCGTATACCGCTCCCATAAATAATTGGTAGCATAGATAGGCCTATTGTACTTAGGGTCGACATAGGTGAATGATAAATCAATCGGTTGTTTTGCTTGACTATAAGCCGCCAATGACAGACTATAACAGCACACAAAGACTACCTGTCGCCAGTAGCGGTTCTGTACCATGCTTATCGTAGTTTTCCCTCTTCAATCAGGCTGGGTATCAATCAGCACGTAGCCAAGTTTAGCGATTAATTTACCTATTTCAACAGTTAACCATGAGGCGACAAGCCTATAAAGCTAATTTTTCATCGGTGTCGTATACATTGTCGACCTTAGAGTATTACCGATAATCTTGACTGTGATTTGTCTTCTGTCAACATTACTACTATTTTCCGTTCGTCGGCACATGGCTTGCATGTATCGACACATAGTTTTCTATGTAAATACTACTTACTTAATTCGAACCATACTTAAAATCCTCTAGTACGCTCATGAAATTACTTGTAACCCCTATTGCTCTTCTGCTCTCGCTCTCGGCTGCCTATGCGCAAAGCTGGGGGCTCGACAAAGCCCACTCACGCGTTGGCTTCACCGTAACCCACCTGCTGCTTTCGGAAGTCGATGGCAATTTCAAGACGTTCGACGCTAACCTGACGGCCTCGAAGCCTGACTTGTCTGATGCCGTATTCGACCTGACAGCCGACATCAACTCGGTCGATACCGACAACGAGCGGCGCGATGGTCACCTGAAAACGCCCGATTGGTTCGATGCGGCCAAATACCCCACGCTGACGTTCAAGAGCACGTCGTTCAAAAAGGTAAGCGGCAAGAATTACAAACTGGCCGGTGACCTCACGATGCACGGCGTTACGAAGCCGGTTGTGCTTGACGCCGTACTGACGGGCCCCGTTACGATGGAAGGCCGCAACGGCAAGCAGGAAAAAGTTGGCCTGAAAGCGACCGGCACCATCAAGCGGACCGATTTTGGCGTTGGCTCGTCGGGCGGCGCTACGGTAAGCGAAGAAGTTGAGCTCAAGTTGAACGGCGAGTTTACCAAAAAGTAAGTCCATACCGGCAACTGGCAGTATAAGCGCCGACGTACCCAGGTACGTCGGCGCTTGCTTTTTGGGGTAATTCGTGCTTGCCCTTTGTTCCCTGTGGACCGGGCGTGCCGCTACGGCGGTAAAAACTCGTATTTTTGCGGCCTTAATCCGGTGCTAGCCACCGCCGACCGCATGATCGCCAAGACGTATTCGCCCACCGATATTGAAGCCAAATGGTATCAGTATTGGCTTGATAATAAGCTGTTTTCTTCCACACCCGACGAGCGCGAACCCTACACCATCGTGATTCCGCCGCCCAACGTGACGGGCGTGCTGCACATGGGCCACATGCTCAACAACACCATTCAGGATGTGCTGATCCGGCATGCCCGTATGCAGGGCAAAAACGCCTGTTGGGTGCCCGGTACCGACCACGCCAGCATTGCTACGGAGGCCAAAGTCGTCGCCCGGTTGAACGAGCAGGGCATCAGCAAGACCGATCTCACCCGCGAGCAATTTCTGGAACACGCCTGGGATTGGACGAATCAGTACGGCGGCATTATCCTGCAACAATTGCGCAAGCTGGGTGCCTCCTGCGACTGGGACCGCACGCGCTTTACGCTTGAACCGGCCCTGTATGAATCGGTAATCGACGTATTCGTTGACCTCTATAATAAGGGTCAGATTTACCGGGGTGTGCGTATGGTCAACTGGGACCCGCAGGGCCGCACCGCCGTATCCGACGAAGAAGTTATCGTAAAAGAAGTACAGCAAAAGCTGACCTACATTCAGTATCCAATTGAGGGCGCAGAAGGTGAGTTTGTGACTATCGCCACGGTGCGGGCCGAAACCATCATGGCCGATGCCGCCATCGCCGTAAACCCCAACGACGAGCGGTATAAGCACCTGCACGGCAAACGAGCCATCATCCCCCTCGTCAACCGCAGTATTCCGATCATTACCGACGAGTATGTAACGATTGAGTTCGGGACGGGTTGCCTGAAGGTAACGCCAGCTCACGACCTCAACGACTACGAACTGGGCGTTAAACACAACCTGCCGGTTATCGATATCCTGAACGACGACGGCACGCTGAACGAGAAAGCCCAGATTCTGGTCGGAATGGACCGGTTTGCCGCCCGGAAGGCGATCTTAACGATGCTCGAAGAGTCGGGCAATCTGGTAAAGGTCGAGGAGTACAAATCGAACGTGGGTACGTCGGAGCGCACGGGTGCCGTGATCGAGCCAAAGCTGTCGTTGCAGTGGTTCCTGAAAATGGACAAGATTGCCCAGCCCGCGTTGCAGGCTGTACTCGACGACGTGATCAACCTGGTGCCGCCCAAGTTCAAGAACATGTACCGGTCGTGGATGGAAAATCCGCACGACTGGTGCATCAGCCGCCAATTATGGTGGGGGCAGCGTATTCCGGCTTTCTATATGCAGGACGGCACCATCATCGTGGCTAAAAACAAGCGGGAAGCGCTGCGCAAGGTGCAGCACGAGAAACTGCTGTTTGCCATGACCGAAGCCGACCTCACGCAGGACGACGACGTGCTGGATACCTGGTTCTCGTCGTGGCTGTGGCCGATCTCGGTATTCGACGGTATCCGCAACCCCGACAATGCCGACATCAACTACTATTACCCGACCAACGACCTCGTTACGGGCTTCGACATCATTTTCTTCTGGGTAGCCCGGATGGCGATGGCGGGCTTTGAGTTCCGGGGCGAACGGCCGTTCCGCAATGTGTATTTCACGGGCATGGTACGCGATAAGCAGGGCCGGAAGATGTCGAAGCAGCTCGGCAACTCACCCGACCCGCTCGTGCTGATCGACCAATACGGGGCCGATGGCGTCCGTACGGGCATGTTGTTTAGCTCGGCAGCGGGCAACGATCTGCTGTTCGACGAAAAGCTGTGCGAACAGGGCCGTAACTTCTGCAACAAAATCTGGAATGCGTTCCGGCTGGTAAAGGGATGGACGGTAGAAACAGCTAATGCCGAACGCAACAATTCTTCGTCGCAACTAGCCGTGCGGTGGTTCGAGGCTAAACTGAACGCCACCCTCACCGAAATCGACGATCATCTGAGCAAGTTCCGTATCTCGGATGCGTTGCAGAGCGTTTACAAGCTGATTTGGGACGATTTCTGCTCGCAATACCTGGAGCTAATCAAGCCAACGCACTACACCGAAAAAGACGCCGACGGCAACTTCAGCGGTATCATCGACGAAGCAACGTACCTGGCGACGATCAACTTCTTCGAACGCCTGATGGCACTGGCGCATCCGTTCATGCCGTTTATCACGGAAGAAATCTGGCAGGATATCGCTCCTCGTCAGCAAGGCGAGAGTTTGTGCGTGGCGCCATTCCCGCAGGCCCAACCTGCGGATGCCGCCATACTGGCCGATTTCGAGTTGTTGTTCGAAATCATCAGCAGCATCCGTAACATCCGTAACGCCAAGCAGATTGCGCCAAAAACGGAGTTGCCGCTTTCGATACGTACCGACGTACCCGCGCGCTTTGCGCCGCTGGAAGGCCTGATTACAAAGATGGCCAACGTACCCACGATCAGCTACGTATCGGAGAAACCAGAAAACGCTACGTCGTTCCTGATCAAAAGCGACGAATTCTACATCGACCTGGCCGGCGAAATTGACGTGGAGCAGGAGATTGCCAACGCCGAACGCGATCTGGCCTATAACATCGGCTTCCGCGATTCGGTCATGAAAAAGCTGAGCAACGAGCGTTTCGTGGCCAACGCCAAAGCTGACGTGGTAGAGCGTGAGCGCCAAAAAGCCGCCGATGCCGATGCCAAAATTACTGCTTTGCAGGAGACGTTGCGGCAGTTGAAAAGCTTGTAAGGTTTTTGAAACCTTATAGGTTAATGCCAAAACGCCCGGCTATCCGCAGATAGCCGGGCGTTTGTTCTTATCGAAGCAACCGCCTGAATGACCACCAGGCGCGTTTAGGAAGACTGGCCCGTTGCACCACAATGCCACCACCTGATATGACCTTAACAGCCGCGAAAGGAATAATTACGCGTACCGGCTCTGGCTCTTTCTTAATCGATAGATTGATAGTGACTCGGCTATCACCCGAGAACGTAATCCGCAACGAATCCTTAGTCTGATCTGTCGCATAGATAGGCAACTCGAATCGACCTTCGGTATCTGTTTTTACGAAGGTGGAACTGGTTTCTTTCATAACAAACACACCCGGTAGTGGCCGCCCGGCTTCGTCGACTACCATACCACGAACCTGAAAGCGAAGTGGTCCCACACCTGAATTGTTGGCGACTGTTTTTATAGGATTGACTGGCGCAACCGTTATAGACTGCACAGCGGGTGGGACGCTCGATTGCGCTCGTGCTGTCTGCCAGCCTACTACGAGAGCTATTGCCCAACGTACCCAGCTTGTGAATCGTGGGGCAGCAGACTGGGACTCGTAAAGCGCAACCGCTAATTGATCATCGCGCAATCGCCCGCAAACGGGACCGGATTGTTGGGCAAACCAGGCGATCAGTTCCTGATCGGTGAAGCTGGTAAAATCATGCACTATCCGCTCGCAGGAAACACAATGCCGACCTTGTTCCAGAGGTTGCATGGTCTCCCAGCGTTCAGAGCAGGGTTGCGGAATAGACAGCGTTATCGATTGGCGCATGGGTCATCTGGTTATCGAAACGTAATCAATCGAAAGTCTGCACTTTTTTCTAGCCTAGGGTCGTGTGAGGAGCGAGCGTAGCAGCACATGACATACTCGAGCGCTTTGGGTCAATGTACACAATTTTCAAAATAGGTTATACCTCCCGATCCGCTAAGTTACTGCGTGCAGGCGCTTGCCCGGTAGCACAAGCCTGGTAACCAACGCGGCGCTTTTCTATACCGTTACTTTGATCGTCTAATCAAGTCATAGGCACGAACCACCATTCTACTACACGCATATGAACTTGAATTTTGCCAAACTATCGGATCAGCTCCTGGCGCTGCTGACCCTCTACGGCACCAAACTGCTGTTGGTCATTATCATCCTGATTATCGGCTTGTGGGCCATTGGCCAACTAGTCAAGCTGTTGTCGAAGGTGATGAACAACCGGCACGTCGACCGTGATGTGCAGCCGTTTTTACTGTCGCTGTTCAGTGGCTTATTGCGTGTCTTGCTGCTGTTGAGTGTAGCCAGTACGCTGGGCATCGAAACGACTTCGTTTGTCGCGATCATTGGCGCGGCCGGACTGGCGGTCGGGTTGGCGTTGCAGGGGAGCCTGTCCAACTTCGCGGGTGGCGTATTGATTCTGATTTTCAAGCCGTTCCGGGTGGGCGATCTGATCAGCGCGCAGGGCTTTACCGGCACAGTTGATGCCATTCAGATCTTCAACACCATTTTGGTTACGCCCGATAACAAAACCATCATCCTGCCTAACGGACCTTTATCGACGGCACCAATCACCAACGTATCAGGCCGCAACCTCATCCGGGTTGATATGACGTTTGCGGTTAGCAATCAGAATGACTTGGCCGCCACCCGCGCGTCGATCAAGAAAGTAATCGACGCCTGCCCGTCGGCCCTGCCCGATCAAGCCCACGACATATTGGTTAACCACCTGAACGACAACGGCGTTGTCTATGACGTGCGCGTCTGGACCAGGCCCGACACGTATTGGGACACCTACTACTACATGCAGGAAAACGTAGCCAGTCAGTTCAGAGCGGACGGTATCTCGGGCCAGAGAAACGCTATTCTGATTCAGCAGGCCTAAGCGAGTTATCAACGAAAAATGCCTCGGCCTAACCAGTTTATTGGGTTGGGCCGAGGCATTTTACTGGAAATCCGAAGCGCAGTTGCTGGCTTATTTGCCGTACCGCTTGCGGAATTTGTCGACACGACCGGTCGTATCGAGCAGCACGTTCTTACCCGTGTAGAAGGGGTGCGATTGTGAGCTTACTTCAATTTTCACGAGGGGGTAGGTTTTGCCTTCAAACTCCATCGTGTCTTTCGTTTGTACCGTCGAGCGGGTCACGAATTTGTAGTCGCTTGTCAGATCGTGAAACACAACCTCACGGTAATCGGGATGAATGCCCTTTTTCATAATGAATGTCTTGATTATCTGCCAAATTCGGTTTCCGTCCGAAAAGGATTGCAAAAGTACGGGCTTTTTGCCTGATACACAAGCGTTTTCGCACCCCTCTCGATCATTTAACCATTACCTAATAAAAGGATCACAAAAACCCGTCAGTCTCTGGCATTTACGGTTTCAGAAGCGCTATTTTGAAGGCGTTCGTTGTGACGTTCGCCACCCTATTATATACGCATCAGCACAGATGATCCTATACGAACGGCCACCCCGCGGCAATCAATAGCATGTTTTTTATAACCGACACCCGATAGGCTTCTATAAGTCGCTTACGCTCAGTTGAGAAGCATAAAACCACGAACGAAATCGAGTTTAATTTTTCTAAGGAGTTGTTGATACGCTACCGTTTCTGGCCGCTTTTCGGCTACCTTTAACACTAGCTTAACACGGATTCTAATCACACAATCAACATATATCCGCTTTATTTTCAACACGTTACTATCTTTCTAACACCTACAAGCCCATGTATGTAATCAAACGAGATGGCCGCCGGGAATCGGTCAAATTTGATAAGATTACCGCTCGCATCGAAAAGCTGTGCTATGGCCTGGATCCGGCCTATGTGCAGCCCGTCGAAGTAGCCATGAAGGTTGTCAATGGCCTGTACGACGGCGTAAAGACGACCGAACTGGACAATCTCGCTGCTGAGACAGCCGCGTCGATGACCACCAAACACCCCGACTACGCTATTCTGGCAGCGCGGGTGGCCATTTCTAACCTGCATAAGGAAACCAACAAATCGTTTTCGGGCACGATTAAGCGGCTCTACACGTATATCGACCCCAAAACGGGCGAAAATGCGTCGCTGATTTCGAAAGAGGTGTATGACGTTATCCGTAACAACGCCGCCGTTCTCGACTCGACTATCATTTACGACCGCGATTACGGCTATGATTATTTTGGGTATAAAACGCTCGAAAAATCGTACCTGCTGAAAATTGACGGGCGCATTGCCGAGCGGCCGCAGCACATGCTGATGCGCGTGGCGGTAGGCATTCACATGGACGACATCGACGCGGCCATCGAAACCTACAACCTGCTCAGCGAAAAGTGGTTTACCCACGCCACCCCGACGTTGTTCAACGCCGGTACGCCGAAACCGCAGATGTCGAGCTGCTTCCTGCTGACGATGAAAGACGACAGCATCGAGGGCATCTACGACACGCTGAAGCAGACGGCCAAAATTTCGCAGTCGGCGGGCGGTATTGGCCTGAGCATCCACAACGTGCGGGCCACAGGTACGTATATCAAAGGCACCAACGGCACCTCAAACGGGATTGTGCCGATGCTGCGCGTGTTTAACGACACCGCCCGGTACGTTGATCAGGGCGGCGGGAAGCGTAAAGGCTCGTTTGCCGTATACCTGGAGCCCTGGCATGCCGATATCTTCGATTTCCTGCAACTGAAAAAGAACCACGGAAAGGAAGAACTCCGCGCCCGTGACCTGTTCTACGCCATCTGGACGCCCGACCTGTTCATGAAGCGCGTGGAAGACAACGACACCTGGTCGCTGTTCTGCCCGCACGAGTGCCCCGGCCTGAGCGATGCCTATGGCGACGAGTTTGAGGAGCTGTATACGCGCTACGAGCGCGAAGGCCGCGCCCGCCGCACGGTAAAAGCACAAGAGCTGTGGTTCGAGATTCTGGAAGCCCAGACCGAGACCGGCACGCCCTACATGCTTTATAAGGATGCGGCTAACCGGAAATCGAACCAGAAGAACCTCGGCACCATCAAGTCGAGCAACCTCTGCACCGAGATCATGGAGTACACCTCGCCCGACGAGGTGGCGGTGTGTAACCTGGCCAGCATTGCCCTGCCGAAATTCATCACGAAGGGGACCGACGGCATTCTGCGCTTCGATCACCAGAAACTGATGGAGGTCACGCAGATTGCCACTCGCAACCTGAACAAGATCATCGACCTGAACTATTACCCCGTTGAAGAAGCCCGTCGGAGCAACATGCGCCACCGGCCGATCGGTCTGGGTGTGCAGGGTCTGGCCGATGCCTTTATCATGCTGCGGATGCCGTTTGAAAGCGACGAAGCCCGCCGCCTCAACGAAGATATTTTCGAAACGATTTATTACGGGGCCATGACGGCCTCGATGGAATTGGCGAAGAAAGACGGCCCCTACGAAACCTGGAAAGGGTCGCCCATCTCGAATGGTGAATTCCAGTTCGATATGTGGGGGGTAACGCCAAAGTCGGGCCGCTGGGACTGGAATGCGCTACGTACCCAGGTGGTTGAGCACGGCGTTCGCAACTCACTGCTGCTGGCTCCCATGCCGACGGCCTCGACGAGCCAGATCCTGGGCAACAACGAGTGCTTCGAGCCGTACACGAGCAACATTTACACCCGCCGCGTGCTGTCGGGCGAGTTTGTGGTGGTAAACAAGCACCTGCTGCGTGATCTGGTGAAACTGGGCCTCTGGAACGAGGCGATGAAGAATAACCTGATTCTGGCCAACGGCTCGGTACAGGATATTCCGAATATTCCGCAGCACCTGAAAGACCTCTACAAAACGGTTTGGGAGATCAAGCAGAAGCACATTATCGACATGGCCGCCGACCGGGGCGCCTACATCTGCCAGTCGCAGTCGTTGAACATCCACATTCAGGATGCCAACTTCGGCAAGCTGACGTCGATGCACTTCTACGCCTGGAAAGCGGGCCTGAAAACGGGTATGTATTACCTGCGTACCAAAGCCGCTACCGACGCCGTGAAGTTCACCGTGGTGCAGCCGCAGGCCGAGCCACAACTCGAACCCGCGATGGCCGAAACCGCGCCGGTCGAAAAACCACTCGACTATGTAGGTTATGCCAAGGAGCACGCTGCGCAAGCATCGGCGCAGGCCCCGCAGGTATCGGAAGCCGAGCTCGCCTACGCGGCCATGCAATGCTCTCTGGATGACCCAGAAGGCTGCGAAATGTGCGGATCGTAAATGACCTCATAGGTTATAACTTATATTAAAAAGAAACGACGTACCTGTCGACTGGTTGACCCAGCGATTCGGTACGTCGTTTCGTTTTAATATATAGTCCAGACCCAAGATTACGTGGAATGAGGTCGCCGTACAAAACAAACGTACCTAGCCGACGTACCCATTGTGGGCAACTCAACCAGGTACGTTTTCCTCAGCCGGTTTGAGTTATTGACAACTAGGCCAAACTGGCTGGGTCAATGTCGTCGATGTTGCCGCGGTTGGCGTTGGTATGGTTGCCGAACCGCTTTTCCAATTGCTTTTGCAACTTCGCCACCACGTTGTGGAGCAGCGTATACCAATCGTCGCCGTTATCGTCGGCGAAGACATCATTGCCGGGAACGCCGTATTTGATGCCTACGTGTTTTTCGTTGCTGCGCTGATTGGGCTCCAGCTTCATGTAGACCTCGGCCGTGATCACGTCGCCCTTGTAGAAGCGCCGCAGCTTGGCCAGCGACTCAAGCACCGTCGCCTCCATCGTATCACTAAGGGTGAAGCCGACTGATTCAATATCGAGGCGGACATCGTCCATATTTTCCTGTACATCCATCGTTGCGTGTGTTTTATTGACGCCAAATAAGTAGCCCCATTGGCGCTTACTCACAGTAAGTACTCCGCAACGGTCAAAAGGTTGGTTGATGGCCCCATTTTGCGAGTGTAAGGACGTAGACATGTGTACGTTCCCCATGTTCAGGGCTGTTTCGTCGCGGGGCACCACCTTATCTTGTAATGGCGCAACAGCGAGGGGTGAACTGGAGAGAGGCCCACTGTTTTTTGGTAGCTTTGTGCTTTCCCCACGACCTCACTGCATGAGAGTTGCTTTACTGACCGGGGCGCTGTGCCTCCTGAGCCTCGCGGTTCGTTCTCAATCGGCTACCGATACAACGGCTTACCCTCGCAAAGAGTGGTTTCCCAAAAATCACCTGTTTGCGCCCATCCTGCTCGATCCGCTCGAAGCGCAGGTCTACGGTAGTGCCCTCCCCTACTTCAATACCACCGGCGAACGGCGCATCAACGCCACCGATTTCGACAAGCGCGACCGGGAGCTGAACCAGGGTACCATCGTTCCGTTTGCCTTTGGGTTTCATAAACCCTTCTACCGTGTCACCACCGCTCCCGGACAGGCTCATGAGTTTGGACTCGATGTGGCTTCGTACACCCAGTTTCAGGTGTTCAACGATACGTCGCGGCTCGCCAAAAAGCCGGGTCAACTGGTTTACAAGATCATCAACACCGACTATCGGCTAAGTTTCTGGTACAACCTGCGCCGGGGTCGCAACAGCTACCGCATCCGGCTTTATCACATCTCCTCGCACCTTGGCGATGATTATGTGATCCGCTATCAACTCAATTATTACACGCCTAACGCTGTTAATTACGAATTGCTCGACTTCACAGCCAGTCGTGATTTTCCCATTGGGCTGCGCGTGTATGGCAACGTAGGCGTGTGCACGCGCAACACACGGGAGCGCGACCGATTCAACGCGCAGGTTGGCGCATATTATCGGCAACCGGGGTCCATGCGGCAACGGCTTGTGGCTGGTATAGACGCCAAATTCTGGCAGCAGACCGATTTTAAACCGGGCATTCACGCAGGCGTCGGCTATGAACTGGGGCGCTCGTCGCAGAACCTGACGGCCATGCTCGATATGTATTACGGATACCGGCCCTATGGCCAGTATGAGTACCAAACTGTTTCCTGGGTCGGTCTTGGCCTGTATTTCAATCCATTTTAAAACTAGTTTCGAGTTCGCTTTATCCGGGAGGCGTAGCAACGTCAAATAGGAAACGCCAAACTCGAAACTGACCCTATATGTCTCTCAATGCCATTTCTCCCATCGACGGCCGCTACGCCAAACAGGTCGATGCACTGAGTCCTTATTTTTCGGAATTGGGCCTGATTCGCTACCGCGTCCGGATCGAGGTTGAGTATTTTATCGCGCTCTGCGAGTTACCGCTGCCCCAACTCGCTGGTGTTGATAAGGCCATTTACCCAACGCTACGGACGCTCTATCAGCAATTCTCCGAGGCCGACGGCGAGCGGGTCAAGGCCATCGAAGCGACTACCAATCACGATGTGAAGGCGGTCGAGTATTTCATCAAAGAGAAACTGAAAGGCCTGTCGGTAGAGCCGTTTCTGGAGTTCATTCACTTTGGCCTGACCTCACAGGACGTCAACAACACGGCGATTCCACTGCTGTTGCAGGAAGCGCTCAACGAGCAGATCGAACCAACTTATCGGCAGGTGTACGTGCGGTTACAGGAACTGGCCGAGCAATGGAAAGACGTACCCATGCTGGCACGTACCCACGGGCAACCCGCCTCACCGACCCGGCTGGGTAAAGAGTTGCTGGTCTTCTGCGAACGGCTCGAAAAGCAACTGGCTATGCTGCCTCAGATTCCGGCATCGGCCAAATTCGGTGGGGCAACGGGCAATTTCAACGCGCACACGGTAGCCTACCCTGCCATCGACTGGCAAGAGTTTGGCGATCGGTTTGTCGACAGCCTGGGCCTGGTGCGGAGTAAGTACACTACGCAGATCGAGCACTACGACATGATGGCGGCACTGTTTGACGCCTATAAACGGCTCAACACCATCCTGATCGACCTCGACCGCGACATCTGGACGTATGTCTCGATGAATTATTTCAAGCAGAAAATCAAAGCGGGCGAAGTGGGGTCGAGTGCGATGCCGCACAAGGTAAACCCGATTGATTTTGAGAACTCTGAGGGGAACCTCGGCATTGCCAACGCCCTGTTTGAGCATCTGGCAGCCAAATTACCTATCTCGCGCCTGCAACGCGATCTTACCGATTCGACCGTACTCAGAAACGTTGGGGTGCCCTTCGCGCATTCGGTGATTGCCCTGAAAGCCGCCCTGAAAGGCTTGAACAAACTTGAGTTGAACCAGGCCGCGATCACCGCCGACCTGGAGGCCAACTGGGCCGTAGTGGCCGAGGGTATCCAGACGGTGCTGCGCCGCGAAGGCTATCCGCAACCCTATGAAGCCCTTAAAGCCTTGACCCGCACCAACGAAGCCATCACCCAGAAAACGATCAGCCACTTTATCGACGGCCTCGATGTGACGGATAGCGTAAAAGCGGAACTACGGGCCATTACGCCGTTTACCTATACAGGGGTATGATTTTTCTCCAGAGCGCTTAGCCCCATCCAAATGCAAGAGGCCCAACAACGAGAGATCATCTTCGTTATTGGGCCTCTTGCACGTTATAATCAGCAGATCGCCTTATCCCTTCGATAGCTCGGTGGCACGTACCTGAGCGGCCTGAATACCAGCCACGAGCGTGTTGGCCAACGTACCGGCTTCAAAAGTGCGTAGGGCGGCTTCGGTGGTACCGCCTTTGCTGGCCACGGCCTTGATGAGGTCGTCGAGCGATTTATCGGCGTTATTGATGAGGTGGTACGAACCCAGCATCGTCTGCTTCACCAGCAGCGAGGCCGTACCTTCGTCGAAACCCATCTGCTTACCGGCCTCCACCATCGCCTTCACGACGTAATAGAAATAAGCCGGGCCGCTACCGCTGAGCGCCGTAACCGCGTCGAGCATGGCTTCATCGTCCAGAAAGATCGACCGGCCCGTAGCGTTAATCAGGTTCTCGACCCGGCGCAGGCTGGCGGCATCTACCTCGGGTGAGGCGGTGAAACCCGTAATGCCCATCCCGAGCATTGCCGGTGTGTTGGGCATGGCGCGGATCACCATCCGATGCGCCAATCGCTCCTGAATCAGGTTGATCGGGATACCCGCCATGATGGATAGCACCACCTGCCGGGGCTGAATCACCGCCCTTAGCTCCTCCTGGGCTGAGGCGAAATCCTGCGGCTTTACGGACAGGATAATCAGGTCGACGTCGCCGACGCGGGGGCCGATAGTATCGACCACCACGCCTGCCTTTTCGGCACGCAGGGCGGCTGATCGCTCGCTACTCTTTTCGATGAGCAGCAGGTCATCCTTTTTTACAAGATCGTATTGCAGAAACGACTTGGCGAAGGCCATGCCCATGTTGCCGCAGCCCAGAATCGCAATTTTCATGGTCAGGTACGTAGTACGGTTAGCGGAAAAGATTATCCGGCAAAGGTAACGGCTTACCCAAGTACCTGTTCGTTAGGGCAGAAAAAGGTCGTACGGCCACCCACTTCGGTTCGTTCGATGGGAGTACCGCAACGCGGGCAAACCTTGTGCGCTTCCACGTCGTCGTAGGGCGAATCGTCCCACTCGCGCACGTGGATCAGAAACGAACGCGGGAAATCTTTGTAGACCGCTTCCTTCGCGATGGCCGTTTTCAGCACGAGTTGAATGGCCTCATGAATTGCTTCGACTTCGGCCTCCGACAACTCAGCGCTGACCGCCGATGGGTGAACCTTGGCCTGAAACAAGACTTCATCGACAATCCAGTTTCCCAGCCCGGCGGTCGTCGACTGGTCGAGCAGCACGGGTTTGATGGGCGATCGGCGCTTTTTCAGCTTGTCCCGCAACGTACCCAGCTCAATAGACAGCGCATCGGGCGCAATCTTCTTCAACCGCAGAAATTCATCGACGTCGTTGACCAGCCCGATCCGCTCAAATTTGCGGGGGCAGATGAAGCCTAGACAAAAGCCGTTAGTAAAGTAAAAGACGATGCGCGCATGCCGCGGCCGGTCGACGGAGTTGTGGTAATACTCCAAGTCGCCGGTCATGCCGAAATGCATCCGCAAAATCACGCGGGGGTCGTCGGTGTAGATGAACAGGTTTTTACCAACCCGGCGTGTATGGGTGAACTGGCGACCTTCGAGTTTTTCGTAAAGCGTATCGAATTCGGTGGTAAGTAGTTTCTTGTCTTCGACAGTGATGGAGTCGATGGGTTGGGCGAGCGAGGTGGCCTCCAGGTACATCCGCCGGATCTCGACTTCGGGTAGTTCAGGCATAAAGTGCGTTGACTGTTTCCCTAGATAACAACGTACGCTGTGGAATTGGTCATATTTTTTGGTTTGTGTGAACGGAATCGATCGCAATTCGCTTATTTTTGCAACTCAAACGGGGTGTAGCGCAGCCTGGTAGCGCGCTACGTTCGGGACGTAGAGGTCGTGGGTTCGAATCCCGCCACCCCGACTAGAAAAAGTAACAATCGGTTTGAACGTGACGTCCTACGTTCAAAGCAAACCATAGAACATGAACCAGATTAACAACAAAGCGTGGTGGTGGCACTTTTCCTGCAAGGGATGAGGGTTGCCGCGCTGTGTTCTATACACTACCAAAAAAGGCTCACCGTCATCCCGGTGAGCCTTTTCTTTTTCCATCAAACCAAACCGCTTAAGCCATTAAGCCATGACGACCTCAATACTCACCGATCGGCGCTTCCGGGTACGTACCCAGCATCGCCGCATGCTGGCCGACATTATCACGCCCGTTAGCATTTACCTGCGCGTTCGGGACAAATACCCCAATAGCATCCTGCTCGAAAGCGCCGACTACCACGGCAACGACAACAGCTTCTCGTACATCGCGTTTGATCCCGTGGCGCGGTTTAGTTACAACGCCGGTACGCTGAGCGTTGCCATGCCGGGTCAGGATGAAGAGCAACGTCCTATCACCGCCAGTGAGTTGATGCCCGCCCTCCGCGAATTCAAGCAGCAGTTTGTGGCCGAGCCGTCGGGGTTCTCGTTTATCTCCAACGGGCTGTTTGGCTACTTCGGTTTTCCGGCGGTCGAGGGGTTTGAAGATATCCGGCTGTCGGCACCTGTGCCGACCGAAAACGGCATTCCGGCGGCCGTTTTTCAGGTATACAGGTACGTTATCGCGATCAACCATTTCAAAGATGAGTTGCACCTCTTCGAACACAACTACGTACAGGAAGACACCGAACCAGCCGCCAGCCAGCTCGACGAAGTAGCGGCGTTCATTACCAGCCGGAACTACGCGCTCTATTCGTTTTCAACAACGGGCGACGAAACGTCGAATTTCTCCGACGATGAATTCCGGGGCGTTATTCAGCACGGTATCGACCATTGCCGGCGGGGCGATGTCTTCCAGATTGTATTGTCGCGGCGCTTTCAGACGCCATTTCAGGGCGACGAGTTCAACGTGTACCGGGCATTGCGGTCGTTGAACCCGTCGCCTTATTTGTTCTATTTCGATTACGGCAATTTCAAACTGTTTGGCTCCTCACCCGAGTCGCAGATTGTGGTGAAAGACGGGCAGGCGACGATCTATCCGATCGCCGGTACATTCCGCCGCACGGGCGACGACCTGAAAGATGCCGAACTCGCCCAGAAGCTGTACGATGACCCCAAAGAATCGGCCGAGCACGTGATGCTGGTGGATCTGGCCCGCAACGACCTGAGCCGTAACTGCGATGTGGTGAACGTCGAAACCTTTAAGGAGATTCAGTACTACTCACACGTGATTCACCTGGTTTCCAAGGTAGTGGGCAAGCTGAACGACGGGGCCGATCCGCTGCAAATTGTGGCCGAGACGTTTCCGGCAGGTACGTTGTCGGGCGCGCCCAAGCACATGGCCATGCAGCTGATCGACCGCTACGAAAACCAGAGCCGGGGGTTTTATTCGGGCAGCATCGGCTACATGGGCTTCGACGGCGAGTTTAACCACGCCATCATGATCCGCACGTTTATGAGCCAGAACAACACACTCTACTACCAGGCGGGCGCGGGTGTCGTGGCCAAATCGGTGGTGGAGAGCGAAGTACAGGAAGTGCACAACAAGCTGGGCGCCCTGCGCGCTGCTATTCAACAGGCCCAAGCATTATAGTCATTTAGCTGCGCTGTCATTTGGCTGCGCTGTCATTGATAGTCATTCATGGTTTTTTCTTCGAAGAATGGCTATCAATGACAGCGCAGCTAAATGACCTAATTCATTTCAACTATGAAACTTCTCGTTTTAGATAATTACGACTCGTTCACCTACAATCTGGTCTATATCCTGCGTGAGTTGGGCCTGCGTCCCGATGTGATTCGGAATGACAAGATCAGCGTCGAAGAGGTGAGCGCTTACGACAAGATTCTGCTGTCGCCGGGGCCGGGTATTCCCGATGAGGCGGGTATTCTGAAGCCGCTGATTGCCGAATACGGCCCGACGAAGTCTATCATGGGCGTGTGTCTGGGACATCAGGCTATCGGCGAAGTGTTTGGCGCGACGCTCGAAAACCTCGGCGACGTACTGCACGGCGTGGCGCATTCGGCCCGCGTGCTTGACCACGACGAACCCCTCTTCGCGGATATGCCCGACGACCTGACCGTTGGCCGCTATCATTCGTGGTCGGTGGTGCGCGACTCACTACCGACCGATCTGCTGGTGACAGCCGAAGACGAAAACGGCCGCGTGATGGGCCTGCGCCATGCCCGCTACGATGTACGGGGCGTGCAGTTCCACCCCGAATCGGTGCTGACGGTAGGCGGTGTGCAAATGATGAAAAACTGGATAAAAAACTAATGAGTGAGCGACTGAACGAGCGCGTGTAGCTCAGGTACGTTCTTTTCGAACGTTTCGAAACGCACTCTTTCGCTCGTTCAGTCGCTTACTTTTTGCAATCATGAAAGCGATTCTGAATCACCTTTTTGAATATAAAACGCTGGCTAAAGATCAGGCGAAGCAGGTGTTGCTGGGCATTGGCCGGGGCGAATACAACCCCTCGCAGGTCGCGGCGTTTCTCACGGTCTACATGATGCGCAGCATTCGGGTGGAAGAGTTGGAAGGCTTCCGCGACGCCATGCTGGAACTCTGCCTGCCGGTGGATCTGGACGGCTATGATGCGATGGACGTTTGTGGCACCGGCGGCGACGGCAAAGACACGTTCAACATCTCTACCTTGTCAGCTTTTGTAGTGGCGGGTGCGGGGCAGCGGGTAGCTAAACACGGCAACCACGGGGTTTCGTCGCTGACGGGCTCAAGCACCGTGATGGAACGGCTCGGCTACACCTTCACCAACGATATCGACACGCTGAAGCGCAAAATGGATACGGCTGGTATCTGCTTTCTACACGCCCCGCTGTTTCACCCGGCCATGAAAAACGTAGCGCCCATTCGAAAGGAGTTGGGGGTTAAAACCTTTTTCAATGTGCTGGGCCCGATGGTCAATCCAGCGCGCCCACCCAAACAGTTGGTCGGTGTGTTTAGCCTTGAATTGGCCCGCCTTTATGCGTACCTTTATCAGCAGACAGACAAGCAGTTTATGGTGCTGCATTCGCTCGATGGCTATGACGAAGTGTCACTGACCGGCCCGTTCAAAGCCATTACCGATCGCACCGAAACGATGCTGAATCCGGCGGATCTGGGTTTCGACCGACTGTCGGCCGAGGCCCTGTCGGGCGGGAAAACGGCAGAAGAGTCGGCAGCGATTTTTCTGAATGTGCTGAACAACGAAAGTACACCCGCTCAAACCCAGGCCGTACTGGCCAACGCGGCTATGGCACTACTCGCCGCCCAGAAGGCAACTACCCCCGCCGATGCCGTAGCGATGGCGCGGGAGTCGCTCGAAAGCGGAAAGGCCAAGCGGGCCTTTGACTTATTGATGAAGTGATAACTAAGTGTACGGTTGACAGGAACCGATTCATTGTCAATTGTACATTCCTTACCATGACCATTCTCGATACGATTATTGCCCGCAAACGGGAAGAAGTTGCCCACCGTAAGGCCGCCGTTTCAGAAGCAGAATTACGTCAGGCACCGCTGTTCGGGCGGGCGGTCAATTCGGCACGGGCGGCGCTGCTGGCCCCGGGCTCGTCGGGCGTGATTGCCGAGTACAAGCGGAAGTCACCTTCCAAGGGGGTCATCAACGATCGGCATTCGGTCACCGAAACAACGGCTGGGTACGTTGCGTCGGGTGCAGCCGTACTGTCGGTGCTGACCGACGAACCGTTTTTTGGGGGTACGCCGGCCGATTTGCAGGCGGCACGGGCAAGCAACCCAACCACCCCCATTCTACGTAAAGACTTCGTAATAGACGGCTATCAGTTGCTGGAGGCGAAAGCCTGGGGTGCCGACCTGGTGCTGCTCATCGCGGCCTGCCTGTCGCCCGCCGAGGTACGTTCGTTGAGTCAGC
This sequence comes from Fibrella aestuarina BUZ 2, assembly GCF_000331105.1. Taxonomy (NCBI): domain Bacteria; kingdom Pseudomonadati; phylum Bacteroidota; class Cytophagia; order Cytophagales; family Spirosomataceae; genus Fibrella; species Fibrella aestuarina. The sequence continues at coordinate 622,739 of NC_020054.1, read as the reverse complement.
AGGCGCAAGAGCTAGGCCTGGAGGTTTTGCTGGAAGTACACGATGCTGACGAATTACAACGTTCTTTATGCGAAACCGTTGATCTGGTGGGTGTTAACAACCGAAACTTGAAGACCTTTGTGACCTCGATCGATACGTCGCTTCAACTCGCTGATCAGATTCCCGACCAGTTTGTGAAGGTGACTGAAAGTGGCTTGCAGGATGCCGCTACGATGGTGAAGCTCTACACAGCGGGCTATCGGGCCTTCCTGATTGGCGAGGCGTTCATGAAAACCAACGACCCGGCCGCCGCCCTGACCAGCCTGCTCGCCGATTACCAACAGCAACGTACAACCTGTACCCAATCGTCTCTGACCGTATGAAGATCAAAGTATGTGGCATGCGCGACGCGCCCAATCTGGCGGAAATCGCGGCCTTAAATCCAGATTTTATCGGCTTCATTTTTTACGATCAATCGCCCCGATTTGTGGGTGAGTTGCTCGATGAAGCAACCGTGAAGGCGCTGCCCCGATCGATACGGAAGGTAGGCGTGTTTGTCAACGCCAGCCCCGACTACATTTTGCGAAACGTGAAAAAGTACGACCTCCAGTATGTGCAGCTTCACGGCAATGAAACGCCGGAGTATTGCCGCAGCCTGCAAAACCGGGGTATCAACATCATCAAGGCGTTTCGGGTCGACGGGTCGTTCAACTTCTCGATGCTGAACAACTACAAAGCCTTTTCTGACTTTTTCCTGTTCGATGCCAAAGGCGATCAGCCCGGCGGCAACGGCATCACCTTCGACTGGAGTGTGCTGAAAAACTACGACAACACGAAGCCGTTTTTTATCAGCGGCGGCATTGGTCTCGACAACCTCGACCAGCTCGAACAGTTGAAAGGGATGAAGCTCTACGGCGTCGATGTAAACAGTCAGGTTGAAACGGCACCGGGGGTAAAAGATGTTGACAAAGTGAAGGAGCTTATTGCCCGCCTCCGCCCCATCGAGGAAGAAGAAGAGGCGTGAGGGAACCCATTAAATAAGAAGCTAATGGAAACGATAAAGCGTTTAGAAGATGACATACCACCCATGAAGAAAGGGCGGTTGAACACTTATAAGCCTAGCGACATAAAACGCTGGGGCGTTGATCGCTTTCTGGAAGCAACAGCTATACGCGAGCCGTTCCTGCTAGAATTTCCTGAATTTACCGATGAAGAGAACCGGCGCATGGACGAATTAATAGCGGAAGGTGACCGGGGTGACGTATGATTTACGACACCAATGTGTTGTTGCAACACATACGGAGAAGAGAGTTGCCACCGCCTCTAACAATCATTCCGTTGATTGTAGCCGCCGAACTAGAGTCGTTTGCACTGAAAGCTGATTGGGGAAGCCAACGAGTTGCCTTTATGCACTACCTAGTTGATCGTTACCCTATTGCTGAAGTTGAGCCGGATCTCATTCCTGTTTATGCGCAAATCGATGCTTATAGCCAGAATAAATTCAAGCCTCTTCCACTAAAAACAACAGCCCGTAATATGGGCAAGAATGATATCTGGATAGCCGCCACAGCCCTCTATCTGGATATGGAACTGCACACAGCCGATAACGACTTCGACCATCTCACCGCCCTTGGCCTGCGGCTCGTAAAGCACTAATTGATATGCAAACCATAGTTGAATCACAAGCTTCCTTTTCGGTAACGGATAAAGGCTTTTACGGTCATTTTGGCGGGGCCTTTATTCCCGAAATGCTCTACCCGAATGTAGAAGAGCTTCGGCAGAATTACCTTGCCATCATGGCTGACCCGGCCTTTCAGGCTGAATTTCAGCAATTACTGATCGACTACGTTGGTCGGCCGACGCCCTTGTTTCTGGCCAAGCGGCTGTCTGAGCAGGTTGGGGCGAGTATCTACCTCAAGCGCGAAGACCTTTGCCACACAGGCGCCCACAAGATCAACAACACCATTGGTCAGATTCTGATGGCACAGCGGCTGGGCAAAAAACGCATCGTAGCCGAAACCGGCGCCGGGCAACACGGCGTAGCAACTGCCACGGTCTGCGCGCTGATGGGCCTTGAGTGCATCGTCTACATGGGGTCTATCGACATTGAGCGCCAGAAGCCCAACGTCGACCGGATGCGGATGCTGGGTGCCGAGGTACGTCCCGCCCGGTCGGGTAGCCAAACGCTCAAAGACGCGACCAATGAGGCCATGCGCCACTGGATCAATAACCCCGTCGATACGCATTACATCATCGGCTCAGTGGTGGGGCCGCACCCCTACCCGGATATGGTTGCGCGGTTTCAGTCGGTCATCTCGGAAGAAATTCGGAAACAATTGCTGGCGAAAGAAGGCCGCGAAACACCCGATTACGTGGTGGCCTGCGTGGGCGGTGGCAGCAACGCCGCCGGGGCATTTTTCCATTTTCTCGACGAGCCGTCGGTGCAACTGATTGCGGCCGAAGCCGCTGGGCACGGCATCACGTCGGGTCACTCGGCCGCGACCACAGCCCTGGGTAAGCCGGGTGTACTGCACGGCTCGCGCACCATCCTGATGCAGACCGAAGATGGGCAGGTTACCGAGCCGTATTCGATTTCGGCAGGACTTGATTACCCGGGTATTGGGCCGCTGCACGCGCACTTGTTCGACTCAGGGCGGGGTACGTTCTACAGCATCACCGACGACGAAGCCGTTAAAGCCGCGTTCAACCTCAGCAAGCTGGAAGGCATTATTCCCGCCCTCGAGACGGCACACGCTCTGGCCACGCTCAACGAACTGCCGCTTCAGCCAGACGATGTGGTGGTGGTTTGCCTCTCAGGCCGCGGCGACAAAGACCTCAGTACGTATACGAAGTATCTTTAAAAACGTCATTGGTGGTCATTGGTAGTCCTTTGCTGTGCGTCATTAATCGGTTTTTACAACGAATGACGCACAGCAAAGGACTACCAATGACCACCAATGACCACCAAAGCTATCCATGACGATTACCCAAAACCGCATTACGGAGTTGTTTGCGCAGAAGAGTGAACGACTGCTGAACGTATACTTTACCGCGGGCTTTCCGCAACTGACCGACACCCGCACGGTATTGCGTGGCCTCCAACAGGCTGGGGTCGATCTGGTCGAGATTGGTATGCCTTATTCTGACCCCGTAGCCGACGGGGAGACCATTCAGCAAAGCAATGGCGTGGCCCTCGAAAACGGCATGAGCCTGAGAGTGCTGTTCGAGCAGCTGGCGGGTTGTCGGCAGGAAATCAACGTACCGATTCTGCTGATGGGGTACGTTAATCCCGTTTTGCAGTTTGGCGTGGAAGCGTTCTGCCAGAAATGCCAGGAAGTAGGCGTCGACGGCGTGATTCTGCCCGACCTGCCGTTTGATCTGTTCGTGGATGAATACAAGGCTATTTTTGATCGCTACGGCATCCTGAATATCTTCCTGATTACGCCCCAGACGTCCGACGAGCGCATTCGGTTTATCGACGAGGTATCCGACGGGTTTATCTACATGGTCTCGTCGGCCAGCATCACGGGGTCAGTATCGGGCATCAACGACACCATGCGGGCTTATTTTGACCGGGTTCAGGCCATGAACCTGCGCAACCCCCGGCTGATTGGTTTCGGTATCAACAACCAGGACACGTTCGACTCGGCCTGCCAGTTTGCCAACGGAGCCATCATCGGGAGCGCGTTTATCCGGCACCTTCAGGAGTCGGGTACGTCGGCCGAGGGGATCGCTTCCTTTGTACAAAACATCCGCCGATAAGCTGTTTTCTATGCGGTTGTTCCTCGGTTTGCTCATGTTGCTTTCCACCAACCTTCTGACGGCCCAACAACGTACCCCTCGTAACTACGAGTTGCAGGGACATCGGGGTTGCCGGGGCCTGATGCCCGAGAACACCATCCCGGCCTTTCTGAAAGCACTGAATCTGGGTGTCAATACGCTTGAGCTCGACGTGGTCGTTAGCCAGGATGGGCAGGTGGTGGTGTCGCATGAGCCGTATTTCAACGCCGAGTTTACCACTAAACCCGATGGTACGCCGGTTACGAAAGACGAGCAGAAATGGCTGGTGCTGTACCGTATGCCGTATGCCGACATTAAGCAATACGATGTGGGTAGGCGGGGTAACGCGCGTTTCCCAGAGCAGCAGAAACAGCCAGCGATCAAACCGTTGCTACGAGACGTAATTGCCGCCGTCGAAGCCCACCGGGTCAATGGCAACGTACCCAGGTTTGGGTATAACATCGAGTTGAAAAGCGAGGGCGACGAATACGACAAGAGCCAGCCGCAACCCGCCGAGTTTTGTCGGTTGGTCAATCAGATTCTGACAGAAGCCAACCTCGACCCCAACCGCGTGGTGATTCAAAGTTTCGATTTTGCCGTGTTGCAGCAGTGGCAGCAGCAAATGACGGCCAAAAAACTCTTGCCGGTGCGGCTGTCGGCACTCGTGGAAAACATTCGGGGTATCGACCACAACCTCGAAAAACTGGGTTTTAAACCCGCCATTTACAGCCCCAATTACCAGTTGATCAGTCGGGACGGCATCGAGAAATTGCATCAGCTAGGCGTCAAGGTCATTCCCTGGACGGTTAATAACCCCAAAGACATGCGTCGACTGCTCGACCTGGGTGTCGATGGCTTAATTACGGATTACCCAGACCGGGCGATAGAGCTTTGAACAGGAGTTTATCAGCCGTAGTTTGTGGTTAGTACGCCAAACGTTTAAGTTTATAAGCCAAAGCTCTGCTACAGCCCGCCGTATGACGCTGCTCAATACCACGCTAACCTGGCTACTTCGTCGTCGCTTACCTCGGATCGAGGCGATTAAAGCGCGGCCCAGCGATGCCCAACAGCGGGTTTTTGGCCAACTGATTCAAAAAGGTAAACGTACCCAGTGGGGTAAAGCGCACGGCTACAGCGACATCCGGTCGGTGGCTGATTTCCAGCGACAAGTGCCCGTATCGAGCTACGAGGACCTGTTTCCTTTCATCGAGCGTGTCATGAAGGGCGAGCAAAACGTGCTTTGGTCGTCGCCCATTCGCTGGTTTTCCAAATCGTCGGGCACTACCAACGCCCGCAGTAAATTCATCCCGGTTTCGCCCGAAGCCCTCGACGATTGCCACTTCAAAGGCGGCAAGGATATGATGGCTCTTTATGTGGCCAACCGACCCGACACCCGTGTGTTTGACGGAAAGGGCTTATCCATCGGCGGCAGCCTCCACGAGAACCCGTATAGCCGAAACGGCGCAGCGGGCGATATCTCGGCGGTGGTCATGAAAAACCTGCCCACCTGGGGTCAATTCATCCGGACGCCCTCGCTCGAGGTAGCGCTCATGGACGAATGGGAGGCCAAACTCGACCGAATGGCCCGAATCACGTCGCAGGAAAACGTGACGAGCATTCTGGGTGTACCCACCTGGACCATGGTGCTGATTCAGAAGATTCTGGCGCAGACGGGTGCTGCCTCGATTCTCGACGTATGGCCCAATTTCGAAGTGTTTATCCACGGGGCAGTCGCTTTTCAGCCCTATCGTGAACTGTTCCAGCAGCATATTTTCGGCGGCCGACCCATCACTTACCAGGAGGTATACAACGCGTCTGAAGGCTATTTTGCCATTCAGGACGACCTGACGCTCGCCAACGAAATGTTGCTGATGACCGATTACGGCATTTTCTACGAATTCGTTCCGATTGAAGAAGCCGATCAGCCGTTTCCCAAAGCCTATACGATCGAAGAGGTCGAACTGAACCGGAATTACGCGCTGGTGATCACGACCAACGCCGGTTTATGGCGCTACCGTATCGGCGACACTGTCCGGTTTACGTCGTTGTATCCACACCGCATCCGCATTAGTGGCCGGACCAAGCAGTTTATCAATGCGTTTGGGGAAGAGATTATCGTCGAAAACGCCGAGATGGCCATTACGCAGGCCTGCAAGGTGACGGGCGCTGTCATTGCCGATTACACCGCCGGCCCGGTTTACATGCAACACGGGCGTGTCAGCGGCCGGCAACAGGGCGGGCACGAATGGGTGATCGAATTTGCCCGGGAGCCCGACAGCCTGACGACCTTCACGCAGGTGCTCGACGAAACACTGCGGCAACTCAACTCCGATTATGACGCCAAACGCTACCGGGATATGGCATTGGTGGAGCCTATGGTGCACGCCGTGCCCCGCGGCACGTTCTACGCCTGGATGACCCAACGGGGCAAAGTAGGTGGGCAGCATAAGGTGCCGCGCCTCAGCAACTCCCGCGAGTATGTCGAGGATCTGCTGGGCGGTAGTTACCGGGATGCTGTGTATTGATCTGGGAAAACGGCAGGCTCGTTACCCTTCCAGACAAACCTGCATCCGGTAATCGAACGGATTGAACGTACCCAGTAGCTTTTTCAGGAAATCACGGTCGTTCAGGTAGAACGTCAGGAAGTTATCGATACGCTCCTGCGGCGTGCCTTCGGGAAACAACTCGTCTTTCACGGCCAATAATTGCCGCACGCCTATTTCCTGGTTCCGCTCTTCGGCCCGCCGCATCTTCTTCTCCAAACGAGCTACCGCATTGGCGAAGCGCCTTGTTTCAGCCAGCACCGCCTTTTCAAGGGTTGGGTCTACCAGCTGTGCTTTCACCAGAATAGCTTCCAGCGATTTGCTGACCGCTTTATTTTCTTCGTCGAATTTCAGGCAATGCTCGCTATGATGCTCAACATACCGGCGCTTGAGGGTCACTACATCCTGAAACATCTCCGATGTGTCAAGGCCTAGTTTGTTAATACGCCGTGCTGTGACGCGGGGCACATACAGGGCGAAATTACGGGGCATCAACAACGGGAAAGGCACGCCAAAATGGTCAAACTCGGCTTTCAATTGTAGCCAATAAGGCACTTCTGATGGTCCACCGATGTAGGCCAGATTGGGCAAAATGACTTCCTGATACAACGGCCGCATTACCACGTTCGGGCTGAATCGCTCCGGGTGAGCATCGAGTTCAGCCAGGAGCTCTTCTTCGGTGAAATGGAGTTGGGTACCATTCACGTTAAACACGCCTTCCTCCGTGCGGACAATGCGTTCACGTAGACCGTCGGTAAGGTAAAAGAGATTGATGTCGCGGGGCGAAATGGGCGTTTTGTAGCCCAGCGCGTTCAACTGCTCGGTTGTTTCGTTGACCAAGTTGCTGCTACGTTGATGGAGCAATTCGTCGCGCATGATCGGCGCGAAAAGGCGCTTCAGTGCGGGATCGTCGGCATCCAGACAAATCAGCCCCTCCTGCCCGAACAACTCGTGCATGTACTGACGAGCCGCGTTCGCCAACGTATCATTGTTCAGGTACGCCTGCTCAAACAAAGGCAGTTTCTCGGGTATTTCGGCAAACAGGCTGGCTAGCTCGCGGGGGTCCATCCGACCGACGGCACCACGCTGCTCGGTTTGCCAGGTGTGGGTACGTCCAAACAGCCGGAAATGGTTGATTTCGGCAAAATCGTGGTCTTCCGACGCCATCCAGTAAAGCGGCACGAACCGGTAACCGGGGTACGTTGCGCTAAGCTTGCGGGCTAGGTTGATAATGGTCACGATTTTGTACACCACATACAACGGCCCCGTGCCCAGGTTCAACTGATGCCCCGTCGTTACGACGAATGTCTTCTCATCATTGAGTGCTTCCAGATCGGGCTTCGACGCAATCTGACTATACTGTTGGGTCAGCACCTCGACCAGCACCGCCCGGTTTTCGTTCGGAAACTGCCGCTGCGCCATCTGTTTGTCGAACGCACTAAGAGTCGGAAAATCGCCGTAAAAAGCCCGCAAGGCTGGTTTTTGATCGAGGTAATCGAGAAAGAGTTGCGAGAATTGGCCGGTGGCTGATAGGGGTACGTACTGACACTCCATGCGGGCAGACGAATAGCGAGGTTACAGAGGCTTCAACGCGCAGCTTACGGGCAAGGTTCGGCAAGCCGGAGGGAAGTCGACGGAGTAGGTTTCAAAAGGTAGTCTGTTTACCAGTACTTACGGCTGTCAACTAAACCACTTACGGCCCGATAGAGCTTATCTTTGTAGCAATGCAAGTCGAATCATCTCTTATAACTCCGACATCGTCAGTCGGTTACGAAGCCGTTATTGGTCTGGAAGTGCACTGCCAGCTGCTCACGGCCAGCAAAATGTTTGCGGCCGATGCCAACGCCTTCGGGGCCGACCCAAACACGCAGGTGAGCGTCATTACGCTGGCGCATCCAGGTACGTTGCCGCGGCCTAATCGGCTGGCTGTCGAGTACGCTGTCCGAATGGGCCTTGCCTGCGGCAGCAGCATTACCCGGCGTAACATTTTTGCCCGGAAAAATTACTTTTACCCTGATCTGCCAAAGGGCTATCAGCTTTCGCAGGATAAAGGGCCGATCTGTGTAGGCGGTGGTATTCCGATCCGGGCCAAAAATGCCGACGGTGAAATCGAACATACAGTCGTTCAACTGCATCATATCCATCTGGAGGAAGATGCCGGCAAGAGTATTCACACGGCCGATACCGACGCTACCTGCCTGGATTATAACCGCGCCGGTACACCGCTGATCGAGATGGTGACTGACCCCTGCCTGCGCTCGGCCGATGAAGCCGGGCAATTCCTGACTGAGGTTCGTCGGCTCGTTCGCTATTTGGGTATTTGTGATGGCAACATGGAAGAGGGCTCGTTGCGCTGCGATGTCAACATCTCCATCAGGCCCAAAGGCGACACGCAGTTGGGGACGAAGGTTGAAGTAAAGAACCTGAACTCGATCCGCAACGTGCAGCGCGCTGTAGAAGCCGAGTTTGCCCGGCAGATCAAGGTAACCGAAGAAGGTGGACGAATTATTCAGGAAACGCGCACGTTCGATGCCGATAAAGGCCAAAGCTTTGGCATGCGCGAGAAGGAGACCATGAATGATTACCGGTACTTCCCTGATCCTGATCTGATGCCCGTGGTCATCTCCGATGAATGGCTAGCCCGCATTCGGGCCGCGATGCCTGCCCTTCCCCGTGAGCGTTACGACCGCTTCCGCACACACTACGGCTTGCCCGATTACGACGCGGCCCTGCTGACCGATTCGCGCGAACTCGCTGATTATTTTGAAGCGGTATGTGCTGAGACTACCAATTTCAAAGCGGCTTCCAACTGGATTATGGGGCCTGTCAAAGGGCAGTTGACTGATAAGTTGTTACAGGAAGGGCAATTTCCTGTACCGGCTACCTCGCTGGCAGCGTTGATTCGGCTGATTGATGAAGGAACGGTTAGCCAAACAGCCGCCCAAACAATCTTCGGATTGATGGTGACTCAGCCTGGCCAATCGCCCGCTGAACTAGCATCCGCTAACGGCTTGTTACAGAACCGTAATACCGACGCCTTACAAACGTTAATTGAAGAGACGCTAGCCGACTGGCCCGATAAGGTCGACCAATATCGCAAGGGTAAGAAGAACCTGATGGGTTTGTTTGTTGGCGAGGTCATGAAGCGGTCAAAAGGTTCGGCCGACCCCAAGTTGGTGAATCAACTGTTGGCAAAAAGCCTGGCCTGATGCTTGCTCTGGCGTAAACATATTGACTATCAGGGTGTCTAAACAGGACAAATAAACGATGAAGCAATTCGTACTAAGCACGGTCACCAGCCTGACTTGCTGCTTATTTTCGGTAGCGGCCAATGCCCAGGCTACCAAACCCTCGACCGTGACAGGCCAGATTGCGATGGCAACGCCCGGCTCGAAAGTATACCTGGAATCGAACACCAATCCTGCCGTTCGGCTCGACTCTGCCGTCGTTACGGCCGACAAGCAGTTTACGCTCAAAACGAACGTACCTGAGGGCGGTAACATTTATCTGGTGAATATGGGCGTGATTAAAGAAAAAGCGGCCGTGTTGCTGGAAGGCGGTGAGACGTTAACCGTTTTGGCGGAGCCGGGCGTAAAGCCAAAAGCCAAGAATGCGCCCCCTGCTAAACCAAAAATTACGGTCACAGGTACCAAGTCGAATGATCTGTTTCGTACGCTGCTCCAGCTACAGAACGATATCCGAGACAAGGGTACAGACCTGATGAAATCGTATCAGGAAGCGCAAGCTCGTAATGATGCAAAGAGTATGTCGCAAATTGAACAGACCTACGATGGGCTAGCGGCCGAAACGACCAAGAAAGTAAAGGCTATGTTGCCTGAACTAGGTACGTCGTTGGCAGCACTCTACGCGACGAACTTTCTGAATCCGGAGACAGATTTCCCAACGCTCGATACATTGGCCCGGAAATTTGAGCAGGCTGGCATCAGTTCGCCTCACGCCAAATCATTCATTGGAAACATTGCTCGTATCAGAGGCCTCTCCGTTGGTGCTGAAGCGCCTGAAATTGCATTGACTGATACCAATGGCACTACGGTTCCGTTATCGTCTCTACGCGGCAAATTAGTGCTCGTCGATTTCTGGGCAAGCTGGTGTGGTCCCTGCCGTAACGAAAACCCCAACGTTGTACGGATGTATAATAAATTTAAGGATAAGGGCTTTGCCATTTACAGCGTCTCGCTTGACCGGCCCGGTCAGCGCGAAGCCTGGGTACGTGCTATCCGGAACGATGGCCTTACCTGGACGCACGTATCCGATTTGAAATATTGGCAATCCGAAGCCGCTCAACGCTACGGCGTAAGTGCAATTCCTGCTACGTTTCTGATTGACAAGGAAGGCAAAATAGTAGCCAAGAACTTACGCGGTGACGCTCTGGAAGCAAAACTGACTGAGATCCTGCAGTAGCGAAAGCGTTAAACAGTAGTAAAAAGCCCCCGGATAGATCATAATCTATCCGGGGGCTTTTTCATTGACTAGTATATAGCTCAACCACACTATGCTGTGCTTCATCTAATCAAGAGCAGCACTAACAAACTAAATTAGGCGGTTTACTCGAGGCCACTAATCAGCTCAGCGAACTATCGATCGTAGAATGACTTACAGCGTTTGGTGCGTTGTGAATTTGACACCTTACGCCGGATTCAACAGTTTAGTGTCTATTTAGTGCCTGTGAATTGATCGCTTTTTGGGTATGGTGTATACATGCAAAAAGCCGTGCTCCTGGTGGAACACGGCTCTCGCTGTTTCAGAGGTGGCGACCGCCTACTCTCCCGGATTCGACTCCAGTACCATCGGCAGTGCGGGGCTTAACGGCTCTGTTCGGAATGGGAAAAGGTGTTCACCCGCCCGTCGTTACCAACCTCCTTACTCGTCTGATCCCACCAATTTATTGGCGCGATCAATATCGTTTCGTTCGTTCACCAATCGAGAAGAGAGTTTACACACAATGTGCTGGCAAGCATTGATCTACAACTGATCAGCGGTCAACCTTTCAGGCTCATTAGTACGGCTCGGCTCCATGTGTCTCCACACCTCCACCTGCCGCCTATCCACGTGGTCGTCTCCCACAGCCTTTATTAACAGATGACTCATCTTGAGGTCGGTTTCGCACTTAGATGCCTTCAGCGCTTATCCGTTCCGCACGTAGCTACTCGGCCGTGCCGCGGGCACGACAACCGATCCGCCAGCGGTGCGTCCAACCCGGTCCTCTCGTACTAAGGTCAGATCCCCGCAATCATCCCACGCCCACCACAGATAGGGACCGAACTGTCTCACGACGTTCTGAACCCAGCTCGCGTGCCACTTTAATCGGCGAACAGCCGAACCCTTGGAACCTTCTCCAGCCCCAGGATGTGACGAGCCGACATCGAGGTGCCAAACCTCCCCGTCGATGTGAGCTCTTGGGGGAGATCAGCCTGTTATCCCCGGCGTACCTTTTATCCTTTGAGCGATGGCCCACCCATGCAGTACCACCGGATCACTATACCCTGCTTTCGCACCAGATCGGCCTGTTTGCCTCACTGTCAAGCTTGCTTCTGCTATTGCACTCCCCGACCGATTACCGTCCGGCCTGAGCAAACCTTGGGAAGCCTCCGTTACCCTTTCGGAGGCGACCACCCCAGTCAAACTACCCACCAAACACTGTCCCCCGATTAGGGGTTAGACCGCCAGTCTGAAAAGGGCGGTATTTCAAGGGTGGCTCCACGATGCCTGGCGACACCGATTCAACGCCTCCCGCCTATCCTACACATGCCAGACCAGCGATCCATGTTAAGCTATAGTAAAGGTGCACGGGGTCTTTCCGTCCCGTGGCGGGTAAGCGGCATCTTCACCGCTACTACAATTTCACCGAGCTCATGGCTGAGACAGTGCCCAGATCGTTACACCATTCGTGCAGGTCGGAACTTACCCGACAAGGAATTTCGCTACCTTAGGACCGTTATAGTTACGGCCGCCGTTTACTGGGGCTTCAGTTCAATGCGTCGGGTTGCCCCTAACATCCCCCCTTAACCTTCCAGCACCGGGCAGGTGTCAGACCCTATGCGTCATCTCTCGATTTGGCAGAGTCCTGTGTTTTTGGTAAACAGTCGCCTGGGCCTTTGCTCTGCAACCTCCCTCTTGCGAGGGTAGGCCCCCCTTCTCCCGAAGTTACAGGGTTATCTTGCCGAGTTCCTTGGCCATGATTCTCTCGTGCGCCTTAGGTTATTCACCCCAACCACCTGTGTCGGTTTGCGGTACGGGTACCCACTGACTGACGCTTCACCACCTTTTCTTGAAACCAACTTCGCCCCCTCGCTTTGGCCGAAGCCGCCGCTGTGACGCCCTATTCCCGCAGGACGTGTGGACTCCATCAATTTGTCAGTGATTGGCATCAGCGGGTAGTACTGGACTATTAACCAGTTGTCCATCTGACCTTCGCT